>CAZXLK010000020.1:0-2574 GCA_964641775.1 uncultured bacterium | reverse complement strand
ATTAGGGGATCGATTTTGGTTGTTTTGATCAGAAACTGAAAGCGATATTGGTCTTTGATTTTGGCATATCCGGAAGGCCCCGGGGGCAAGATTTTTGCAAAAGGGGGAAGGTGGTGCAAAAGGTAATCATGGGCCTCATTGGCAGCATCGAGGGCCTCGCCTGAATCCGTCGATAAAAATAAACATTTGATGAGATGGGTAAAGGGGGGATAGCCAAAAAGACGCCTTTCTTGAATCTCTTTATTGTAAAAGGCGTCGTAATTTTGCTCTGCTGCCAGCTTGAGAACAGGATGGTTGGGGAGAAAGGTTTGCAGAATTACTTCTCCGGGAAGGTCCGATCTCCCTGATCTTCCTGCAACTTGGGTTAAAAGCTGAAAGACTGACTCTGCTGCCCTAAAATCGGGGATATTTAAGGGAGCATCTCCATTTAAAACTCCGACTAAGGTAACGGAGGGAAAATGAAATCCCTTGGCAATCATTTGCGTTCCAATCAAAACATCTGCCTTATGAGCCCGAAATTGTTTGAAAATGGCCTCATGGCCATCTTTTTTTTGGGTAGTGTCGCGGTCCATGCGAAGAGTTCTTACTTCAGGAAAGACGGCATGTAGCGATCTTTGCACATGTTCCGTCCCAAAGCCTTTAAACTCCAAACTCTCCGAGCTGCCGCAAGATGGGCAAGTTCTTGGAGATTCTCTTTTAAAATCACAAAGGTGGCATCTTAAAAGATGGACTCCCCGATGATAGGTAAGTCCTAAATCGCAATGGGGACATTTGATCGTTTCTCTGCAATTTGCGCACATTTGGATTCGGTGGTAACCCCGTCGATTGAGAAAAAGGAGCGTTTGCTCTCCGACTTCGAGCCTTCTTTTTATCCCTCCCAAAAGCTCTTCGGAAAAATGGGTAAAGCCTCCATGGATGAGATGTGCTTTTTTCATATCGACAATTTTTACAATGGGCAAGGGGGCAGAAGTGGCTCTGGATGCAATCGTATGGAGTTTGTACTTTCCAAGATCGGCGTTATAGCGCGATTCAATCGATGGTGTTGCGCTTCCAAGAATCACCACCGCTTTTTCTAAATGAGCCCGCATCACGGCAACATTTCGGGCGTGATAAAAGGGAGTCTCTTCACTTTGCTTATAGGAGCTATCATGTTCTTCATCGACAATGACAAGGCCTAAATTTTGCATGGGAGCAAAAATGGCAGATCTTGCACCAATTGCGATCCGAATCTCACCGCTTCTCAATTTTTCCCAAGCAAGAGTTCTTTCGCCAAGACTTCTTTTATGATGCAAAATGGCTATTTTTTCCTTAAAGCGGGAGCGAAATCTTTCAATTGTTTGAGAAGTTAAAGAAATTTCAGGAACCAAAAGGATAGCGCTTTTTTGCATCTCAAGAGAATGAGCAATTGCTTGGAGATAGATTTCTGTTTTTCCGCTTCCTGTCACTCCATGAATGAGATGGGCAATAAAATGATTTTGTTCCATCGATTTTTTGATTTCATCCAAACATTTTTTTTGTTCCCCGTTCAATGTTTTGGCAGATGTTTGAAAAAACTCTTCATCTAAAAGAAGATCGGTGTCAACAGGGATCTTTTTCGATACAATGAGCTTTTTTTGAATCATTGTTTTTACAATCTTTTCATCATCCAAGTCCGCTGCAAAGATCCCCTTTTTTTGCAAAAGAAGATCCAAGATTTCTGCAATTTTAGGGTTTTCTATTCGATAGAGCTCGCAAGCCTTTATCGTCTCATCAAGCGTTTGGTTGAGAGTTAGATAGTTTTGGGCTTTGGGCTTTACATCGTGGCGAATATTTGGAGGTATAAAACATTTTAATACCCTTTGCAAAGGAGCTGCATAATAGCGGGCCATCCAATGGGCAAGCTTCCATTGCATATCGTTTAGCTCTGCCGTGTTGGAAAGGATGCGGGAAATGGGGCGAACTTTTGTGAAGGAGGGAGTTTCTTTGATCTCTACAACGGTTGCTTTTTTTAACGTGCTTTTGATGGGAACTTCAACTCTCATCCCAACTTCAATTTGAGATGCCATCTCGCTTGGAACTGCATACTCGAGTTTTTTTGCTAAATTTTGATCTAAAAGAACGCTTACGAAAATTTCTCGCATAAACCGTGCCAAAGAGAGCGCTTAAGAAGGGAATCTTTCAAATACAAGGAAAGATCGGGAAGTAAAAATACAGGTGTATTTGCAATGACCCTGACTCCAGTTGCAGGGGTTTCTTTATAAAATGAGCGTAAACTGTGAAGCTGCCAAAGAGTTGAGTCGCAAATCACAATGCATTTTAAAGTGTCGGAGGATAAAAATAGGTTCCATCCATTTTCTTTTTCAATCGGTTCTGCATCGATGAGGGCTGCGGGACCAAAGTAGACATCTAATGCAATTGCAATTTCTTTTAAAAGAACCTTATGCTCTTCCAATTCGCCGCAAGATAAGATTGAAATCGGAGAGGATTTGTTTTTGGTTTTCCATCTACTTCCCAGTTGAGATCCGATTTTATCATCGGGAATTTTATCCAAAATTGCAAGTGTCGGGGCAATTTTATTTAAGATGGCATGGTATC
>CAZXLK010000019.1:0-17548 GCA_964641775.1 uncultured bacterium | reverse complement strand
TTCTTAATGGCGAAAGACTTGCGATGATCGTGACCAATTTTATAAGCGTTCCGTCAGCTGGCAAAAATCCCTTTCTCAAGGAAATCCAAAACCGTGATAGCAGAAGAACATTGGAAAAAAGTAGGCCAAAGAGCTCATCATGGAATTTGCACTCCTCTATTTGCACTTCGCACCCAAAATAGCTCCGGAATCGGAGAATTTTTAGATCTCATTCCGCTCATAGAATGGTGCAAATCCGTAGGATTTGATTGCATCCAACTCCTTCCCTTAAATGAAACGGGAGACGACCCTAGCCCCTATAACCCGCTCTCTTCTTGGAAGCTCGATCCAATCTATTTAAGCATGCCTCAAAAGTTGGAGCTGGAAAATCTTCCCCGCCATGAAATCAAAAAAAGAAAGTTAGAAGCAATGAAGGACGCCGATCTACAGCAAATGTGTTTTTCTCAAATGGAAAAGGTCCTTTCTTTTGCAAATGAAAAAGGGGTTTTTCTCATTGGCGATTTACCCCATTTCATGAGCCGAGATTCCATAGATGTTCAGGAAAATCCCCATCTTTTTATAAAAGATTTTTCTGCCGGATCGCCTCCTGATCCCTTTAACCCACAAGGGCAAAGCTGGGGCTTTCCCCTCTTTAATTGGCAGGCGATGGAAAAAGACAATTTTGCATGGTGGAAAAAAAGTATGGAAATCTTTTCCAAACTCTATCACATCTATCGGATCGATCACGTGCTAGGATTTTTCCGCATTTGGGCAATTCAGTCGGGAAAAAAAGCAGCCGATGGATTTTATCTTCCTGCAGATGGAACGCTTTGGGAAAAAAGAGGCCGCAAGTTTTTAGAAATGCTCTTAGAGACATCAACACTTCTTCCAATTGGAGAAGATTTGGGCCCCATTACCCCTGTTGTTTATAAAACAATAAAAGATCTTGGGATTTGCGGAATTAAAGTGATGCGCTGGCAAGGAAACCTTCCTTTAGATCAATACGAGCCCTTTAGCATGACTACCCTCTCTACTCCCGATATGGAAACGACTGCCCTTTGGTGGCAAAAGTATCCGGAAGAGGCAATGGCCCTTTGCGCTTATAAAAAATGGCAGTATAAATCTACATTATCGCAAGATCGGCAAATCGAAATTCTCAAGGATTCCCACAAAACATCTAGCTATTTCCACATCAATCTCTTGCAAGAATATCTCTATCCTTTCTCTGATCTTCGCTGGGAAAATCCGGAAAAAGACCGGATCAATGTTCCGGGAACTCTTCTCCCAACCAACTGGAACTACCGTTACCGTCCAACCATTGAGGAAATCGCAGCTCATCAAGATCTTGCAAAAATGATTCGTCAAATAATCTAAATTTTTGTAAAATATTGCCTTTAATTTTTTTTGGAGCAACCATATGAAGACGAACGCCTGGAGAAATGCACATCTAGATCAACCTCTTTATCCACCTGAACCTCCTGCAACAGTCGGAAAGGCAATTGATGCCGGCCAAGAGGCGATTGTTGCCTTTCACCAATTGTTAGAAAAAACGATCCAATTCTCAGAGCCAAAAAATTTTGAACTCAATCTCAAAGCATGCAAAACTGCTTTTGATACTGCCCGCAAGGCAGAAATAACTGCTCAAAAGATTTGGCAAGAGCTTAACTCAACTGAGGCCCACTATGTTTTTGCAGCTCAACGTTTGACTCTCAGCATCCAAAAAAGAACTCTCGACATCCTAAATGATTTAGATTTGGCGAGATTTAATAACTCAAAAGCAATTGCTCAAAGAGCTCTCTTGACCTTGCATAGAGCAAGAATGAAGCAAATAAAAGTCGATCGTCAAATCGATCCCCTCATGATTGAGGCTAAGGACAAAGAAGGCTACGAACAGGCCAGATTTTTCTTAAATGAAGCATTCGTCATCGCCGAAAAAGCGGTAACGCGGGCCCGCCAGGAGGTTGGTTTCTTTTCAAAGATTTAAGTATTCACTTCTTTAATAACAATTGACTTCTATCTCCTAATTAGATTATAATTAATTGAAAACGGAGAAAATGTGTCAATTAATACTATTACATCTAATAGATCGATTCCGAATAGTTCTATTGAACGCTTGCCAATAGTTATTTTGAATAAAATATTTTCTATATCGAACGATAATATTCTCCATGCTAAATTTAGCAATCTGAATAAAATAATTACCTCTCGAGTTACAAGTTATTTAAAAAATGATTTACAAAACTATTTAAAATATCTTATTATTCGTTTTATCAAAAACCAAAAACTTGCTTCTACATTCTCCGGTTTTCTCAACCAGATTAAAAATAACCCAACCAAACAAGAAATTTTAGAAATATACCCTCTTATTAGTACAGCATTAATCCCGGTTCGAAATTCGAAAGCTTCCCAGATTTATGAACTTTATTTAGATATTCAAAATAAGTATTCTCGCCAAGCTGACGATATTTTATATTTGCTTCGAACGGATCCAGGAAAAGCTAAAAATTTATCAAAGTTTATTAATGTTTTAAGTGATATAGATGTGGCAATTGATCTGGTATGGGATGTAGAAGAGAATGAAATTCATAGAAGTGACTATCTAAAAGCTATCTTAAAACTTGCAATTAAAAGAAATCAGCTTGAGTTTATAATCATCCAAAAATTGGCCTATGCTGTTGTAAATTTGGCAATGATAGAAAACCTTTTAGCTTCATTTGCTCAAGAAATTGCTCAAAGCGGCACTAAGACTCAAATCCCCTTGGCATTCCAAGCTGCCAATTTGATTCCAACAAACGATTGTAGAGATAATACGATTGCAACCGCTCTTCTGATTTTATTCTCTAGAAGAATGATCCTTCCTGCAGCTGTATCTTATATTCAAAAACCTGAGATCAAAGATAAAGTGCTTAGAGAAATGGCAATAACCATAGCCAAAAATGCCAACTCTGAACAAGCCTCTCAAGCAATCAACGCTGCAATTCAGATAGAAGAACCAAAAGCAAAAGATTGCATCTTAAACAATATAGCTTTCATTTTTTCCGGAAGAAAATTCCACAGCCAAGCACTAAAGGCTGCTCTGTGCATTCAAGACCCTAACTTAAGAAGACAAACTCTCGAAGGAATGTCTTTCTCTTAAAATCTTTTTTTTCTTTGTACCCACTCCTAAGAAAATAAAGGAAAAATTTAAACATGGTCGTTAAAAAAGATCAACCACTATGATGGGCCTTATGGGACGTTGGTTCTTTCTTTTAGCAATTTGGCCCTGTTTTGCGGCAAATAGCTCTTTGAGCGCTCTCTATGCAACCTTAGATCCTTTATCTGTGGCAGAGCATTTTGCATTCTATGAGCTGTATCCGGGTAGTCAGGAGGGCAAAAAAGCTTTGAGCCATGCCTGGCATCTATTGAGCGGGGGCTCTAAAGATGAGCCGGTGATTTTGCCAAGTTGCAGTCTGCAGCCGATCATTGAGCTTGTCAATCGAACGGAAATAGATCCTATTCCTTTAAATACCGATGCATTAGCTTGCATTGAAAAATTGTCAAAGAATCTGGCTAATCGAAAGCTCAAAGGTTTTTACCTTTGGGATCAAAAAGCCCTCTTAGAACTTGATCCCGAAGACATTGATTTAGGCCGGGCCCTATTGGTTGCCGAGATGGGAGATGCCAAAGAAAAGATCCTAAATTATGAAGCGATGATGGATCTGATGGCGCTGCAGATCAAAGCCAGGTTAAAACCAAATGCCACTCCCTTTGAAAAAATCCGGGCAATGAATGATTTTGTCTTTTCCGAGATGAGATTCCGTTTTCCTCCCCATTCTCTCTATGCAAAAGATATTGATGTCTATACCTTTTTACCTTCCGTTCTCGATAGCAGGCGGGGTGTTTGCTTAGGAGTATCCATTCTCTATCTTTGTCTTGCCCAAAGACTTGATCTCTCTTTGCAAGCAATTACTCCACCCGGCCACATTTATGTTCGCTATGTGGAAGAAGGAAAAGAGATCAATATTGAAACGACAGCAAGAGGAATCGACATTCCAACAGAGCAGTATTTAGGGCTCCAACAGCGCCTTGATGCCCGCTCGATCAAAGACTGTGTAGGACTTGCTTTCATGAACCAGGCAGCGGTTTTTTGGCATAAAAATGATTCGAAAACAGCAATTGAGCTCTATGAAAAGGCGAAGCTTTTTTTAAAAGAAGATCCGTTGTTGAACCTTTTTCTTGGCTTCAATTATCTGATGATTGGAAAGAAGAAGGAAGGAGTGGAGCTTTTGAAAAAAAACTGTGAGAGGGCGCCTATTGAGCTCCGAGCAATTGCCGAAGATTATTTAGCAAAAAAAGTAGATATCGACGGGATCTCAGCTGTTTTTGATGAAGTGGATGAAAAAAGGACATCTATTTTGGATAAACAAAAAAGACTCATGGAAACCGTGGAAAAGTTTCCTCAATTTCGCGGGGGACTTTTTCATTTAAGCGTCACTTGGCTGCAGCTTGGAAGAGAAAAAGAAGCAATTCCCTACTTAGAAAAATATGCAGAAATGTGCCCAAATGATCCAACGGCGCATTATTACCTTGCTGCAATCCATTTTGAAAGGCATAATTATAAAAAGGCGTGGAAGTTTCTTAAGAAAGCAGAAAAAATTGTAACAACTTCGCCTAAAGCCCTTATTAATTTAAGGCGCGAAATGCAAAGAAAATGTCCAGATAAGGAGACGGAGGCTATATGATGCTGCATCTTTTTGCTCTACTTCTAGGTACTGCGATGCTAGATACCGATATGACAGATCAAGATAAGAGAAATACCGGAGTCTATAAGCTGACAGATAAAGAAAAAGGAGCCTTGCAAGATTGGATTGATGCAAAATACCAGAATACACCGCCAACTCCCCCCCCAACTACGGCCGTAGTTCCAATGAAACCTGCCCAACCTACCCTTTCTGAGAATATTCAAAATAGCCAATATTTGCGCTTAAGCGATGGCACTATGTATAATGTCCGTCCCGAAGATGTCCCTATTGCACAAGGATGGATCACCCCTGTTGAAATCATAGTGACTCAAAGCTCAAATCCCTTTTACACTTATAAGCTTACGAACCAGGTCTCCGGCTCATCGATCTTGGCAAGAAAAGTTGAGAGAATTCCGGGTGCTGCAACGCCAACTCCTCTGCCAGTCTCTCCTGCTGCCCCTATTAAAAGTTCGGGCGCCGCTCCAAAATAGCGGCCCCGATCAAGGTAGAAGGATAGATATATGACTACTCATTTCTCGGATCAGCCCAGAGAGCAAGAGAAACAAACATAAGAGTTCCCGCAACCAGACCTACTAATCCTATAGCAGAATAAACCAGTGGGTTATCTGCTCCCGAAAAACCATATAATCCATCTAGTACTAAATAACCTGCGATTCCAATAACAGACAATACTCTGACTAGTTTCATATGAACACCTCACATACATCACTGTAACAAATAAACTTTTTTTTAATAAAGGGCTTTTTTTATTGAGAGTTGGAAAGAAAAAAAACGAAAAAATAGAAATAGAGAACGATCCCAATGGAGACGGCTTTGGGCGACTGGAATAAACCCTTCCGTAATCGCCCTCATCCTCGAAAGGTATTGTTTACCTTTCTTTTTTGATATTGATCCAATGGCCGAGAGAAATGAACATTAAAGCTCCAGAAATCAATCCTAAGAGCCCAATTGCTGCTCGGATTGTTGGAGAATCCATTTCGCCCAAGTTGAATAAGCCATTAAAAACCAAATAAGCTGCCAAGCCAATGACCGACAACACTCTAACTGTCTTCATAACTCACCTCACAGCTTTAACTTAGCATACTAATAATTTTTTTAATAATGTTTTTTCAAATGATTTGGGGTGTAGGGCTTAGAGCTAATAAATAAAGGCACGGTATCGGTATCGGTATCGGGCACGGTATCGGGATCGGGCACGGGTTTTTAGGTATTTACAGATAATTTGATGGATGCTATGATTTCCCCTTTAAAAGGATTATTTTTATGCCAAGAAGTTGCATTTTGACCGGAAGAAAACCAAGCTTTGGCCGCAAATATGCCCTCCGCGGGATTGCCAAGAAGAAAAAAGGGATCGGCTTAAAGATTACAGGTTGTACAAATCGTAGATTTATACCTAATCTTTTAGAAAAAAGACTATGGGATCCTGAAACTAAGCGGTTTGTGAAGCTCCGCCTTTCAGCTGCAGCTTTAAGGACCATAGATAAGAATGGAATTGGGACTGCCCTTCGAAAGATTAGGAAGTCCGGAAAACGAGTGTAAGCACTTGCATTGGGTAGAAAAAAGGTAATTCCAGCACCTGTACTCGTTCTTCCACAGCAGAAAAAACACTCTCCAATAGCCTTTTACCTTCTGATTCTGGTTTGTTTTGCCATTTGGTTTGTTTGGCACTCCTTAACCCCCACCCTTCCCACGCTTGGCGAGCCGCCCAGGCTCTATTCAAACCAATGCCAGCAAGATTTAACATTAACGTTTTTGGAGGCCATCCAAAAGGCAAAACGGTCCATCTATCTGGTCATGTTCGGCCTTACCGATTCTTCGATTCTCCATGCGTTGAGTAATAAGGCCAAGCAAAATGTGGAACCTATCGTTTATTATGATACGAAAGGATCTCCAAATCTGATTAGGCTATTAGATGGCTGCACTCTTCATCCCATTCGGCAATTAGGTTTCATGCATCATAAAGTACTCGTTCTTGATGATGAGATGGTTTTTTTGGGATCGGCAAATATGACTCCCCATTCTTTAAGAATGCATGACAATCTCGTCATTGGATTCTCTAACAAAAAAATTGCTGCCTTTCTCAAGCAAAAAGTCCCCTACTCCTCAGGCCACATCCGAACCCCTGTTGGCGGGCAAGATGTCGATCTATGGATTTTACCCGATCCCAATGGCAACGCCCTTTATGAAATGAAAAGGGTTCTTCGAAGTGCAAATAAAAGCATTCGGGCAGCCATTTTTACTTTTACCCATCCTACGTTAGCAGATGAGCTTCTCATGGCTCACAAACGGGGCATCGATGTGACTGTTGTCATTGATTTGCACTCAGGACTAGGAGCCTCAGCTCATACGATTTCAGCTTTAAAAAATGCCGGAATTAACGTCCTCTATAGCCAAGGGCTTCAACTGTTACATCATAAGTTTGTTTTGATCGACGAGCAAACCCTCATTGCCGGCTCTGCCAATTGGACAAAGGCCGCCTTTACGAAAAATAGCGATTCTCTCATCATCCTGCACCATCTCAATCAAGAACAAAAATCGTATCTCAATTACCTTTGGAAACGGCTTTTTGTAACTTCCAAAGATATGGAGTTCGGATCTTGACGATTGGCCGGCTTTACTTTATAGAGAAAGCATGACCCTCTTGTCGATTGCCTTTTCATTATTTTTATTGATGGATCCTGTGGGAAATATTCCCTTCTACCTAAGTTTTTTAAAGGGCATTCCGGCAAGAAGGCAAAGGATCATTATTATCCGCGAGCTCGTTATTGCCCTTGGAATCATCATTATATTTAATTTCATTGGCAATGGCCTGATGCGCTTTTTGCATGTGGAGCAATCAACCATCCAAATTGGCGGAGGAATTATTTTATTTCTTCTTTGCTTGAAAATGATCTTTCCCCATTCCAATAGCCTGGATGAGCATATTCCTAATACTGCTATTGAGCCTTTCATTGTTCCACTGGCGATCCCCTTGGTTGCAGGGCCCGGAGTGCTGGCAGCTGTCATGATCTATGCCAAGCAATCGAATGAGTGGATCGGTTTAGGAGCCATTATCATTGCATGGGCAGCTTCCCTTATGATTTTAATTTCTTCTTCTTGGCTTAAATCGGTCTTAGGCACAAAGGGGATCTTAGCAACAGAGCGGCTCATGGGACTCATTTTAACTTTAATCTCTATCCAAATGTTTTTAAGCGGCATTAGAGCGTTTATTAATGTATAAATTAATTCTCTCCTACGATGGCAGTAGATATTTCGGCTGGCAAAAAACCAAAATGGGCCCAAGCATCCAAGAAGAGCTGCAGATTGCCATTTTGCAAATCACAAAAGAAAAAGTGCTGCCGGAGGCTGCAAGTAGAACCGATCGAGGGGTCCATGCAAAAGGACAAGTCGTCTCTTTTGATTTATACCAAAACAACCTGAAGAATCGGTTTTTGGCTGCGCCTTACCCCAAAGACGATGCGTCTTTGGGGACCCCGGCTGCGTTGGCTTTACCTCATAATTTCGATTCTCACTCGCGCCTTGCCTCTCGGCAATGGTCGCTCGCTCCGAATCAAAATTCTGAGGAGCCTCCTTGCCAAATTCCCGATTCTTCAGGTTGTTTCGGTATGAAAAAATCTTGGGATCCAGATGCTTTAAAAAGAGCATTGAATGCTATTTTGCCGGAATGTATCCGGATCCATGAGTTAGAAGAAATCTCCCATTTCCACCCTACTTTGGATGCAAAAGAAAAAGAATACCATTACCACATTTGTCTTGGCATTCAAATGCCCATGGATCGGCTCTATTCTTGGAACTTCAAATACCCTCTCGATCTTGCCAAAATGGAAAAGGCTTCAAAAAAATTTTTGGGAACCCATGATTTTTCTTCCTTTGCCAATGAGAAAAAAGAGAATCCGATTTGCTCTCTTTCCGAAATCAGAATCATCCCGGATCAAAATCGGCTTAACCTTGCCATCAGAGGCGACAGATTTCTTTATAAAATGGCAAGAAACATAGCCGGAACCCTCGTCTATATCGGCTCAGGCAAATTGAAGGAAGACTCCATTCCCGAAATTTTTGCATCCAAAACTCGGGCCCTTGCAGGGATAACTGCCCCTGCCCACGGCCTTGTTCTTTACAATGTTTTCTATTAAACTCCTCTCATGATTCAAAGAAATGACCCATGCTGGTGTGGAAGCGGCACAAAATGGAAAAAATGCCACTATCCCAATGAGGACCGAACTCCTAATCTTGCCAAACTGTATAAAAAAGAGTATGGGATCATCTTAAAAACCCCTGAACAAATTGAAAAAATCAAAAGGGCCTGCATAGTGACTGCCCAAATTTTAGATGCGCTATGCAAAGCTGCCAAAAAGGGGATCACCACCAACGAATTAGACAGCCTCTCGATGCGCCTTCATAAAGAAGCAAATGCGATCCCCGCCGATTTGGGATATGGATCGCCCCCCTATCCAAAATCGATCTGTACTTCCTTAAACGAAGTGATCTGCCATGGGATTCCCGATGACAGGCCCCTTCAGGAAGGAGACATCATCAATATCGACGTCTCTTCGATTGTAGATGGGTATTTTGGCGACTGCAGCAAAATGGTCACAATTGGCAAGGTGAGTGCTGAAAAACAAAAGGTGGTCGATGTCTCTTATGAATGCCTCGACCTAGCAATAGAGGCCTGCCTACCCGGAGCCCCCATCTGGCATATTGGAAATGCCATTGAAAATTATGCGTCAAAACACAGCTGTTCTGTAGTCAATCAATTTGTAGGGCATGGGATCGGTCTTGCCTTCCATGAGCCTCCCGAAATTCCCCATCATAGAAACCGGACAGCAATTCCCCTTGCCCCCGGGATGGTTTTTACCATCGAACCCATGATCAATGCTGGCGTACGAGAAGGCGTTGTCGACCTCAAAGACAAATGGACCGTCCGCACCAAAGACGGCCAGCCCTCAGCGCAATGGGAACACACCATCCTCATCACCGACACCGGCTACGAAATCCTCACACTTCTCCCCTAAATTTCTAATCTTTTTCCTCTGTGTACTCTGTGCTCTCTGTGGTTAAAACTTTTCCTGGTTTTCTGAAAAAACCACCGAGGACACCGAGAACACAGAGAAGAAATTTATTTTTGGATGAGTTTCTTTTTTTTCTTTTTTTTGGGAGTGAGGGCTTCTCGAAGAGTCTCTTTTACAGTTGATTTTACTTTGGGAAGGGGCGTTCTATTTTGCGCTATTGGCAAGGTATTTGTAAGATGGGTGACAAGCTCAAGAAGCTCTTGGTTTTCAGATGTTAGAAGGTCAACTTCCTCTTCGAAACGGCGAATTTCTGCATGGAGAGGGCCTAAAAGAGGCTCTTCTTGTTCTTTTTCAATGTTCATTCTTTGAAGCTCCGTCTCTAGTTTGAAAAGTGAGCTTCTCGTTTCATGAAGAACACGAGTTTTTTCCTCAAATTGCCCCTTAAGCTGTTTGTAGAGAGGCTCAAGTTGAGAGAGTTCATGAATTTTAAAATCTGCAGTTTGGATCTTGGAAAAAAATTGCGTTTGATCTTCGAGAATCTGTTTTTGGATTTCGGTTTTTTCTTTTAGATGCGTTGCATTGGTTTTCCGAAGGACATCGTTTAAAATCTCAAGGGTCGATTTTTCAGATAAGGTTTCATCAAAGTTTTTTTGCAGCTCTTCCAACTTTTTTTCATTGTCCATATGTGCTAATGCAAAACCTTCACTGAGTTGCAATTTCTCATCTTCCAAATTTTGGATGACCCCTTTTTGCGTTGAGATCTTGGACTCAAGAAGGCCTTGATCCTGGGCCTTCATCTCAAATCCAAGCGCTGTGATGATAAAAGAGAGCCCAAGATTCATCTCCAACGCCAGACGGACAAAATGGGAGGACTCCCATAAAAGGTGAGCAATGAATCCCCAGAAAATCAGAAAAAATAGGGCCAATCTGCAGCCTCTTGCCAGATAGCTTGCAGAAATGTAGATGCCTAAAATGCCAAGCATTGCCAAATCGAAATTACCTATTGGCAAATGAGCCATTAAGGCAAATGCCGATAGCATGGTGATAGGTCCAATCATTTGCCAAAGATTAAGATTCATAGTAAAGATAAAGCCCTTCCCAATGTTAAAAATCCAAGTTCAAAACGGCGCATATCAAAGCGCTCATTGGGAGCATGGATGGCATCGTCGATCAGCCCATAACCCATTCCCACAAATTCTCCCTTCGATGCTTGCAGTAGAGCCGGCACAATCGGAATCGATCCTCCCGAAATAAGATAGTGGCAGGGATTTCCTGTCGCCTCTTGCGCTGCAGCGTCTATTGCTTTGGCTAACGGAGAATCTACTTTGCCTCGAAATGCAGGATCTCCTTTATGTTTTTTGATTTCGACCCTCATTACCTTGGTTGCATGCTTCTGCAAAAAATCGACAATCCCTTTGGAAATCTTTTCCGGATCTTGGCCCGGCACCAAACGGCAAGTGATTTTGGCGTGAGATGTTGCAGGTATTACTGTTTTGATTCCCGCTCCCGTATATCCCCCCACAATTCCATTGATCTCCAAGGTTGGATAAAAGCAATTGGACTCATGCAGGCTTTTTCCCTTTTCGCCACCAAATGCCTCAATGCCGAAATGCTTTGTATAATAATCTTTGTCGTGGCGGCACTCAAGCGTTTTCAAATCGTCAGGGCTTGGATCTATGATACCATCATAAAATCCAGGAACTTGCACCCGCCCATTTTCATCGTAGAGTTTTGCTAAAAGCTCAGCCATTGCCCGATTCGGATTATAGGCGATGCCGCCATAGAGCCCGGAATGAAGATCAATGGCGCTTCCTCGAAGAGTTAGCTCCAAGGCCACCATTCCCCTTCCGCCCAAAGAAATCGCAGCTTCCTCAGGTCCGAAAGCATCAAAATCGACAACAAGAAGATAATCCGCCTGAAACTTTGATCCCAATTTCGGCAAGGCATCACTAAGACCTTTACTGCTATATTCTTCTTCGCCCTCGATACAAAATTTGATATTGACAGGCAAAGAATGGCCCAAATCTTTCCAGCATAAAATTGCCATGAGGGCATAAAAAATTTGCCCTTTATCATCGACTGCGCCTCGTGCATAGACTGAGCCATCCCTGATCGTAGGCTCAAAAGGGGGGCTTTTCCATAGCTCAATAGGATCGATTGGCTGCACGTCGTAATGGCCATAGATGAGAAGGGTTGGCTTGTTTTTGCCTGCGCTTAAATCCGAGCCATAGACAATCGGCAAACTAGGTGTGTCGATCAGCTCACTTGAGAGCCCCCTTTTTTGTAAAAAATCTACTAACCAATTTGCGCATGCAACGCAATCCTTAGCATATGCCGGATCTGCACTGATCGAAGGAAAGCGCAAAAAATGAAAATAATTTTTTACAATCTCTTCTTTTTCATTCTCAAACCACTCTTTGAGCGCATCTAGCGTTAACATATTACTTTGATTCTTGGAATTCTGTATCAAACCCTGCTCTTGCATTTTCAAGCAAAAAAGCAGCTAAAGTGTCATCGCCTTCAAAGTTTAACTGAACGTCCATCTTCCCTTCAGCACTGGGCTGGGTGCAGGTAATCAAAATGACGCAGGCAAAATCCCCATCTAAATTTTTCTTTAGAATATCAAATGCTGTATCTTCTTTTGGCAGATGAACTTTTTTATCTATCATAGTCCCCTCCTAAAATTTTGAATCCACTATAGATCGCAGAACTGGGCAATTTTTAGCAATTGAAAATCTTGTGATATTGCGCTAAAATATTCCCATTTAGAGGAGAAAAACCCGTGGCGATTTTTAAGCGTATTTTTTTATTTCTTGCGTTGAATTTTTTAGTGATCCTGATGATCTCAATTGTTCTCAATCTTCTCAACGTGAAGCCATTTTTGACCTCTTATGGCATCGACATAAAATCCCTTTTGATTTTCTGTCTTGTATGGGGTATGGCGGGCGCGCTCATTTCGCTTAGCCTATCCAGAGTGATGGCAAAATGGATGATGGGAGTCCAAATCATCGATCCCGAAACAAAAGACCCTGAGCTAAAAAGTCTTCTCGAAATGGTTTACAAATTGGCGGATCGCTCAGGAGTATCCCACCCTCAAATAGGAATTTACCGCTCCACCGAGGTCAATGCTTTTGCAACAGGTCCTACGCAAAAAAGGTCGCTCGTTGCCGTATCTACAGGGCTAATGAATAGGCTCAAATCGAAGGAAATCGAAGGGGTGCTCGGCCATGAAATCTCCCACATCGCCAATGGAGATATGGTCACAATGACCCTTCTTCAAGGCGTAGTCAACGCCTTCGTCATGTTCCTCGCCAGAATTTTGGCCTACGCCGTTTCGGGAATGGGGAAAAATAGAGACCAAGGAGGCGGTAATATGCTGAGCTACATTCTCTTTGTCTATCTTTTTGAAGTGATCTTTATGATTTTTGGCTCTCTTCTCATCGCAGCATACTCCAGATTCCGTGAATATCGAGCTGATGCCGGAGGGGCAAGATTGGCGGGAAAAGATTCGATGATCTCTGCTCTACAAGCGCTCAAAAGTTTGCAAGAGATCAAAGATGTCAAAAAAGAAAATCCCGCTATGGCAGCCTTTAAAATTTCTCATCCTGCAAAAAAAAGGGGCCTGATCCGTTTTTTCTCTACCCATCCTCCAATAGAGATGAGGATTGAAAGGTTAAAACAAGCCTTGTGAAAGTCATCGTAGGAATGTCTGGAGGAGTCGACTCCTCCGTCTCGGCTTTTCTTTTAAAGAGGCAAGGCTTTGATGTGATCGGGCTTTTCATGAAAAGCTGGGAAGAAGAGGGGGCAAATGGGGTCTGCAAATCTTCTATCGAATATGAAGATGTAGTAAGAGTTTGCGATCAAATCCAAATCCCTGTCTTTAGCGTTAATTTGGTAGAAGAATATAGGAGAAGAGTTTTTGAAGAATTTTTGCAGGATTTAAAAGATGGACTCACTCCAAATCCTGATATCTTGTGCAACCGTGAGATCAAGTTTGATGCCTTTTTAAAAAAGGCAATGGATCTTAGCGCAGATTATTTAGCAACGGGCCATTATTGTAGAAAAGATGAAAAGGGCCGCCTTCTTCGAGGAGTTGATCCTGAAAAAGATCAAAGCTATTTTCTCCATGCCGTCAAAGAAAAGGCTCTTACAAAAGTCCTATTTCCGGTGGGACACCTACAAAAAAAAGAGGTAAGAGAAATTGCCCTGAGAGAAAAACTTGCCACTGCGGAAAAAAAAGACAGCACCGGAATTTGTTTCATTGGGAAAAGGGATTTCAAACCTTTTGTATCGGGATATTTGGGCTACAGCCCCGGCGATTTTAAAACATTGAGTGGCGAAATTGTGGGCCGGCATGACGGCGCAGCATTTTATACAATTGGGCAAAGAAAAGGGCTCGGGCTTGGCGGGGCGGGAGATGCTTGGTTTGTCGTTGACAAAGAGATTGCATCCAATACGGTCTTTGTGGAAAGAGGAGAAGATGCCTTATTTCATCAAGAACTTCATGCAGAGGGTTTTAGCTGGGTTTTAGATGTTCCCGAATTTCCCTTTCACTGCACAGCAAAAATCCGATATCGAGGAAAAGATGAGCCTTGCAGGGTCGAAAAAAATAGGGTCATCTTCGATCAGCCCCAAAGGGCAATAACGCCCGGTCAATTCATTGTCTTTTATGATGGGGAAATCTGTCTTGGAGGCGCCCGCATTCTCAAGGCCTTTAAAACATCTTCTGCTCTTTCGTGAACGGGCAGCTCGATGTAATCCGGCTCATTAAGAGCCGGATCTACCGAGCTATCTATCCATTTGCGGCAAGCAACTTGCCGCCCATTACCGGAGCGGCGAATCTCCTTCTCATCAAGAGGGAGTTCGCCTATTCCGTTTCCATCGCAAATAAATACTTTTTCCGGATGGATTGAGTGCAGAAGACGCTGCAAGCTCTTTTTTTGCAAAATGATCGCCTTAATCTCATGCAAAGAGGAGAGAAGTTTGACAAATTCATCCTCAGGATCGCTTTCAATGTACAGAATCAGCTCTTGGGAACTGGCAAGCTGCCTGATGGATCGAAAAAGGGCTGCAGTAATTGAATCCAGCCTCTCCAATACCAAAAGAGCGTATTTTTTTCTTTTTAGAACCTCTTCTAAAACATAGGTATGGTTTTCATCAAAGATCTTAGTTTGCACATGGGTATCCAAAAGCCTTTCGGCAATTTCAGAGAGTTGAACGGATGCGCATCCCACCCGTTCGATCGCAATGCCTGCTGCAATATTTGCAAATTGGATGCTCAGGGCCGGATCAATGCCGCTTGCAAGCCCTAAACACATCACTGCCAAAACAGTATCTCCTGCCCCTGTCACATCTTTCACTTGGGATTTTCGAACGGGAAAATCTCTTCTTTCTTTATTTTGCTCAAAAAGAGAGATCCCATCTTCAGAGCGGGTAACCATGAGCATTGGGGCATCTGTAATTTCAAGAAGGCGGTTTGCTACGATATCCAGCGTTGCAGACTCCGCCATTTTTGAAGCGTTGTATGCTTCCATGAGATTTGGCTTGATTAAAGTCGCTCCTCGATATTTGGTAAAATCTGAGCCCTTTGGATCGATAATGCAAGGCTTTCCATAATGGCCGGCAAGAGAAATAGCCATCTGTAAAAGGCGGTTTGTGAGAAACCCCTTTGCATAATCGGAAATGGCGACAACTTGCACCTGGGGGATAATTTTTTTAAGCTGTTCTATGGCTGCATCTACGACATCCTCATTTGCAGGAGTCACTTTTTCCAAATCAATCCGCATGAGCTGCTGGCTATAAGAAATGATCCTATTTTTTACAGGTGTTCCGTAGCCCTCTTCCGTAAGAAGAGCGGTCACATCAGCTCCTTGTTGAAAAAGGATATCTTTCAGCTCTTTTCCTGCAAAATCGGAGCCAATTCGCCCCATGGCAAACACAGTGCCGCCGAGTGCAATGAGATTTAAAACCGCATTGCCGGCCCCTCCTGCCCTCGATTCTTGGCTTTCTACTTCAAGAACCTGGACAGGGGCTTCGGGAGAAATTCTTCTGACTTTGCCTTTGGTATAGGTATCGAGGAAAAAATCGCCGAGAACAAGAGCGCGGAAAGGCTTTAATCTATTGAAAGTGCTTGTTAAATTACCATCTTGCATCTTTGATTAAGTACTCCTGTACATATTCTTTTACTGCATCTTGAATCGGAGTTTTTGGAATTTGAAATAGGCGATTGAACTTATCCATTTTGGCGCATGTATAATTTTGATACTGATTCAAAAGAGAATCGGGCATATCGATGTAATCAATTTTTCCCTTAAGTTCTAGCGCATCAAAAAGAGATCTTGCAAGATCATTCCAAGTTGTTGGGATGCCTAATCCAATATTAAAAATTCCCCCAATGTCATTTTCTAAAAAAGCAGCAGTCATTCGAACTGCATCTTTTAAATAAATAAAATCGCGGCATTGATCGCCATCCAAATATTTTGGGTGGTTGGATTTGTAAAGACGGATCACCCCTTCTTTTTTTACGAGGTGATTCATCTTTAAAACCATCGAAGACATCCGCCCTTTATGATATTCATTTGGGCCAAACACATTGAAATATTTTAAAGAGGCCACTTTGTCTAAAACATTTTGTTTTTTCATCCATAGATCGACAAGATGCTTGGAAAAGGCATACATATTGATCGGTCTTAAGCTCTCTAACATCGCCTCATCATCAGAAAATCCTAAAGAACCGTCGCCATAAGTGGCAGCGCTCGATGCATAGATAAACCTAATGCCGGCATTCAGCGCAAAGTCCGCAAGCCTAATCGTGAATCGGTAGTTATTTTCCAGTAAATAATCGCCATTGGTCTCCATCGTATCCGAGCAGGCGCCTAAATGGATGATCGCTTGAATCTCTTGGCTTTGATTTTTGAGCAGCTCAAAAAGCTGATGCGGACCAATAATGTCGGAAAACTTTTTGCCGACGAGGTTTTTCCATTTATCGGTATTTTCGATGTGATCAACAAGGAGAAGATCCGTTTGATTTAGATCATTGAGATGGTGGACAAGACCGGATCCGATCATCCCGGCAGCTCCGGTAATAATAAATTTCATACGAAAATGATATTAGCAAAAAAAAGAGGTTGCCGCAAGCAACCTCTTATACAGAATGACTTAATTGATCTTAGCCGGCTTTGCGTTTTTTCTCCTTCTGCTGCTGCTGCTGTTGTTGATCTTGTTTTATATCTTGCCATTCGCGAATTTTCTCATGCTTTTTACCGCGAGGCTGCTCTTCAACAGTCTCAGTTTCAGACTCTTCCATGCTCTCTTCTTCAACCATTTGTTCTTGAGGCTGCCAATTTTCAATTTCTCGGGCTGCTTTTTCTCTTGGATATCCGTATCGTTTTGCAATATGGGTTACAAATTGATCGTACATGCCATCGATCTCATCAATGTCTTCATTGCTTAATTTGCTCCAACGGTTTTGGATGTTGTTTTTTAATTGGTTCCAATTCTTCTCAAAATGGCTTCTTTGCATACTATTCACTCCTAAGTTAATTACCACTCACAAATTAACTCTACCAAAATAAAATTAACTAATAAATAGTTTTATAATAAACCGATACCGATACCGTGACCGATACCGTGACCGATACCGTTACCAATTCATTATTAAGAAGATCGGGGAACAGATCGGTATCGATCACGGCATCGGGAATTAAAAGTAATAAGTCCTTGAGTATCAGCTTATAAAAAAAATCGGCCGGCGTTAGCCCGCCACCAAAGGGAAATAACCCAAGTGCCGGTTAGAAAGTCCAAAGAATACATGGCCAA
>CAZXLK010000018.1:11847-17688 GCA_964641775.1 uncultured bacterium | reverse complement strand
CCACTTAAGCCAGCTTTTTGGCAAAGAAATTGAAGAGAAATAGTACCTTCTTTCGGAAAGATCCTTTGAGCTGAAGGCTTATTTGGCCAAAAAAACAAAAGGGCATAGTGGCCCAATGGCTGATTTAGAGCGAATTGAAGCCCGATATCTTCTTTTGGAGATGGCTAAAAAAAAGAATGTAACGATGACAAGAGCTATTTTGGAAAGAGCCCTCGATGCCATTTATTCAAAAAGGCGAAATCTTCGAATTACAGAATCGGTTTTTGTAAATGAGGGGTATGTCAATTTAATACCGAAACAGCCTGAAGAATCGGTTTTGGCTGCGCCTTACCCCAAAGACGATGCGTCTTTGGGGACCCCGGCTGCGCCTTACCCCAAAGACGATGCGTCTTTGGGGACCCCGGCTGCGTTGGCTTTACCTCATAATTTCGATTCTCACTCGCGCCTTGCCTCTCGGCAATGGTCGCTCGCTCCGAATCAAAATTCTGAGGAGCCTCCTTGCCAAATTCTCGATTCTTCAGGCTGTTTCGGTATAAGTGATTAGAAAAAAGAGCTTTATGTTATATCCAGACAAATTAAGTTTTTTTTGCTATGTGGGAGAAGATCCGAATCTTTACTTTTTCCGAAGAAAAAGGTAAAATTTACTAAATCAAACAAAACAAGGCGCTTATGGCTAAATTACGACCTGATCCAAAAAAAGCCTTTCCGGGAGGAATTTTTCTTTTCATTCTAGCGGGAATTTTGCTCGTATTTGGCATCCAGACTTTTACCGGAGCAAGTAATGGTAAAGTTTCTTTTAGCCATCAAGCAGAACACCTTACCAATTTAGGCCTGACGGTCCCTGAAGAAAACCGAAAAATTGCCCAAAATGACAATCTTGTCACCTTTAGCGGCAGGTTCCGAGAAAGCATCCCGGAAGGGGGGCTCGATCGTTTCCATTACTTGGAGCTTTTAAATAACCACCATAAGTTAGTATCTGAAATTTCTCAGTTAGAGCAAGAACTTGGCGCCTTGAAAAATCAGGTTCAAGATGCAGCAGATCTTTATCTTCGGATTAAGGGAGAGCCCCTTCCTAGATCCGGCTACACGGTCATTGGTACTTTATTTGACACTCTTGATAGAGATGGATCGATCGTCATAAAAAATCTATCTGAGAGCGCCGGCACTAGCTTACCGCAAGCAAAAAAGGCCCTGCAGCTTGCAAATCAAGCGCAGTTGATAGAAGCTACGGAAACTGCACGAAGGGAAATTCGAGAGCTTGTATCGGCGCTTCGATCGGGCGCTCTAGGACTTGGAAGCGAAACAATGAAGCAAGAGCTAAAGGCTCTTGATTCTACTATTTTTAACATTGCAGATATGACTCCTGAACAGCAGCTCAGCAGTCTGAAAAGTGTCTTTTTACAAGTCTCTTCTTTGATTACGGAAATTGGCAGAGAGCAAGACGGCGTAAGATTAGCGCCTCTTCGTTCGGTGAGAAATTATGTTGATGAGCTCAAACAATATAGTGATTTATCATCCAATCTTGAAAAAAATATCGCCCTTCTTGAAAAAGCCAGAAGTAAAGTTTCCCATGCCAACTGGTTTTTCAATAACCAAGAGCTTACAACCCGGTCTCTTGAAAAGCAGGATCCTGAAATTTATGGCCACTGGTTTCATCAAGCAAAAGAAGAATGGGATCATTTTCCCGTCAATAAAGGCTTAAGCTACCGCGCGCCCGATCAGCCTCGCAATGCAGTTTTAGAAAAGACCTTCAAAAGCCAAGAGCCATCGCCCAATTACTTTAGTTATATTTTAACGCTTCTTCCTGTCATATTGGTGTTTGTATTTCTCTATTTCATCTTTTCCAGGCAGATGAAAGGGGTGGGCTCTTCTGCGATGAATTTTGGCAAATCTCCTGCCAAGCTCATGACAAAAGAGACAAATAAAGTCACATTTAAAGATGTTGCAGGTGCAGATGAGGCCAAAGAAGAGCTTTCGGAAATTGTGGACTTTTTGAAAGATCCGCAAAAATTCACGGCTCTCGGCGCTAGAATCCCCAAAGGAGTTCTTCTTGTAGGCCCGCCCGGTACAGGAAAAACGCTCATTGCAAAAGCGGTAGCAGGGGAAGCCGAAAGACCATTCTTTTCCATTTCGGGATCTGATTTTGTAGAAATGTTTGTTGGCGTTGGCGCTAGCCGTATCCGCGATATGTTTGACCAGGCAAAGAAAAACGCCCCTTGCATCATTTTCATGGATGAAATTGATGCAGTCGGCCGCCATCGAGGAGCCGGAATTGGAGGAGGCCATGATGAAAGAGAACAGACCTTGAATCAGCTTCTTGTAGAAATGGATGGCTTTGATACGAAAGAAGGGGTCATTTTAATGGCTGCTACAAACCGGCCGGATATTCTGGATAATGCTCTTCTTCGTCCGGGTCGATTTGATCGAAGAGTTGTCCTCGATCTTCCCGATGTAAAGGGGCGCCATGAAATTTTAAAGGTGCATGCCCGAAAAATCAAAATCGATACCTCTGTCGAGCTGCAAGGTATTGCCCGTACCACTCCGGGGGCATCCGGCGCTGATTTGGAAAATATTTTAAATGAAGCAGCTCTTCTTGCCGCAAGAAAAGGGCGCTCTGCAGTAACTTCTGTCGAAGTCAAAGAAGCCTGCGACAAAGTCCGTTATGGGAAAGAGCGGCGCAGCCTGGAAATGGATGAGACGGAAAAACGGACGACAGCATTTCATGAATCGGGTCATACAATTGCAGGGCTCATCGTCAAAAATGCCGATCCGGTTGATAAAGTAACGATTATTCCTCGCGGATTTTCTCTAGGAGCCACCCACTTCATGCCTAAGAAAAACCGGCTTAGCTATTGGAAAAAAGAGGTGCTTGATCAGCTCGTTGTTCTCATGGGAGGACGAGCTGCAGAAGAAATTTTTGTCGATGATCTTTCTTCCGGCGCGCAGCATGACATTATGCAAGCTACGAAAATCGCCCGCAGCATGGTTTGCGAATGGGGGATGAGCGATAATTTAGGAGCTGTCCTTTACGATGAAAGATCGAATTCAGGACAATATCTTGGCATATCGGGCTTTCACGAGAAAAATTATTCACAGGAAACGGCCCAAAAAATTGACCAGGAAGTCAAAACTCTCATCGATGATGCCCACAATAGAGCGCTTCAAATCCTCAATGACAATCAAGAAAAGGTTCGGCTCATGGCTGAAATGCTCATTGAATTTGAAACTCTCGATCGCACCGACATCGATGAAATCATGAATGGCACTTGGGATGCAGCAAAAAAACAGGAAAGGCTCAAAGTCGAAGATGAGCTCCAAATGAATAACCCACCACCCCCTCCTCCCGTCCCGACTAAAGATCCTGTCATTGATCCAAAACCTAAAAGCGATCCCGAACCCGGCTTAAGTACGTAATAAAAAAAATTACCCGATACCGATACCGTGTCCGATACCGATACCGACTCTTTTTTTTCGGGCACGGTAACGGTATCGGTATCGGTATCGGGATATTGCAATAAATATTCCAATACTTTACGCGGGCATCACCATTGATTATTTTGCAAGAGCCCACAAAAGAAAAAAGACAGCGGCAACTTTAGCGCCGACTAATACGACGATTTTGTGAAAGTTTTTTTCCACAAAAAGTTTCACTTTTTCTCCCCAGAGGATCATTGTTCCGCCAATCAGGCAAAAGCGAAGAAGTCTTGCCAATCCTAAAGAAACGGCAAAAGGGATGATGCTTAGCTTAAAGACTCCGGACCCAAGGCTTAATGCCTTGAGGGGAAAGGGGAGAAGCCCTCCCAAAAAGACAGCCCAGTTTTCATACTTTTCAAGTTGAATGGCAATTTTTGAAAAAGAGGCAATTGAGATGAAATGGGGTACAATATAAGGCCCGATCAAATCCCAAAGAAAGTGGCCGAGAAGATATCCCCCAATCCCGCTTACCAAAGATCCAACAGCTGCAATCACTACATAGAGAAAAATTTTTGATCGATTTTGCAGACAGAAAAACATGAGGACCGGATCCAGAGGGATAAAAAGCAACAGCTCGAGGATAAATAGAAGTCCTATCCAATAGGGTGCTTTTGGGGATAGGGCTTTTTGCGTTGCCCAAGTGTAGAGTTGAGAAGGCCGTTTTTCACGCATAGATTACTTTATTTTTTTTGAGCTCAGTTCTTTATGAGCCTCTTTGGCCAAGGTTTTTAACTCCGGATGAAAGAAGCGGTTATTGTCAGCTAAATGTTTTACAAGAGTTACGATTCTTTCCATCTCGGGTGGAACGTCCTCTGCAAGCTCAGACGCGCTTGCTGCTAGCCCTTTAATCTTTTCTATACTATCTACAGAGCCTGAGCAATTCTGTAATAAGATCTGTACCCAATCGATCCAAAATAAATGTTTTTTTGTAGAAACATAATTTTTGGGATAATCATAGCTTGGATCCAGGGGTTTGACGTCATCCATTTTAAGCTCCACGCGCATTCTAAAGCTCATGCCCTGTAAGATACCCGATCTTAAAGATTAAGGCAAGGCGAACAACTGAAATATTTAGTTTAAATGTGTTGTATTTAAACCTTTATATGCGTTATAATATATCCGTATGAATAGAATTACAGCTAATTATCGGGACACCCAACTTAAAAGTAGTGGATTATATGAGGAGTTTTCTGACTTTGGAAACTTAGTCACAAAAATTTCTTACCTAGTAACCCAACAGCTGCTGATGCAAGTCAGATCAAAACATTCAGGGAGTGTTACCCGTTCTAGGACTCAGGATGCATCGATTGGCAGTGATCAACAAAGAGCCTTATCTGCAGAGCGCCTTTCCAGGCATAATCCGAGTCCCGAAATTTTGGAGCATATTCAAAAAGCTAGGGACAAATTAATTAGTATTGTATCAGCATCCAGAGGTGTTCATGGTCCCACCTTTCTTGTTGATGCGTCGGAATATGGGCAGCCTATTTCTTGTGTTTTAAAATGGACAAACTGGGAAGAGCTTAGAGCCCAAAGAGTCTACCAAAAGATCGTCACCATGATTGGGCACGAACATTTTTCAGTGCCTACGGCTGCTATGTACGATGAACTTTCGGGAGAATTTCAGGATTTAAATGGGCAGCACAAATTTTTAATCAATTCTGAAAATATCAATAACAGCCTTGATAAAATTCTTGATTTTGCCAAAAAAAAGGGGTGTCAAGGAGACCAGGTTTTGCTTTCCTCAAAAGTTAGGGGACCGACATTGAGCGATTTTTTAGCTACGCAATATAGCTCTTTAAGCACTGAACAAAAGGCCAATTTTATGATCCAGCTTGGCGGGCTTGCTATGTTAGATTTATTTTTAGGCAATTATGACCGCCTTTTTCACTATGTAAAAGATAAAGGCAAAGTTTTGAACTATGGAGCGAATCTTGGAAATGTGATGGTCGATGAAGACAATTTTCTTAAATTTCATTTGATTGATAATCAAATCGAAGACGTAGATACCTTTTCTTTTCCTAAATTTGCTAAAGATTTGATGCAAAACAAAGAAAAAGCACTGAATGATTTGGCAGAGGATCTAAAAGAGAGCATTTTAACTTCTTGCAATATGGAAGAAGTTCCTTGTATCAAAGGGGAAATCCAATCGATTCGAGATGGGTTGCATCAGATCCAGCCATGGCTTCGGGCCGGCCTTTCCCAAATGGAACAAATGTTAAGAGCGGTGATTTGCAAAGCCTGGCTTTCAATGGATCATTATTCTTCTATAGAAGAAAAAATTGTCGCGAAGAGGGCTAAGATTTTCTTAAATCAACCGATCCAAGAAAGACCCTTCGTTCCAAGGTGCTTGCAAAATCTTCAATAACC
>CAZXLK010000018.1:0-11747 GCA_964641775.1 uncultured bacterium | reverse complement strand
CTTCAATAACCGTGAGAATTTCCACACCCGCAGCTTGATTTGATATGGGGGTTGGAAATTTTAAACCCTGCTCCATGAAGTCCATCTACATAGTCAATGACAGATCCCATGAGCCGAGTTGCCGATTTTTGGTGCATATGGATTTGAATTCCATTGGATTCCATGACTATGTCCTCATCCTTAGGCTTTTCAGAAAAATCAAGGAAAAATTCGAATCCGCTGCAACCGGCTGCCTTTTCGCCAAATCGTAGGCCCCAGCCTGCTTTCCCATCTTCTTGCAAAATTTCAAGATATTTCTTTGCAGCTCTTTCAGTAATGATAATGGTGGAAAGGTCCTCTTCTTCCTTGAGGATGGCATTGAGCTGACCTATAAGCCCATCAATTTCCTCATCTTTCATCCCATGGCCATACATCCCTGCTTCAACCGTTTCATAGGTAGCAGCGGAGCAGCCAACGCAATGAAGACCCGCATTGGTGATGGCTTGGGCCAGTTTTTGCCCTTTGCCCGGAAAACGTTTAAAAATTTCTTCAATGGTCATGTCGCGAGTAATCATGTCAAAATTCCTTTAAAATTTAATCTTTACAAAGCCGCATTTGAGCTTGCATTGGCAAGCAAGCCTTTCACATTCCATATCTCCCAAGAAATCGGCTTCGGCTTGGTTGAATTCGGAAAGATTTTCCATCCCTTCGGTCACTTCAATCACGCAGGTACCGCATACCCCTTCCGTACAGGCAAACGGGATTCCGGCCTGCTCACAAGCCTCTAGGATTGGAGCGCCATCCGGAAGATCAGACTCATCTTGGCTATCTTCAAAAATAATTTTTGCCATAGGGTAAGTATAAGTCACTTATCCCATATAGTTCAAGCAAGCTCTGTTCATACAAAAGCTCAAGAGCGCTATTTATAGTAATAAATATTTAATTATTATTGATTTTATACATTGGAAGTAGTATAATATTTTAATAAATAATCGGAGATTATAATTTATGTCTATTATCCAAGTAAAAGCAGACCAAAGTTCCAATGCCTATACAGCTATAGGAGCACTAGCAGGAGCAGCTGTAACCGCCGCCGGAGCACTCTATTTTGGTGCGCCCACAGTCATTGCCAGCGTCGCATACCCAATCCTAAACCAAGCAATAGTCCCCGCAGCAATTACCCTTGCAGGAGCTCTTTCAGCAGGCTATTTTGTTCGAAAAATGACGAATCAGTCAATGCATTTAGATGATGTGCAGGCAAAGCTTGGGCTTCACCATGGTAGTCATATCAACTCTTTTCAAAAAATGAAAAAGGTTGCCGATTATGAAATAAAAAATGGGAAAACTATCGCTCATTTTAATGATGAAAAAGCTGCTCATAATTTTGATGAATTGCTGAGCCGGATCGAATCTTCTCTTCAATCTGGTCGCAATACCTCACTTGCTAATGAGGATTTTGAGATATTTGTAGACCTTGAAGCAAGAAAATTAACAGATATTCCTGTGACTGTAGATGAAACATGTCTCAGTGCTAAAAAGCTGAAAACTGCAATCGAAAATGAGTATATGACCCGCCCATTTAGAAAATTTACCCCCAAGCTTGGGGATTCTACTTTCTCCCCAAACCGAAAGGATTATGTATGGTCGAGCATCATGGCGTGTGCATATAAGCAGAATCTTGCAACTCATTATCTTCTGCAGGCACTCCTTGAAGAACAAAGAGATGGGAAAGATTTCCAAACTGCATTAGAAAATGGTGTTAAAGTTGAAATTCTATCTAAAAATGACCCAAATTTAAAAAATGCAATCGTTTATGCTGCAGTCTCTGAAGAAGAGAAGAAAGAGAATGGGAAAGAAATTCTTACCTTGCTTCAACAGCTTCGAAATGCAAAATTGATTGACACCAACCAATTCCCCGAATTGATTGAATCACTCTATGATCGATTGGGTAATGATAAAGAAGTTAGCTACCCGGTTTCGGGTTCATCCTCTCTTCTTTCCATGATTGCAAAAGTAATTCGTGCGATTGTAGCGCTTCCATTTAAGATTATTGGGTACCCATTTTATTTCCTCTATACTACTTTCTTTTCAAACAATCCGGTTGATCCTATAGAGCAAGAAGCTGCAAACGAAGATGTTTTTCAATATGCAATAGAGGTTAGCAACTTGGTACAAGTGCAATTAGATTTGTTAAAAGCGCCTAAGGATAACCCAGAGGAGAAAGGTCCTTATCCTACCTTGATTTCATTATTGGAAGAAAAAAGTAAGGCAATTTTGCCGTTTATGCAAGACGGATATGTACTATTAGCAAGAAAAGAAGAAATTCTTCAAAAATATAGCGAACATGATGCTCAGATTCGAGAGCTTCGTGAACAAATCGCAGAAAGAGAAAAGCGCATTGACAATAGACCAGCTCGTCCTGAAGGCTTCAAATTTGCAGCATATGAGCGAAAAGCTGCAGCTTATGATCCTGAAGTGAAATTTGAGGAATATGCAAAGGTTCTCAAAAAATTCAAAAAAAAAGATGAGGAATTGGATAAATTGATCCAAAAGATTGACAATCGACTGAAAGATGGAGAAAGAAAGGCTGACGCCATACTGTATCCTCCGTCAGCTATTCGATTTGCTGATAAGCCGATTGTTCCTGCAGGTGGTGTCGATGTACCTGCTCCTGCAGCAGTATAACTATTGGGCAAGGACTTCAGATAGGCCAACAAGGCAATCCCGGAGCACCTCGAGGGGTTTTTGATCTGCATTGAAACGGGATTGCAGTTTTGCCGGATAATGCTTTAAGAGTTTCAACGTGTCTTTTTGATAGACTTCCATTCTGGTTTTTAATACCTGCGGATCCATGTCATCGGTTCTTTTTTCAAAGAGCGCCCTTCTTTGAATTCTTTGGATCAGCTTTTCCACATCCTCAATTTCTAAAACAATGATCCTCTCAATATGAATATAGCGCTCTAAAAGATCTGCTTGGCGAAGCGTTCTGGGAAGACCATCGAGAAGAAGAAGCTGCTCTTCGGGAAAATAGCGGTTTGTGGCAATGAGTCCATTGACAAAATGGTGCCAGATTTTGACGGTGATTTCATCGGGAAGAAGAAGTCCTTTTCCCGCATAATTGTGATAGATCTTGCCTGCAGGCGAATCCGGGGATAAGCCTCGGAAAATATCTCCTGAGGATAAGTGAAAATGGTTCCCAGCGCTGCTTAAGAATTTGCCCAGGGTCCCTTTGCCGGCCCCGGGAGGCCCAAAGATTAGTACCGAGCGAAACGGCTCATCATAATGGGGGATAACCTCTTCTGGATTCATTTCTCAAAGTAAAAAGAAATTTGGAGAATATTTCAAGAAATTATTTTAATGGACTTTTTAAAGTTATTTAGTTATAATATTACTATGATTTCAACAGGAATAGTATCATTTGAATTAAAAGATCAGGATCGTGTTTTAGTTTTAAAAGACGCGTTATTTAACCCAAAAACACATCTTTATCATGACATCACTATCAAAAGGGGATGGTTTGCAAACAAGTTTACTGGGATGACAGATGATCTTGCCCGCGAAATTCTAACGAGTTATGGGATCGTTCTCAAAACTCTGAATGCCAATCCCGGCGAAGTCAAGCTTTGGGGAACTCTTGAAAAGACCCACTACAAGAATAAAAATTCTTCCGGTTACAATACTAGTTATTCCTACGGCCAAAAAAAAGACGATCTTCAGTTATCCCCTGAAGATGCTGCACACTACCACCAAGACAAGATGACTCTTCACGATGCAGTTCGCTTTGGGCTTTGGAATACCCAAAATCCAAATGCATCTTCTAAAGAGCAGATAAAAAGAGAGACAGTAGAAACTCCCGAACCAACACTTGGTTCTACTGAGCCTTGTTTTGATGATCTTCCCTTCCTGTTGAGGAAAAAAAGGGTGATAGAGCATTTAGATGCCAAAAGTTCCATTCCATTTAGTTCTTTTGCCAACCGAAATTATGATCGAAGAATCAACGAAGAAAAATTCCAAAATCTTCTGCACGGGCTTCGGACTTTGACATTAGATCCTGAGACCGAAGACAAATATGCAAAGAAGATGCGAAAACATTTATCCCATTGGTTTCAAAGAGGCTGGAAATTTTTTAACGAACACTCAAAACCTAAGTGCGGGTATCAAAAAGTCTTGGATGCCCTCAAAGATGAGAAAAAAGCGAAAGAGAAATACTGGCAAGAACATGCTACTATTTTCTGGCTTTCTCTCATTCCACTTTTTGCAGAAGAAAAGTTAGATATTGAAAGGTTGCAGAAGTTTTTGGCTAGAAACTAGCATCTACCGTGAACGTGAACGCTTGCGCTTGCGTTTTCCGCCGTATTCCATTACGGTAACGCAAGCGCAAGCGTTCACGTTCACGGGTTGTGTGGAAGAAAAAATAGTTGAATTTCTCGATCATCTGAGGTGTGAAAAAGGATTTTCAAAAAATACCATCGAAGCTTATGGAAGGGATATCCGCTATTTTATCAAAACGATAGGAAAGCTCGATTCCGAATCCATTCCTCATTTTCTAATGCTCCTTAAAGATAAGGGCTTTGCAAGCTCGTCAATTTGTAGAGCGCTCATCGCTGTAAAAGTTTTTTTGCGCTTTTTGAAAAAAGAGGGGCATATAGACATTGATTTTGGATGCTATTTTGACACACCGAAAGTCTGGCAGCTCATCCCCGAGGTTTTGACAATGGAAGAAGTCGAGAGCCTTTTAGCTCAGCCAAAAGGAGATGATTTCATAGGCGTCAGGGATAAGGCGGTTTTAGAGCTTCTGTATGCAACGGGAATTCGGGTCTCGGAGCTTTGCAATCTAAAAATTTCAGATCTGGATGATACCTTTGTCAAGGTCAAGGGAAAGGGGAATAAGGAAAGGGTCGTTCCCGTGAGCAAAGCAGCGATTCGGGCAGTGGATGCCTTTTTAATGCAACGCCCTGCTGAAGAGCGGAAAAATGCCCCCCTTTTTACGACAAAAAATGGAAAGCCAATTGATCGAGTTACAGTTTGGAGTCGAATCAAGATCTACGCCCGAAAGGCCAACATATTTAAGGAAATATCGCCTCATACCTTGCGCCACTCCTTTGCAACTCATCTGCTTGAAAATGGGGCCGATCTGAGGCTGATTCAAGACATGCTGGGTCATGCCGACATCGCAACAACGGATCGCTATACCCACATTTCCAATAAACATCTAAAAAATTCTTTTAATAAATTCCATCCAAGACCTTAATAATCATTAATTTAGTGTATATTATTTAATTTGGGGACATGATATAATTATTAGGTATGGCAGCGCTCGCACAACCAAACATTCTTAAAATACAACACCCTGTTTATGCTCCTCCTTCTATCAAAAAAAAACTATTGTATAAGCTTCCCATGATTGGCCCTCCCGTTTTCGATCTCAAACGGGCAACATGGGGTAGAGATGCTGAAGGGATCAGGCGCGCTTGCGGGCAAATTTTTGAAAACTTCCTCTCTTTGAATTCCATTGGTTTTTGGGCTGCTAATACCCTGAGCCTCCCGGCAATCTTTTCCACTAAAATTGCTGCCGACTACTTTTATGGCGCATGGGCTCTTGTCAGTATGGCCTCTTCCGGAATGCTAGTCTATCGAGCTCTTACTTTTCGCTCGGACATCCTAAGTCGATTGGAAGATCCCACGCAAGGTGAAAATGAAAGGATTTTGCATGCCTTAGAATTTATCAGAGGCAAAAGTATTCCTGAAGTTGAGATCCAGCCGGAAGACGCTTTGCATGGGCCGATTTATAGAGAATGGCAAGCAGGGCGCAAGTTTAACCGATTGGCAGAAGGGGCCTTTCAACATGTCAAAAGAAGAACGGATCAAAAAACAGCAGAGAAAATCATAAATGAAATTGATCTCCATGTGGGCAATATGCAAGATCCAAATCCGGAAAAAGTTACAGCTGCAAAAGAATTCATCGCGGAAATCTTGAACCAAAATAAAAAAACAATCTGGACGGCAGTGCTTTATACCTTTGCCACTCTTTTATCATTCATAGCACTCATGATTGCCACCTTCACACCACTTACCATGGTAGCAATGGGCTTTACAGCCACTTACTGGGCAATCAACATCGGCCTGATTGCCTATCCAAGACTTGTGAACAATTAATGATTTAGAAACCAATTTGCGGCGAGTTTTGCAACGGCTTCTAGTGCTCCTTCTTCTTCAAAAAGATGGGTGGCATTCGGAACGATTTCCATTTTTTTCTTGCATTTGAGAAGATCAAAGGCCTTTTTGTTTAGATCAATCACTTCTATGTCCAATTCTCCTACAATCAAAAGAGTTGGCGCTTCTACTCTTGGCAAAAATTCCATGGCTAGATCGGGTCTGCCGCCTCGAGATACAACTGCTTTGATTGAATCTTTTTTTTCTGCCGCTGCAACGAGGGCTGCAGCTGCCCCTGTGCTTGCACCAAAATAACAAATCGGAAGGGGAGTTTGCCTTTTTGCCCAATCGGTTGCGAGGATCAGCCTTTTGGCTAAAAGAGAAATGTCAAAGCGAAGTTCCTCTTCTTCTTGAGTAAGAAGATCGAAGAGGAGTGTCCCAAGCCCCTTTTTTTCTAAATACCTAGCAACAAATTGGTTTCGAGGACTCAAGCGGCTGCTCCCGCTTCCATGGGCGAAAAGAACGAGGGAATGGGCTTTATCAGGAATCGAAAGATTGCCGGATAGCGCGGTCTTACCTATGGGGATTGTTACTTCCATAATATTTTTAAGACCTCATCATCTGCAAGTTGTGGAAACTGATCATAAAATTGTCCGACTGCCATGAAAGAGGAAGGTGTGTGAAGACAAATGATTTCATCGACTTCTTTCTTTAGGTTTTCAATAGTATCGGGAGGCCCTACCGGGATGGCTACAATGATTTTTGCAGCATGCATTTTTTTTAAAGCTTGAATAGTTGCTTTCATCGTTGATCCCGTTGCAATGCCATCATCGACAACAATGCAAGTTTTGCCCTTAAATTCTTGCGGCGGCTTATTTTTACGAAATAATTGGAGCCTTCTTTCAGCCTCTTTTTTTTCTTTTGCAATGCATGCATCGATGTAAGAGGGAGGGACTCCCAAAAGAGCTATGATTCCTTGATCTAAAACGATGCCATCTGCAGCGATTGCCCCAATTGCAAGCTCCGGGTTATCAGGTGCGCCGAGCTTGCGAGGAACAATCACATCGAGCGGAAGATGGAGCTCTTTTGCAACCTCGGCTGCAACAACAACCCCTCCTCTTGGAAGGCCGAGGACAATGGTTTCTTTTGCATTTTTGTATTTTTGAAGAGCCTGGCTTAAAGCCTTGCCAGCCTCAACTCTGTTTTTAAATAACATGAGCGTCATGGACAAAGATTAAAATTTTACGCATAATGACTCCTTTATGGGGCTATTGAGTGCGCTCTTTATTTTGGCTTTTTCTTTGGGACTGGTCAAGCTTTTGAATCGGTTTGCCAATTCTTTCCCAACTCCGTTCAAACAAATTGTTTTTTGGCTCCATGCAATGGCCTTTGAATCTCTTGCAGTTCTATTTTTTTTTCTTTTGAAAATTTGCCATTGGGGTAAGGCCAAGACAAGCGGGTCTCAAGGGCGTCCGATCCTTCTCATTCACGGATATTTGCAAAATGGCTCCAACTGGATTTTTTTCAAGCCAATGCTTACTAATAGAAATTTTGGGCCAATCTACACAATCGATCTCAAGCCCCATTTTGGATCCATTCAGGAGCATGCAGAGCTTGTAAAGAAAAAAGCAGAGGAAATTGCCGCGGAGTCGGGAAGATCGGATCTTACATTAATTGGCCATTCGATGGGAGGGCTTGTGAGCGCTCTTTATGCGGCAAAATTTGCTCCTCCAAACACAGTGACCGATGTAATAACGATTGGCTCTCCTATTGCAGGAACACACGCGGCAATCATTGCCTTAGGCTCCAATGGCCGCGAGATGCGGCGAAATTCCGAATTTACCAAAATGCTGCAAGATGCAATGGAAGAAAATCAAGCCATTCGTTTTTTCCACATCGGTAGCAAAAGAGATCAAATCATTATTCCAAACACTTCTGCTTGGACAGGAAAGGATCCTGAAAAAGAATTTGCTGTTGAAGATCTGGGTCATATGTCGCTGTTATTTTCTAGTCGCATAGCTGACAAAATCGGAACCTGGTTAAAAGATATTAAAAAACCGTGAACGTTTGCGCTTCCACCCCAAAGACGATGCGTCTTCGGGGACCCCTGTGCGTTACCGCCCGTGTTCCGTTTCAGGCACGGGCACAGGCAGGGGCACGGGCACGGTAACGCAAGCGCAAACGTTCACGGGATCCTAACGGATGGAAACTTCGGAACCCACAATTTCGATTTGGAGCCAAAGATCGCGGGGATCGACAGTCACATTTTCTTCATTTGTGAGATTGCGGGGCCAGGTGATTTTATCTTGCTGCACGACCCAGCGGAGTGGATAGGTTCCCGGAGGAAGCTCAAAACCTGCTTTGCCTCGATTTCCATAAATGTCTCTTGGCTGTAAGGGGATGTTTTGGTCATTGAAAGTAACTCTTTGAATTTGCCCGCCCCCGGATGTGGGGCTATCGCGGACAATGATTTGGATCCGGACCAATTGGGAGCGGCCGGGAACCGGCTTCGTTGGCCCTTCATAGGTGAAAGAGGCTAAAATTGCTGCAGTTAAACACCGAATCCACATAATGTTGCCATAACGAATTGCAAATATAAAGAAAAGAGGATATGAGAAAAATATCATGGTGCGACTCTTTACCCTGCTTTTTTTAACTAGTGTAATCGTTGGAGAAGAGATCCGAATTATGCCGGTGGCTCCTACTCCGGAATCGAATTCCATTGTCCTTGCAATTGCAGTTCCCAAAGAAAATGAAGTGCTCTCCGGAAATCGGATCTGGATCCAATTTCGAATCGATGGGTATTCATTAGGTTCTGATTCTTCTCAATTTGTCCGGGCAAATCAGATTCCAAATACCAATATGGGACAAACAGTCCATGTCATTGTGGATAATGAGCCCTATTTTGCAGTCAATGAGCCGGCCATCGACCCATTCAATGAAACGGGCTATTTTTACAATATGAGCTATAAGTTTGAGCTTCCTTATAGATTAAAAGAAGGAGCTCATTCCATTCGAATGTTTGCAGCCCGCGCTTTTGGAGAAAGCATCAAATCAGGCAGTGCTTTTGCAACCGTAAGGTTTTACGTGGGAGGGGCCGGATCGAAAAAAATGGATTTTTCTCAGCCCTTTTTAACCTACAATGAACCGGAAGATGAGATTCCCTGGAATGTAAACCAGCCGGTCCTCCTTGATTTTCTGATTGCCAACTGCGAGCTCACGCCTGATGGCTATAATGTTCGCCTTACCATTGATGGAAAAACGAAAAGGACCATCACTTCCTGGCAGCCATATTACATCTATGGCCTTTCAAAAGGAGAACATTCGATCCGTTTGCAACTGATGAATAAAGAATCCCAAGTCCCAGGCCTTTTCAATGACGTAACAAGATCTTTCACTGTTCAATAGTAAACTTTTCAAAAACGACATCACCCGATCTTTCACTGTTCAATAGTAAACTTTTCGAAAAGGACTCCTCCGCATGGAGTTGTCGCAATGTTTTTCACTCTGTCACTTGCAAGCGTTGGGCTTGCCCAATGAAAAAGGGGAAAGACAACAAATTCGGAGGCAAGAAGGCTTTCTGCCTCTGCCAAGATTTCAAGACGCTTTTTCTCATCAGACTGATTTGCCGCTTGTTCTAAAAGTTTTTGATACTCTTTATTTTCCCAGCCCGCATAATTTTTTTGATTGGTCTTGAGCCGGTATCGATCCAAGATATTCACAGGATCGAAAAATTGAGAAATCCAAGAAGCAATGGCAATTTGGTAATCTTTTGCATGAAGCCTTTGCATATGGATTTTTGGATCGAGCTCTTCAATTTCAACATTCACTCCTAATGCCTGCCTCCATCGATTTTGCATGGCAAGTGCAACCCTTTTTTCCACAGGATTAGGTCTTATCCAAAGAGTGATTTTTCCCAAATCGGGAAGCTCTGTCATGGTCTTTTCCTTTTCTTCAAAAAGGGGCGGCATTGGCTCTTTAAATAAAGAGGGGGGAAGGATTCTACTGGGGGCAATCTGACCGGCAGGGGCAATTTTGGAAAGGATTTCTTCAGTATCTAAACATAAAGCAAAAGCTTTTCGAATCTTTGGATTGTTAAAGGGAAAAGTTTGAGAGTTAAAAGTAAGAATTGTTGAGGCTGCCATCGGGATGTAGCGGAGCCTCTCTTTAAAAAATGGCAGGCAGTCAGAAGGCAACGGGACAAAGGGTGAGCCCACCCAATCGATCTCCCCTTTTTCAAAGAGCTCTAAGGCAGTATTTTCATCGCGGATGATTTGGATTGAAATGGCATCCAATTGAATGGCATTTGCCTTCCAATACGATCCATTTTTCACTAAAACGATTTCATTACTTTGATCTTTTTCAATCCGAAAAGGGCCATTAAAGACTTTGCCAATTTCATCCGGCGCAGGAAGAAATAAAGGAAAGGCCGTGAGAGATAAAAAATAGGGGGTCTTCCTTTCTAAAGTAACAACTAAAGTTTGATCATCAATTGCTTGAATGCCGACATTCGTACCACTTTCTCCATTTTTAATAGGAAAAAGCAAATAGGCGCAAGGAGCTGCAAAAGTGGGATCTAAGATATTTTTCCATGACTTTTCAAAATCAAATGCCGTAACAGGCTTTCCATCGGTCCAAAAGGACTTTCGCAAGGTAAACGTATAGACCAATCCATCAGGGCTGACAGTCCAACTCTCAGCTAGCCCAGGTTCCACTCCTCCATCGATAGAACAGCGGGTCAGACCTTCATAGGCTAAACAAACCAAAGTAGAAGAGAGAAAATCAGCGCTTTTTCTCGGATCGATCGTTTGCGGATGAGAGCTAAATGCAATTTTAAGTCCTTTTTTCTCAGGAGCTTGTTTGCACCCGCAAAGACAGATTAAACACAGAATTAAGAAACGTAACATGGGATGAAATATTAACAAGTTTGGGTTTTTATCACCAATATCCGTGACCGTGACCGAGACCGTGACCGTTCCCGACTTTCTCCTCTTTTCGGTCTCGGGATCGGTCTCGGTATCGGTATCGGGTGAGGGGCACAGTTTCAATTTAAAGGATTTTTTTATAAGGTAAGGACAAATCTACATGGAGCTTCGATATGTTTTATCTTAAGGCATTCTTTTTCAATGCGTTCATTGTATTTTTTGCCAATTACATCACTCCGGGGATTGATGTGGCAAGCATAACCAAGATTCCAACATTAGGCTCGGATGTAGTCTTCGCCTTAGCTTTGGGCCTTTTAAATACTTTGATCTATCCAATCCTAAAACTTTTCCGTCAGGCAACTGCTGTGAAAATCGCTGGGCTAGCACTGGTTGTGAACTTAGTAGCTTATGCCATTTTGAAACTGTTTCCCGTCATCGGAATCCATGTTACTTCTTTGGTTGGCTATTTTGCCGCAGCAATTTCAGTTGCAGTAGTTAGCTTTCTTACCGGCTTTTTGGAAATGCGCCATGCTGCCAAAAACCAACCCCAGGAATCCCCTCCTGAATTTCAGCAAATGCCGCCGAATCAATAAACGTGAACGTTTGCGTTACCGGCTGAGGCTACGAAATCAGGGTAGGATAAAAAATAAAACGCAAAGGCGCAAAGAACGCAGAGGATGCCCATATCCC
>CAZXLK010000017.1:17846-19130 GCA_964641775.1 uncultured bacterium | reverse complement strand
GTGGTTTCTATCTCTGTGGTGAATTTTTCATAATAGCCTTCTCAAACAAATCTTGAGGGCCGACGGAGAGGGTGCCCGATTTGAATTTGTAGTTAGGAGAGAGGAAATCGAGCGGTTTGCCAAGAAGATCGGTCATGGTGCCGCCTGCCTCTTTCAAGATCACGGCGCCTGAGGCATAATCCCAAATTCGGCCGCTTTGACCGCTTGAAGCGTAGATGTTTCTCTTGCCCTCGGCAATCATGCAAAGGCGGAGGCCGCAACTACCCAACGATTTAAAATCTTTTCGCAGCATCTTGTCTGTAATAGGTTGGCCAAGAAGACTTGAATAAAAAGCTTTTACAAAATCTGATTTTTTAGAAGAGACTACCGGACGGATTACTTTTGCCTTTTTTTCAGCAAAAATCCTTCGAGGAGGCTTGTTTTTTACCTGTTTGTAGGCGCCGGATCCTACGGTTGCAAAATACATCGTTTTGGTAGCAGGATAGTAATTGACGCCAACTACAGGCTCTCCATGATGCAAAAGAGCGATATGGATCCCAAATTGAGACTTTCCCCCAATAAAAGATTTGGTCCCATCCAATGGATCTACAACCCAAGTCCATTCGGCATCTCTCCATTTAAGGATGGCTTGATTCTCCCTTTCCCCTTCGAGCTTTTCCTCAGTTAAAAGCCCATATTCAGGAAAATGATCCAAGAGTTTCTTGCAGATTGCATCATTAGACTCAAAATCGGCAATCGTTACAGGACTTTTGCCATCTTTCATCTCGGTCTCTAAATCAATTTTTTTGTTCCAATATTGCATTAAAATAGAGCCGGCATCGTAGGCTGCATCGATTGCAACCTTGAGCTCGCTCTCGTGAGAGAAAGTAAGTGGCTCTTCTTTTGCAAAAAGAAAAGATGCGAATAGTAGTAAAATTCGGATCATATTGAGACCTTTGAATCACTCGCTTCGCTGCACAAATTCGATGATTTCATATTAACAATAGGGCAAATACGAAGGCAAATAAAGCAAATGACTCAATGATAATCACTGAGGCAAGTGTTTTTCCATAAACTGCCGGCTGTTTTGCTGCAGCTTGTATTGCGCTCACGCAGCATCTTCCTTGAAATAAAGAGGATGCTATAAGAGCTGCACCAACAGAAAGCCCAATTCCAATTCCTCCTAAAGCGCTTAAACTGCCCGCTTTGATCGCACTTTTCATCATCACCATCAGAATAAGGCCGTAAATCGATTGCGAAGCAGGAATTGCGGCAAGGGCAATGAATTTTGCATGTCCCTCTTCA
>CAZXLK010000017.1:0-17836 GCA_964641775.1 uncultured bacterium | reverse complement strand
CAACACGGGACATGATCGCATGGGAAGCCATACCGGCAACTCCGCAACCAATCGAGCTTGCAATACATCCAAGGCCCATCGCAAGTGCAGGACCTATCATACCGAAATCCATAAAATCTCCTTAAATCTCATTTAGTTTTTCTAATTCTTAATGGGTTAAATAGCCTTCCCCCTCCAACAAAACTATAGCGGTACCATTCCAAAAAGTTGAGGCGAAGTCCATGAATCGTAGCAGACATCGAAGAGAGGCTTAAATTGATCGTATGGCCCACCAAAATAATGAATACCGTTCCAATAATCCCCACTTCCAACCCTAAAGTCGTATTCACTGTATCTGCCATCACCATCCCGGCAAGAGCCAGGGCATAAAGGCGAAGATAGGATAAGACATCGGAAAAAACTTGGATTCCATTGGTGAGCTCTAAAAAAGAAAGAAGTTTTTTTCCTTGAAAAAGGGAGGCAATAACGACAAAGAGAGGGCCTATTGCCAAAAGATAAAGACCTAAAGTTTTGGCTGTAGGCTTATCGATCCACCCCAAAAAATTGGCAATTGTGGTGGCTTCCAAATAGACCGGGAAATAGAGGTAGCCGCCAATCATAAAAACAATCCAGCCTAAGCCTGCCGGATTGCGGAGCAGCCACCGTAAAAAAGAGGTAGTGAGATGCAAGATGCCAACAACAAGGGATAGTTCAAGCAAGATATTGTTATTAAAGTCTTCCAGCGCTCTAAATTTAGTCCTTTTTTCTTTGATGTATTCGGTTTTGAGAAGAAAATCATGCCCATTTTTGGCCGAAGCTACTTCCGGATAATCTTTTACATAAGACTCATAGACATCATCTTTTTCTTGCAAATGGTAGCCTGCTTTTTTCGTTGCCAGATAATGGATGAAAGACATCTTTCGAAAGGGATTATTAGGACCAATTTCAACGCCAAAAAAAGAGGCAGTGGCAGCTCCCCAAACAATCGTTGCTATGGAGAGCATCATAAATAGTTTTACAAATCGCTTTAAAGCCCCGGTTGCAGATCTCGGCAGTTTCCATTTTAATAAAAGAGCCATGATCAAAAAGATCACTCCATAGCCTGCATCGGAGATGATCATGGCAAAAAAGAGGGCAAAACACCAAAGGATCCAAGAAGAGGGATCTTGATCATCGGGAGAGGGAGTATCATAAATATAAATCAGATCTTCTCCCACTTTGGACAGTCCTTTATTTTCAATGCAAGTTGGGATTCTATCCGCTGATTCAATCCTGACTTCCTCACATTCAACGGATAAGCCGCTCAAAAGTCCAAAAAGAGCAGGTACTCTAGTTTCCGGCACCCAGGCTTCAATCGCAAAAAGAGCATCGCCTAGCGGCTTTGAGGCATCGTGTTTTGCTAAATTGAAGGTATAGTGATTCAGACAGGCATTAAAGCCATGTTGTAGATCGGGAAGGGCGTTGCAAAAAGTTCTTAAATCGGCCTCAGTTTTGGCAAGCTCTTCGCGCACCTCCAATAATCTTTGTCTCAAAGCGCCGACAGGCTGATCGATGATCATTTCGATCATCTTTGGATATTGTTTTCTCTCTTTATTGATCGCGATGAAATAATCAAGATCATATTCGGTTCCGGCAAAAATGATTTCGGGGGGCAAGCTCATTTGTCTTGCAAGCGCACTTCTCATGCAAAAAAATTGGATGACACGCTTCCCTTCTCTTTGAATTTCTTCCAATTCTACTTTTGAAAAATCCCCAAAGACTGCAACTCTGGCAATTTCAGCAGTGAGGATTCTCTCTTCCTCTAAGAGCTTTTCGTGGAAATCGTGGAGCTTGATTATATTTTGGGCAATGATCAGAGGCTCTAAATGAGGAGCTTCTTTAGGATGGACAATATGATGTTTGGCAATCTTCATCGCAGCCAAAATCGTTTTGGCATCTTGTGGAAGCTCGAGCGCTTTTTTATGCGATAAGCCGATGAATTCCAAAAAGCCTGCTCTCTGCGCCAAAGTAAAAAAGCGATCGAGCTCAAAAGAGCTTCCCCAAAGAAGATATTTATGCATCTTGATAATCATTCGGCAGCCATCTCTTTGACTTTGGCAATTTTGGATTTAGCAACTTTTGCCTGAGCTACTGCTGCAAGCTGCTGATCACCGAGAAAAATCCGAATTTTTCCAATATTCATTTGCGATCTTGGAATTAAAATTTTTTCAAAAAGATTGACCCTGATCGACACATCGCGAAGCTCTTTTTGAAGCGCCCGTTTTTTCTCCATGGCAACAGCTGTTTTTTCTCTAGTGGTGATCATCTCTTGCAAAATGAGAATCGCCCTTTCTGTCCAAACAGGAGTATCAAAGATAAAATAGGTAGGCTCTTTAAAACGGACTTTTTCCAAAACAGGAATTTCAACTCCTGCAATGTTTTCATATCGTTTTCTTACATCTTCAATTTCAACATTTTCCAAAAGAAAAGGCTCTAAAAGAAATGGGGAAAAGGTTAACACTTCTTTTTTCATCTCATCTAATGTTTCATTAAGCCTTGTAATTTCCATTTCTGCCGACATCACTTCAAACTGAAGCATCGCTTTTTTTAGCTGCAACGTAGGAAGGTAGCGCTGGAATTGATTCAGTCTTGTTTGCTGGCTTCTCAATTCCGTTTTTGTTAATTTGATGCTCATTTTTCAGAGGGCCAATACTTGTCGGAAATCTGTTTTTTCACACCTACTTCTTCAAGATCAAAACATTGAGAAAGGGTAAGCCATCCAAGATCGAGCGCCTCCTCCAAAGATAAATTTACATCCAAATCCATCATCCTCTCCTCAAAAAGAAAGGAGTAACGAAGAAGTTTTTCATCCCAACGGGAAAGGCGAAATCCCATCGATTGCCTCTCCCTGGCTTTTTTTGAATCGGCATAAAGGCGAATCATCGTATTGGCAATCTCACCATGGTCTTCCCTCGTCACTTTGCCAATCACAAGCTGTTTAAGCCTGGACAAAGAGCCAAAAGGATCAATCGAGCCCCCATGCAAATAAAACTGCCCCTCTGTAATGTAGCCTGTATTATCCGGAACCGGATGAGTGACATCTCCCCCCGGCATCGTTGTTACGGCAATGATCGTGATCGAGCCGCTCCCTTCGATATCAACTGCTTTTTCGTAGCGAAAGGCAAGATCGGAATAGAGCGATCCCGGATAACCGCGATTCGATGGGATCTGGTCCATGGTGATGGCGATCTCTTTGAGCGCATCGGCATATGCGGTCATATCGGTCATCAAAACTAAAACCGTTTTTCCGGCATTGGCAAATTTTTCGGCAACAGCGAGCGCCATATCGGGGACTAAAATACACTCTACCGGAGGATCAGTTGCCTGATGGATGAACATCACCGTTTTTTCGATCGATCCTGCCCTCTCTGCATTATCTATGAATGCCTGGTAATCATCAAAACGAAGACCCATGCCGGCCAAAATGACAATATCTGCATTGGTTTGGTTTGCAATCCGCATCAAAAGAGCTTGATAAGGCTCTCCTGCGATAGAAAAAATTGGAATTTTTTGAGATTTGACAAGACAATTGAAAACATCGATCATCGGAATATTTGTTCGGACAAGCTCTCTTGGAATAATCCTTTTTGTCGGATTGAAAGAAGGCTGGCCAATATCAACCTCAACTCCTACGATTTTAGGCCCATTGTCAATCGGATCTCCGACGCCATTCAGACGTCTTCCTAAAAGAAGATCTGTATAGACAGCAGACATCTGCCGCCCCAAAAATGTCACTCTGTCTCCTGTGGAAATGCCGCGGGTGTTTTCAAAAACTTGCAAAGTGACTAAGTCTTCATTGAAACGGAGCACCGATGCATAGGTTGTAGTTCCATTTGCTTTTTGGATTCTGGCAATTTCTCCAAGCGACACTCCCTCAGCAGCAACCGTAATGAGATTGCCTCTCATATCAATGATTCGATCGTATACTTTTCTCATACGTTGGCGCCTTTCATTTGCAATTCAATCTTTTCTCTTGCCCCTTTTTTTGCGCTCAAATAACGCTCTGAGCCATAGGGAAGAAAGTTGATATTCTTAATTTCATTTTGCAAATTGAGAAAAAAGCTTCTCGCCTCATCGTGATAGGAAAACTGAAAATCGGCATCAAAAATCATTTGGATGATTTCAAAAAGCTCAATTTGACGATCCAAGGGAGAGTAGGCATCTTCTTTATCAAAAGCATTTTGCTGCAAATAGGCAAATTCATATAGATCCGATTTGAGAAATTGGATCATATCATCAAGAGAAATCCCCTCTTCTCCAACCACTTCCATTCTTTTGCCAATTTCATCTCCTTTTTGCAGGATATGGGCAGCTTTTCGTACCTTGTCTGCCCATCCGGGCACTCTCTCTTTGAGATAAAGACCTACTGCATCTAAATATTTGGTCCATGAAATCAAAGGATCGACTGCCGGATAACGTCTTGCATCGGATCTTTGGCGAGATAAGCCGTGAAAAGTGCCGACGATGGCAAGAGATGCTTGCGTCACAGGCTCTTCAAAATTTCCACCTGCAGGAGAAACGCTCCCTCCTATGGTAAGTGTTCCCACTTTCCCATCTTTCATTTCAATTGCGCCGCTTCTCTCATAAAAAGAAGAAATCCGAGAGGCAAGATAGGCAGGAAAAGCCTCTTCCCCGGGAATTTCTTCTAAACGGCCCGACATTTCCCGCATTGCTTGTGCCCATCTCGATGTCGAATCTGCCAAAAGAAGGACATCAAGCCCCATTTGACGGTAATATTCGGCAATCGTAGCTCCCATGTAGACCGATGCTTCCCGAGCTGCAACCGGCATAGAAGAGGTGTTGCAAATCATTACGGTCCGCTTCATTAAAGAATCATTGGTATGGTGATCGATCAGCTGAGGAAATGTTCTGAGTACTTCTACAACTTCTCCCGCCCTTTCTCCACACGCAACAATGACGACAATATCAACAGCCGAATACTTGGATAAATGGTGCTGGATCACCGTTTTTCCGGCTCCAAATGGACCGGGAGAGCAAAAAGTCCCCCCTTTTAAAACAGGAAACTGCGTATCGATGATGCGAAGCCCGGTATCCATCATGCGTGTTGGCTTGATTTTACGCCCTTCCATTAGGGCATTTTTAACCGGCCATTTTTGCATCATGGTAAAGGTTACGGCTTTGCCCGCTTCATCAGTCCCTTCTGCCATTGTGCTCTCAATGGTATAACTTCCCGGTCTTGCAACATGCTGTAGTTTTACTTTTCCAAAGTGAGAAAAAGGGACCATGATCAAATGTTGGAATCTCCCTTCCTCCACAGATCCGATTGTATCTCCTCTCCCTAAAACATCGCCCGGCTTTGCAATAGGAGTAAAATCCCATTTTTTATTCCGGTCCAATGGCTTTATATAGACCCCGCGAGAAAGATAGACCCCTGTTTCTTTTGCGATTTCCTCCAAAGGATTTTCCAGTCCATCGAAAATAGACGTGAGAAGACCGGGTCCGAGTTCCGCTTCCAAAAGATGGCCGGCAAAATGAACTGAAGTTCCTAATTTTACTCCCCGAGTATCTTCAAAAACTTGGATCTTTGCTTCATTTCCTGCAATTTCAATGACTTCCGAAAGAAGTTTGGCATCGCCAACACTTACATAGGCCACTTCTCCTTGCCGAATCGATCCATTAAAACGGACATGCAGCAAATTGCCAAACGCTGCAGTGACAGTACCGGTTGCTGTATGGTTCATATTTTACTCAAGTTCTCTACTTCCATGTTTGCTTTTTCTAAATCGAGATGCCTCAAACTATCAATTAATAGAAATCTCGCCACATACGATAAAACCCGGTCCATTGAAAAAGGGGGATAGTTTTCTTCCATCTCTTCTATCATTTCCAGCCGATATTCTAGTATCGCGCGGTTTAATTTTTCTGGATTGTGGCTATTTTCCACAAACAAGATTTTCAGTTTTTCAAATTTTGAAGGGGGAATATAGTCAGCTGCATCCTTTTGAGCTAAAATATTTGCGATGAGTGGATCTGTTGGATCTTCAAATTGAAGCTCTCTCACAATGTCGCGATTGGCAAGTTTTGCTCTTAAAGCGGTTAAAATCAGCATCCTTTCCCTTTCAAACTGATAAAAATCTTTCATAAAACCACTGAATTGCTCTGTTTCTTGAAAAAGGGTGGCAACAAGAGATGGAAAATATTTTAATCTCTCTTCCGTTGTTTCATATTGGTTTAAATAATCGACAAAATAGATTGGTAAATTGTCCTGGACAAGAAGCGCCTCTTCAAGCGCTGCTGCATTTAAGGTTCCCCTCTCATTCAAAGGTATCCCCAGCCAAAAAGCGCGGACATTTTCCAAATCGATGGGTCTGAGGAGGATCAGAACTTTTTTATAGTCGGATTTTGTCAAATTGATGCTAAGAATATCCTTGAGTTCCATAAACGTCATCTCAGGATCCGTTTTAAGACTTAAAGGAGGTAAAGACAAAAGGACAAAATAATAGAGCATGAGTCCTACACATTATATACAAGTTCTCGAAAATCTCGCCGGATATACTGGGCAATGAGCTCGCGGACAGCTTTCTCGGAAATATCAATCGTAATTTTGCGGTCTTTCAGCTTAATTTGAACCCCGCCCGCAAAATCGCCCTCAACAACTTCCCCTTTTTCGAGTTTATCGATGGCTTTTTGGGCAAGAAGGGAATTGATAGATCTAGGGGTGATCGATTTAGGAATTGAGACAATGAGCTCATCATCAATTCCTTTTTCTTCCAACGTTTCAAGAAATGCGCTCAAAATGCGGGCTATGGTTTTCGGATCGCCCATTTCTTTTTCGACTAGATTTTGCAGCTCGGGGTTAAAAAATTCCTCTTCGATTTTTGCTTTAAGGTCTTCAATTCCCTGTCTGCATGCCATCATGAGGGAAGATTCGAATACTTTTTTCCTCTCTTCAATTTCCTTTTCCGCAAGAGCTAGAGTGTCTTGCGCCTTTATTTTGGCCTCTTGCAAATAATTCGCGGCAGTGTTTCTCGCCGCATCGATGATCTCTTTTGCCTCATGCCTTGCCGGCTCAAGCGTCTCTTTTCGCAAAGCATCGCAAATTTTTTGGATTTTATCTTTTCCGGTCTCCAATCCCTTCATAATCCCCTCATCTGCATCTCCAATGATATTACACCGTCGTCTATTTTTTTCCATAACTTCTTCTGACAAAAGAACTTTTTAGAATTGCTAGAAAAAATTGAGAAAAAATTATATAAGTGATATTTCCGAGTCGAAAGGCTCGGATTTAGCTTTTTTCAACCTTGGAGAATTAGAATGAAAAAATTCGCAATTGTAATGACAGTCCTAGCAATGCTGGGAACAAATGCTGCGTATGCTCAGCCACCTGGAAATTCACAGTCGCCAGGCAACTACAACAACAATAACAACAACAGAAACATGGGTAGAGGCTCAAATAATAGCGCCAACTATGTGAGGGGCGAAGATTGGGCTTGGGCAATTGGCCTTGGAGCTATAGCAGTGACAGCAACTGTAGTTGGCATTGCGTGGGCTTCTGGAGCAAGCGATCCAAGTTCACATAGCCACCATTAATGATTGCTGATCCCTCCTGAGTATAGATTGCCTGAAAAACAGGCAATCTGTGATAATCGCGTTTAGGTGTGATCATCACACTTGGGAGGGATTATGTTAAAGCGGGCTATATATTCCGTTTTGGCTCTATCGTTTGTTGTTTCCGGCTACGCAGAAGAAACGACCAATCGACAGAGGCAGTGTAAACGGGAAAAAAAAACCGAGGATCTCGGTTATGGTTCCCGCGATGCAACTGTTCTTTCCATGATGGGATGGGGTCTTGGCTTATGCATCGGAATAGCACTGCTTTGTGGCTTGATATCCCAAGATACTGCAACTACTACTACCACCACATCTGGATCTGGCTCTTAAGTTTATTTCCCTTTTTTCTTTTTTCATCAAGCATCCCCTTATTTGATCCTCCACAGGGCTGGGATTGCGCTTTTCCTAAAGAAAAGGTGGAGTGTGTGCAAGTGGGCTTTTTTGGAAAAGGCTCCACCTCTTTCCGTCCCTCCATCAATTTTGCCATCGAAGAGATCGATGTGGGACTTAAAAAATATCTCCAGGCGGCAAAAGAGAGCCAACTTGCCGAAAAGGGAAAAACCTGGCGAGATCTTGGCAAATTTACAGCAGCGGCGGGAGTTGGGAGACTCATAGAAATAGGAGCTACATCCTCTCAAGGCCCAATCAAAATGCTTCAAATGATCATTGTAAAAGAAAACCATGCATATATCTTGACTGGTGCATGTAGAAAAGAGGAATTTGTTAAATTTCAAGATGCTTTTTTAAACACATTTCAATCCTTCAGACTTATCCCCGATCTTTTTTCCCCTCTTCCAATTGAAGAAAAAGAGCGCTTTGAGAGTTTTTTTTCAAAAAAGGATGCCAAATGGGATGATTTGCAAAAAATGGTCCAACAGTGCAATGAGATGGGTAGCTACTGGCAAGTCCTAGTGCTTCAAGTAGGCCAAAATAAGTTGGGGAAAGCTTCATGAAAAAAATTCTCATAGCTCTTCTTTTAACTCTTCAGATTTTTGCACAAGAAGATGTTGTTGAAGAACAAGATTATGCTCCGGTAGGTGTTGAGCCTGTTGTAGAAGTACCTGTAGCAGAAGCATCTACGGCATCGACTCAGGCAGCTACAGCTCAGAGCGAAAACCATTGGCAGAATTGGGTTTTTGCAGCGAGCGCCTTAGTGACGGTAACCGTGGGGGTCTTAATCATTTCTCTGAATAAAGGGACGACAAATTAACACCGACAATTTATAATACAAAAATGAACCAACTCGACCAACTCAAAAAAATTACTACTGTTGTTGCAGATACAGGGGATTTTGAGACGCTAAAGCATTATCACCCAACAGATTCTACAACAAATCCCTCTTTAATCTTCAAAGCTAGCCAAATGCCTGAATATCAACCTCTCATTGAGAATGCTGTCCGCTTTGCCAAATCGAAAGGGAATAGGGTTGAAGAGGCTCTTGATGTAGTATTTGTGAATTTCGGCATTGAAATCCTTAAAATCATTCCGGGCCGCGTCTCGACGGAGGTCGATGCTCGGCTGTCTTTTGATGTCGAAGGGAGCATCGCAAAGGCAAGGCACTTAATTTCCCATTATGAAGCTGCCGGGATCAAAAGGGAAAGGATCTTGATCAAGCTAGCATCCACTTGGGAAGGGGTAGAAGCTGCCAGGATCTTGGAAAAAGAGGGAATCCATTGCAACATGACCTTGATGTTCAGTTTACCGCAAGCCATTGCATGCGCGGAGGCCAAAGCCACCTTGATCTCCCCTTTTGTCGGCCGAATCCTCGATTGGTACAAAAAAAGTGAAGGGAAAGATTCCTATGCCCCTAAAGAAGACCCGGGAGTAAAATCGGTAACAAAAATTTACAACTACTACAAAAAATTTGGCCTGAAAACACAAATCATGGGAGCTTCTTTTCGAAATAAAGCCGAGATTGTGGAGCTTGCCGGATGCGATCTTCTCACCATTGCACCGGAGTTTTTAGAAGAGCTGAAAACAAGCCAAGAGCCCATCGAAAGAAAACTGGATCCCGAAAAGGCAAAAAAAGAGTCCGTGGAAAAACTTGAGATTGATGAAAAAGCATTCCGCTATCTTCTCAATGAGGATGCCATGGCAACAGAAAAACTCTCTGAAGGAATCCGCAATTTTGCTAAAGATATCGTCAAGCTTGAGAATATCTTGAAAGAAAAGATGCGATGAAAAAATACTTTCTTACGGGCCTTGTCACTCTTCTTCCCTTAGCAGTGACCCTTTGGATCATTGATTTTGTTGTCCGTTTTCTCACAAAGCCTTTTCAAGGTGTTGTGATGTTCCTGCTCAATTTGTTTAGTGGATTTGGAAAAGTTCCCCCATCCATTGCTAGAATTATTGCAGAAATTCTAATCTTAATTGGATTATTTTTTCTCACCTTATTTTTAGGATTTGTAGCAAGAAGGTTTTTCTTCAAAAGTATAATTAATTTAGGCGATCGAATTTTTTGCAAAATTCCTTTAGTAAATAAAGTTTATAAAACATCAAAAGAAGTGGTCCAATCGCTTTTTAGCCAAACGAAACAATCTTTTAAGCAAGTCGTCCTACTGCACTTCCCTTACAAAAATGCCTATTGTATTGGACTCATTGCAAGTGATGTCCCCGCTTCTTACAAAACGGAAGATGGGAAGGAAATGGTCTCAGTCTTTATTCCAACGACTCCAAATCCAACGACAGGCTATCTAATCATGTGCAATAGAAAAGAGCTGATCTATTTGAAAATGAAAACAGAAGATGCGATCAAATACGTTGTTTCCTGCGCAGTCATCCAACCCGAAAAGGTCCAATGAAAAAATATTTTCTCACTGGTCTTGCGATCATGCTCCCTTTAGTACTCACATTGATCGTCATTTTTTTCCTTATTGATGTATTCACTTCTCCTTTTGTCGAGATCATCAGCAAATACATTTTTGCAAATGTCCACCTTCCCCATGCACTGATCCTTTTTATTTCGAGAATTTTAGCCTTGATCCTCCTTTGCATTTTTATCTTTATTTTAGGTCTTGTTGCTAGATGGTTTCTGATCAAAAATCTTATCTCGGGCACCAATGCTCTTTTAACCCGAATTCCCTTAATCAAATCAGTCTATAAGGTCAGTAGAGATATCGTCTCTGCCCTCTTTTCCACTGAGGGAAAAAAAGCCTTTAAATATCCTGTTCTTGTCCCTTTCCCCTTTAGCCCAACCTACACCCTTGGCTTTCAGGCAGGTGAAGTTGCACAAGAAATCCAAGAAGTCATTCAAACTCCCCTTGTTTCCGTTTATGCCCCAACTGCCCCCCACCCGGTTACCGGCTTTTTGTTACTCATTCCTCAAGAGGATGTGAGGAAACTGGAAATGACCAATGAAGAGGCAGTAAAATATCTTATTTCCTGTGGACTTGTCTATCCCGAACAGCCGGAGGAAAAAAGTGGTCCTTGAGAATACGAAAATCGTATTGTTCCAAGTGAAAGAGAATCAAAGTAAAATTCAAAAAATTGTTACTACTGCCCATGAGCATTTTGGGCTAAAAGAATCTTTGCTTTTTTTTGTCGAAGATGAAAAGGCTCTTCATTTTATGGATGATCTTCTGTGGAGAGTACCTGAACAAAGCTTTTTACCTCACAGCACCTCCGATCTGATTTCTCGGGACCGGATCGTCATCACAAAGACAAAAACCAATGTAAACGGCTCAATTTTTGCCTTTAATCTCTGTCCTACCCCCCTTTTAATGGAAGGGTTTAAGGTCATCTATGATTTTGAAGACCTGACCAGCCTACCCAAAAAAAATCTATCGTCGCTGAGATTTCAAGCCTATAAAGAAGCGAGAATGTCCATAGAAGCACGTTAAGAGTCAAAAACTTAGATTTCACATTGCCAAAATGGCCTTAAGTTACTATAATACCATGCTTTACTGGAGATAGTTATGACACGGGTCAGCAAACAAGGCAAAATGCGAAATAAGTCCCCGCGCCGCCCAAAACCTCCGTCTGCAAAGACAGGTCCTAAGCGCGATGCGTTGGAATTTGGCTTTAAACCCCATGAAAACGCTGTTGCAGAACACCGTTTCATCCCAAAAATTGGATAGGTTGATATGAGTAGACACAATAGCTATGGCAAAGCAAATAAGGGCGGAAAGAAGAGAAACGTTCTCAAGCGTTTTGAAAGAGTTGATATGCTTCGAAAAATAGGAAAATGGGTCGATGGCCAAAATAAAAAAGTAACAGGCCTACCTAAAACCCCAACCATTTGAAAAAATCTTATATCTATAATCGGCAAAAGGATGTGCGGATCTCAAAAGTTTCCGTACAAAAAATCCTTAAGGAGCTTTGCTCTTATCTTTGCATCACCTGCGATGAACTTTCGATCTATTTTGTAACTAGTCCCGAAATTTCCAAGCTTCATAAAGAATTTTTTAACGACCCCTCACCAACCGATTGCATCTCCTTTCCCTTGGACAGCTCCTATCTAGGAGATATCTTTATTTGCCCAAAGGCTGCCTTAGACTACGATCCAAAAAATCCCTATCAAGAAATTCTTCTCTATCTGATCCACGGGCTTCTCCACCTTCTGGGCTACGATGATATAGAACCACTCCCAAGACGCAAGATGCGGAAAATGGAAAAAAAGTGTATGGATCATCTTAAACGCAAAAAGTTGCAAATAACTGCATGATATCTCTTATTTTTTCTCTCTTTTTCCTTCTCGGTTCCATGTTCTTAACTCTGACTGCAAGCTCTTTGTTTCTTTTGGGGAAATTCAAGGTAAAAGAGACCTTTAAAAAACGCTCCTCCTTCTTTTTCCGCCCCCTATTAAAATTCTTTTTTCCCAAATCGGAATGGGAATATCTCAATTTTACGATTTCAGTGACCAAACATATTGTCCTCTTAAGTTTTGCAATATCGGCCTTCTTTTTCCTAACCGATTATTTTTCTCCCTTGAAGATCCATGATTTTCTGATCATGGGAGGTGTCATTGTTGCGGTATCACTCAGCTGTGATTTTTTTGCCCGCTTTCTCTCGTACCTTTGGCCTCATCTCTTTTTTCGACTCTCAGCCCCTTTTTCCTCGATCTATCTCTCTCTATTTTTTCCATTAGTGGGCCTTTTTTTACAGATATCTAGACTCGCATTAAGAAAACCTCTCGAGTCCCCGGCCCTCTTAGCTGATAAAACAAAACTGAGAGAAATGATTCGAGAATCGGATCTGCAGCAGCATCTCGATGCTACAGATCAAAAACTCATTGCCTCCTTTATCACCTTCAAAGAACGGGTTGCCAAAGAAATCATGGTTCCACGAGTCGATGTCTATTCCCTTGCTTCAGAGACTACCATTGAAGAAGCGGGCCCTCTTTTTGCAGGCGAGGGGTATAGCCGCATCCCCATCTACCGTGAATCGCTCGATCAGATCGTAGGGGTTGTGCTCTACAAAGATCTTCTCCGATGCTACGTCAATCCTTCCCAAAATATGAAAGCTTCACTCGATGCAATCGCCAAACCGGTCCTTTACGCCCCCGAAAATAAAAAAATCACCGAGCTTCTTCAAGAATTTCGAAACAAACAAATCCACATGGCGATCATCGTAGATGAATATGGAGGGACAGAAGGGATTGTCACCATTGAGGATATCTTGGAAGAGCTCGTCGGTGAAATCGAAGATGAATACGATATTGGAGAAGAACATGATTTTTGGGAGCTTCCCGGTGGAGGCTGGGTGGTCGATGCGAAAATGACGATCCACGAGATCGAAGAGCAGCTTGGAATCAAAATCCCCCCAAATCCGGAATACGAAACCGTCGGCGGCTATGTCTATCATTGCGCCGGCACCATCCCCGCCAAAGGCTGGCGCCTCTCCCACGACGAATTCGACCTCGAAGTCCTCTCCTCCACCGAGCGCTCCCTCAAAAAAATCAAAATCCAACCCCGTAAAAAACCAAACTTATAATTGTTTTTAGGCCGGCTGCTTTGCTGGCGATCCCCTCACTTTGCAAGAGATAGAGTGAAATATCTTGGCTGCTGTAAATATTTTTTCTATTTCCTGGCTTTGGATTTCCAAATTCTTGATATTGCTAATCCTTGTTGCCATATCGGGAAACTTCTTTTGAATATCTTTAGGCATTTTTACCCAATGGGCTGATGGCTTACGCTGTACTTGTCTATTTGCAAAAGAAAACAGCTCTAGAGCTAGACACTTCTCTCTTACGATGGCTTGATAAATGTTCTGCAATCTAGCAAGAATGTCTTCAGGATTCACCTGAGTTGGATAGTTTTGCAGATTCTCAATCTCACGGAATGCCTCCTCATAAAGATGGCTCACTTTTCTTTCGATTGATTTTACATCGGCCCATGCTCGTTTTATAGCATCTCCCTCTGCAGCAGTTAACCTTCTAAACCTAATCCTTCCAGGCATTTGAATCCCTTGATTTTGATCCAATTAATCAAATTAATTTAAAGAACACGCAAGGATATAGTCAATAAATTCTGGGACAAAAGCGCACTTAGGGGGGAAATGACAATTGAAAGAAATCAATATTTGCACTTAAATGTTTTGCTATGATTATTGGTACATGCGCCATTTGCCTTGATCTGATGACGATCGGCCCTCAAATTGTCACTTTGAGATGCAAACATCAATATCACAAACCTTGTATCCAGAGGTGGATTGATTTGGGACATAACACTTGCCCCATTGGCAGATGTATCATCAATGCATCTGCAGTATGGAAGAAATACCTCTTATCTGTCCTTGGAATAGGATTTATCTCTATTCTTCTCATGAGACATCAATACTTTCGAATCATTTTGGGAACATACTTTGGTGTTATTGAATTTCAAAGACTTCGTCACCGGCCCCCACGCGAAGCCGCAACGATATCTTGTCTATATGTTGCTATAATCTGTACTGCATTTGTTACAGCTCTATTATTGACAAACTGAAGTCATTAGCTAATTATCTGTTTACAAATTTATTATTATTGGTAATAATGAACTTGGGGTGGAATATGATTTCTGATATATTTTTAGGTATTATTGCATGTGTTCTTGTTGTGTGGCTTAGTATCGCCAGCACTTTGCTATTTAAGCTTAGGAAAGGTCTGGGCTCTGTTCAGAGAAATGTCCAACATGTTGCAAATGAATCCATTGAGCTTATGCACCGAGCCGATGAGCTCATCGACGACATTCAGTCGAAGTCTGATTCGTTGGATGTTGTCTTTAAGCCATTGAAAGCTATTAAGAGACATAAGGTTACAGAAGAAGTGAGCGATACTTTTGCCGAATTGGCAGAATTGATCGGGGTGAGTCTATCCCTTTTCCATCGAATCAAACATGCGGTGAAAAAACGTGAAAAATAACGAATGGCTCTACGGCTTTCTCTTGGGAGGGATTATAGGCGGGTCAACTTTTTATCTTTTGCAGGCATCCGAGAAAGAAAGAAAGGCTTATTTGAAGAAGATGGGAAAAATGGTGAGCGAAATGGGAAGCCTTCTCGAAGAAGTTACGATCGAAGACGAAGAAGAGGCCTTGGGATTGATGCTTAAAAAAGTTCCCCCTAAAAGCCATCTAGCCAATGTTTTAGCACTTGCTACGATTGGAATTAAAATTTGGAAAAAAAGGAGATAAATATGGCAAAACACCATCCTGGAAGAAATTTTATGCTGGGAGCCGTCATTGGCAGCACAATAGGAGCAGTTTCTGCGATGATGCTTTCAAAAAAAGGGAACTCATTCCAAAAACATGCAAAACATGTGTATCATGAATTGGAATCGAACATGAAGAAGTTCGTCACGAAACATAAGCCTAAAGCTGTTAAAGTCATGAAAAAAATCCAAAAGGCAGCAAAAAGAAAGCGCTCAAGAAAAAGATAAAGAATTTGTTGCTATTAATTTAGGATTTTGTTTTCTTTAAGTTAGGATTTAGCGGTCCTAAAAGGAGGAAGCAATGTTTCAGTTATGTTATAGATTCATTTGCGGGGTGCCCATTCAAAATTCCGTCGTGGTGAATAACGAAGTGGAAAGATCCCGGGAAAAAAATAGCAGGTCCAACTCAACGCAAGAAATTCAGGCTGAAGAGCATTCATCGTCCCATAGATCCCATCACAAGCATCATCACCATCATCATGAAATAGATGATGACGAGACGGAAGAAAACTGCTTGAAATGCAGCTCCAAGTGCTTTGGAAATTTCCGATTTCCATCTATATGGGGTTAAAATTTTTAACCCCACTTTTTTAGGTGGGGTTGAACTTCTTGCATCAAAGGCTAAATTCGGGTAGAATAAAGACTTCAATTCCGGAGTTTGTTTAATGCGTCGTTCCATCTGCTATTCCGAGCCTAGCTTCGCTTTTGCTGGGGTCACTTCCAATTGGAAATTTATCTATACAACTGCAAACCATCTTCCCAAAGGCACTAAGATCCGTTTCGATCTAGGCAGTAAAGGAAGGCCAACCGACTGGACAATCCCTAAGACCAATCTCAAAGAAAAAACCAATGTGATCTGGGTGGAAATCCCCGGATCCAAAACCCCTATCTCTACAACGCAAACAGTTGATCCTCAGGCAATGACGGCAGCCTTTGACTTTTCCCTTCCGAGCGACCTAAAACCGGGAGACAGTTTTTCCATGCATATAGGCAGTATGGAAAAGGACCCGAAAAAAGGAAATCTTTGCCAAAAACTGGTTCAAAGAAAGAGGCCCTTCTATCTTTACATTGACCCAAAGGGCAAAGGGGACTTTAAAGAACCTGAAACATTTTTTATTGATGTCCGCGGAAATCAATTAAAAACCCTTCGGATCATTGCTCCTTCTGTCGTAAACCGCAACAAGCGGTTCGATGTGATTGTCCGGTTTGAAGATATTTTTGGTAATTTGACATCAAATGCCCCTGAAGAGACGCTGATTGACCTTTCCTATCAAAACCTTAGAGAAAATCTCAATTGGAAGCTTTTTGTCCCTGAGACAGGGTTTATTGCCCTGCCAAATCTTTATTTCAATGAACCGGGTATCTATAAAATCCAGCTCCACAATCTCAAAACCAATGAAATGTTTTATTCAGCTCCCATCAAGTGCCTGCCTGAAGGAGCAACAAATTTGTATTGGGGGGTTTTACATGGAGAATCAGATCGGGTAGATGGCTTAGAAAATATTGAAGCTCTCCTTCGCTATGTTCGCGATGATCAAGCGCTTCAATTTTTTGCCCTCTCTCCTTTTGATAGTGAAGAGGAAACGCCCAATGATATCTGGAAAATATTAAGCCAACAAGTTGCCGAATTCAATGAAGAAGACCGCTTTGTGGCCATGTTAGGATTACAATGGCAAGGAGATCCGGGAGAAGAGGGGCTTCGCCATTTCATTTATTCAAAAGATAACAAGCCCATTTTAAGAAAGAAAGATACCAAAAATAACTCCTTGAAAAAAATCTACAAGACCAACAATCCCAAAGAGATGATTGCGATCCCAAGCTTTACAATGGGAAAAACCACGCTTTGCAATTTCACCGATTTCAACCCTGAATTTGAGCGGGTAGCAGAAATTTACAATGCATGGGGATCGTCCATTGCTCCTTCCAAAGAGGGAAATTTAAAACCTATTCAAGGAGGGAAAGGGGCAGTTGTAGAAACACAAGAAGGCTCTTTGACTAAAGCTTTGAATCAAGGATGCCGTTTTGGCTTTGTTGCAGGGGGATATGATGATCGGGGATGCTATAGCGGATTTTTTGAAGGAACCCAAACGCAATATGCTCCTGGACTTACTGCGATTTTTGCAAAAGAGCATAACCGTTCTTCTATCATAGAAGCATTAACTCAGCGCTCCTGTTATGCAACAACGGGAGAGCGGATGATTTTAGGTCTTCACATTGCAGGATTTGCCATGGGCTCGGAAATTGATACAAAGTTGCGTCCCGGACTTGAATTCAACCGCCATATTACCGGCTATTGTATTGGCACAAAGCCATTAAAAGAAGTTACAATCATTCGAAATGGCAAGGTTTTCCGCACAATCCCTGTGAAAGAAGAGAAGTGTGAATTTGAAATAGATGACTCAGATCTTCTTGGAACAATTGCACTTACCGGGGCAGATGGCAGGCCTCCTTTTGCCTATTATTTTCTAAAAGCTACCCAAGAAGATGGCAACATTGCTTGGAGCTCCCCCATTTGGGTTGAGCTTGCAGCTAAAACCCAACCTATCTTACCAAAGAAAAATAAAAGAGTCTCTCAAGCCTAAAACCCGTGCCTTCCCGATACCGATACCGATACCGAGACCG
>CAZXLK010000016.1:0-19143 GCA_964641775.1 uncultured bacterium | reverse complement strand
ACATGCATTGGAAATCAGCTGATCTGCTGCGACAAAAGAGAAATTCCAGCTCATGAATTCAACAATTGGCCTGAGTCCTGTTTGCGCAGCTCCAATACAAAGCCCTGCAAATCCATTTTCGGCAATTGGGGTATCAATCACTCTCTCAGGTCCCCATTTGTCTAGCATCCCCTTCGTTACTTTATAAGCGCCGTTATATTCGGCGACTTCTTCACCCATGATGAAAACTTTTGAGTCGCGGGCCATCTCTTCATCCATGGCTTGCCGTAAAGCTTCTCGGATCTCCACTATCTGCCCCGCCATTATCCCTTCTCCTCAGGAGCAAAAACACCTTCTTCCAAAGTAATGGGATCGGGCAATGGACTCTCTTCTGCAAATTTCATTGCTTGAATAACAAGATCCTTTTTTTCTTTGTCCATTCTTTCATATTCTTCTTCACTTAAAATCCCTTCAGCTAAAAGCGCCTCTTTCAATCTCACAATCGGATCTTTTTTCATTGTCTCTTTCATTGATTCTTTGGAGCGGTATAACGCGGGATCGGAAATCGAATGGCCGCGGAATCTCTCTGTTACTGCTTCTATCAAAATGGGTTTATTCGTCTCCAAACACTCCTTCATAGCCTCTTTAAACCCGGCGTAGCAGTTGAAAAAATCCATCCCATCCAATGTATATGATTTGATCCCATAGCTATTTGCAAAATGCTCGGCAATCGGCTTTACGCAAACAGCTCTCTCTGCTGCCGTTCCCATTCCCCACTGATTATTTTCAATGATATAAATGCAGGGCAAATTCCAAAGGGCCGCCAAATTAAGAGATTCATGAAATGCCCCCTGCACAGCAGCCCCTTCTCCCAAAAAGCAAAAAGAGACAAGCCCCTTTTGTTTTAAGTACTTAATCGAAAACGCAGCTCCCGTTGCAATGGGAATATGGCCTCCCACAATGGCAAGCCCTCCCAGCATCCGATCGGCATACATGTGCATCGAGCCGCCAAGCCCTTTAGCAACTCCTGTTGATCTTCCATAAAGCTCTGCCATCATCTCATTGGGGGTCACACCTAAAAGAAGCGCCAGTGCATGGCAACGATATGTCGTTGTAAACCAATGCTCTTTTCCACACGCCGCAATACAAGCCGTTTGAATTGCCTCTTGTCCTGCATAAGAATGGTAAAATCAACCCACTTTTCCCTGTTGGTAGGCAGCTTCACCTCTTTGCTCAAAATGGCGGATCAAAAGCATCTGGCCCAAAACATCTTTAAGAAGACTTTTGTCCATCTGCGGCAAAATCTGATCGACATCGCCCGGAAAAAAATGATACGGCTCATCCGCCATGGTTACGCCCCTAGCTCTAGGATAGCTGAGATTTAAGGACATGTCAATAAGGCCCCATCATAGGGAGTCCTCCCCCATGGTTCGGGACAACGCTTGGGTGATTTGTGACGGGGACTGTCCGAAGGTCGGAATCTTCATTATAGACTTGAAAGCATCCGCTCAAACCCAAAAGGCTAAGGATCATCAATCTTATGAACATGGATGAGGATTATACCGAACTTGCACTAAAAGAAAAATAGATTTAAATTTTTCACTTATGTCTAAAAGAACTATTTTCTATGATACGGAAACGACTGGTACTAAGCCGGGAAAGGATCGAATCATCGAAATTGCGGCCTTCGAGCCGGCCTTTGAAAAAAGTTTTTGCACTCTCACTCATCCCGAATGCCCCATTCCTCCCGACGCCACCTCCATCTCGGGCATTAACGATGAGATGGTTGCAAATGCCCCCAAAATCGCTGAGGCGCTCACTGCCTTTCTTGAATTTTGCTCCGGAGATGTGGTCCTCATCGCCCATAACAACGATGCATTTGATAAACTTTTTTTAGAGGCGGAGTTTCAAAGGGCAAATCTCACCATGCCGAAATGGGCCTTTATTGATAGCCTCAAATGGTCGCGCAAGTATCGGACAGACCTTCCCCGCCATGGCCTGCAGCATCTTCGGGAAGTCTACGGGATCGAAGCCAATCAAGCCCACCGCGCCCTCGATGATTGCATGATCCTTCACCAAGTCTTTAGCCGCATGGTTGGCGATCTTTCCATCGATCAAATCCAGGATCTCCTCCAAAAAAAGACCCAAATCACCCGGATGCCCTTTGGCAAACATGCCGGCAAAACCCTCACCGACATTCCAAAAGACTATCTCATTTGGCTCTCGGGCAGCGGCGCTCTCGACAAACCCGACAACGCCCTCCTCAAAGAAACCCTCGAAAAACTCGGAAGATTACCTTAAAATCTATTTAGGATAATCATCCATTGTTGGCTCTTCCGGAATGGACCCTTCGCCTATTTTCAAATCTCGCGCGTCTCCTGCTCTAATCGCAATATTTTGCGCTCAAAAAGATCGAATTCCTTTATGATTTTGGCACTCTCTTTTTTTATCGGACCGCCAATTTTAGACGCAATTTGGCCTACTTTCTTCATTTTCTTTTTTGTCTTGGCAAAATCTTTGAGTAGAATCAAGAGAGATTTGCGTAAGTCTTTATAAAGATCCACTGCCATATGCAAACCTTAGCTTCAAATGCTCGATGGCAGCTTTTAAGCTGATTTTCCCAAGAGTAAACGCATGGATGATCTCTTCTTCAATAAACTTCGTTGTGGGATATGCCTGATGGCAAAGCTCTCTTTGCACCCAGTGGCATAAAAAATCATAAAAAGAATGCTCTTCATGAATGATTCTGGTTAACTTTTTAAACCCTGCCAAAGAGTCGGGATCTTGCATTGCAGATCCAATCTTCAATGCAATTTCTTCAATCGTTTCCACTTCTTGAAAATCAGTTTCCTCAACCCATTCCCCCTCTTCTTTTTTCTGATGGAGCATGCACTTTGCCATTCCCCGAATCACCTCCAAAGTACTTCGGTGCATCCCCAAACGATTTTCTGCCAAGGCAAGAAGGTCCTTAAGCAAATATCTTTGCCCATCTAAAAAGAAAGCTTTATTGGCAGATACCGCATCGGAAAAGCCTTTTGTTACCCCTACCCATTCTCCACTTAAACTTGTGAGAAGAAATCGATCCTTTTCATCCATTTTCGAAGCTGTTAAAATCCTGAACCTATCACCTGCAACCCAATCTGAATGGGGAGTGCAAATATCAATCTGTTTCTGATCAGCTTCATGAAGCTTTGCAAGCGCTTGCAAATAAACTGCTCTTCCCACCTTACTTTCAATATCTGCAAAATAAAAATGGCAGCTCTTCAAATACTCTTCAATTTCACTAGGCCCCGGAGTCGTTGTCCCAAACAGCCACATTAAAATTTCCGGATTTGCAATTTCGGCAAAACTCGGCCTATAGAGCGCCTTTTGAATCGCTACTCCTTTTTCTAAAAAATGGAGTCCAAGCGCCCGATTTCCCGATTCAGGGTGAAACTCTTCCGATTCCAGCGACCCATAATCGCCAAACTTTGGCACGACTAAATCATAAGATTTACCCTCTTCTTTCATGCATAACTGTAAATTTGGAAAGCGCCTTTTCAAAACTCCCAAGTGTTTGGCATCTTGGCAAGCAACTATTGCATTTCGCGGATGTTCCATCCCTTCATAGACGCTGCATATGGCCTTTTCAGCCCCTAGCCTTAAAAGGGTCCTTAAATTCGTAAAATGCTTTTTCAACTTAGAATCTGTTGGACTAAGCTTGCGATATAACCTTGGCAAGCCGCGGTAGATCCTGACTCCCATCTCTTTGTCACTAAACGCCTCAATGAGCCGCTTTTCCAGATGGAGCGGACCTCTTGCAGTAAAGAGATACTGGTAATTTTCCACAACATCTTGCAAAGGCAAAGACCCGGAGTTCCTAAACCCTTGAATTTTTTCTTGAAAATGGTGCAGTTCCGGATCGTGCCCTGCCGCTGTCTCTATTCTTTTATGAATTTCTTTCTCAAGAAAGTCGAGAAGCTCTGCGTGAAAAGGACTTAAATTTTGAGACATTGCTTTAGGGACATAACCCACACGCAATCCCAATGTCAATATATTTTTTCTATTACCCGTTACCGTGAACGTTTGCGCTTGCGTGCCCGTGCTCGTTCCCGACCCTTCACCAATTTATTGCTTAATATTATTCATTTCCTTATCGAAATGAATAGGGGTTATTCTGCGTATGCGTATTTTTTTTGGGACAATTTGCATTGCATATCTTGCTGTGGCTTGCAATGCAGCAGCAGTAGCTAGCGATCTCGATAGCCTTCCTTCTTTGCCTACATTACAAGCTTTACAAGCTAAAAATGATATAACTCCATCTCCAAAATCTAACTCCAATCCATCAGTGCCGACGTACAACACAGCCAACGAGCCGTCCTCCCTCGGTCAGAAGGCCTACGCGCAGCTTTCAAGTCTCACAACTCAATTGCCTTCCCCGCATGGCGATACGCCGATTATCATGGAGTCTGTCGATGCGATCCTAAATTTGGACGTGAGTGCCGATCACAAACAGGTAACCGTAAAAACAGATGGGATCTATTTTATCATGGCAGCTGTTCAAGCGGGATCAGCAGCCCCGGGGGTCAAAGGTTGGCTTGATATCTGGTCAAATTTAAATAATCAAATGTCCCCCAACTCCAATGCCAGATACGCTATACAAACGACGTCTGACACGGTCGTTCTGGTCAGCCAATCAGTCTCTCCGCTAAAAGCAGGTGATCAGATCTCTGTCGGATTTGCCGCCTCGGGCCCCTCTCTGGGCATCATCTACACGAAACCGGAAAACCAACCCGCAATTCCAAGTATTATTTTCACACTCTTTAAGATCGATTAAGGGGTAAGCCGTGAAAAAGATGAAAGTAAGGATCAGATGGGATGTGATCTCGCTCTTTGTTGTTCTTGCGGGCATGGCAGCCTCAACGATCATTTTTTTCATGCGGAAAGGAAGTTATCGAGGCTATCAGATTATCTCTGAGCGGATGATCGAAGAGATCGGCAGAAAAGTCGTCGCATCGGTCAGCGCGCAAATTCAGAGCGTTCAACTCGTAGCTGAGCTAACAAAAAGTCAAATCAATAGTGTTGATGCCATTAGCCCGGATAATCAGCTGCTTATCAACTATATCCTCGACAGTGTGCGCCTGGACCCGCTCATGAAACAAATGACGATTGCCGGAGTCAATGGGAATGTAATCCAAGTGTCCGATCTTGCTTTTCAACCAAATAAATACTTCCATAATCAACCAACCGTTGCTCTTCCGCCAGGAACGCAGTATGCCGTTCGGACGATCGATGCCAATCCAACCAAACCAAGTGAAGAATGGAAGTATCTAAATACCAATCTTACAACAATCACGCAAGAAACTGCTCCTACTATCTCTTCCAGACCGCAACTTGAAGAATGGTATGCCAGAGTCGAGAGATGGCCCCGGCTTTATTGGGAAACGGAAGTGGATCCTGTAGGCGGCTTCCAACTTCTTTCTTGCTTCGTCTCTTTGCAAGATCCGACAGGAAAAATGATCGGTGTTGCAAAACTGGACATCTCTCTTGATCTTCTAGATAACCTGATTACCTATCAGTCGGTTGGAAAAACCGGAAAGGTGATGCTGATCGATGAGAGCGGACGCCCCATGACGCCCCAAGTGAATCTGATTCAGTTTTCGACCGAACAGCTGATCGCGCTCGAAAACTTTGATAAACTGCTGAAGTCGGGAATCGATTCGACCATGGTGAGCAAAAATAATGTCGAATACATCGTTTATCTCATTGACTATCCTCTCGATCCGACAAAGATATTCTATGTGATCACGGTTGTCCCTTTTAACGATCTTTTCTTACCGGTTATTACCATTGAAAACAATGTCGCTCTCATCTCAAGCGCAATCCTCGTGCTTTTCGGCATTATTGTCTTTTTTGCCTCCAAGCACATCTCTCGTCCGATCAATTCCATGAATGAACAGGTGCAAAAGATTAAAGAATATGATTTTTCAGACCAGCCTGAGGTCGAGACAACCATCTTGGAAATGTCCAGGTTGGCCTCAAGCATTCAAGAGATGAGGCAGTCTCTGCAACAATTTCTCCATTTCTGCTCTCCCTATATTCCTACTCAAATTTTCAAAGATCTCGTCGAGAGCAAAAAAGAATTGAAAATCGCCCCTGAAAGACGAGACATTACGGTATTGTTTTCCGATCTGCAAGATTTCACAACCTATTTCGAGCAGCTCCCTATCCACGAACTCATGAAAGGGCTGACCGAGTATTTAGATACGCTTTCTAAAATCATTCTCGAACACAAAGGGACAATCGATAAATATATCGGCGATAGCATCATGGCCTTTTGGAACGCTCCTCATCTTGTCCCTGACCATGACGAAAGGGCCTGCATCGCTGCTTTGACAATCATAAAAATTTGCAAACAAGCAGAAAATAAGACATTTCCCTGGGTCACGCGGATTGGGATACATTCCGGAGATGCGATTATTGGAAATATCGGCACGCCCGACAGGATGAATTATACGGCATTAGGAACTTCTGTCAATACAGCTGCAAGACTCCAAACTTTGAATAAAGAATACCACACTTCGATTCTGATTACAGAAACTATCCTTGATAAACTTGGGCCCCGCTTCATCACAAGACCGATTGAGCGCGTAGCTTTAAGAGGAAGACAAATCCGTCTAACAGTCTATGAGCTCATCGGGTGTACCGATATTCCCGAACTTGAACCCTCCCCCGATCAAATTGCATTATGCCGAGACTACGCAACAGCTTACGGGCACATCCACAATGGCCATATCAAAGAAGGTCAAGAACTTCTCCTAGAGATCAACAAGAAATTCCCCGGCGACCATCCTACTAAGGTTTTGTTAGAAAAGCTCAAAGACCCAACTAATCCCCCTGACAGCGCGAAGATCTAATAACCCTCGTGAGACACTTGCAAAAGTCCCGTAGTTCAAAACAGGGGGACAGGATCACGCTCTCGCTGCTCGCGAGAGCTAAGGATAGCGCTGCTAAAGCAGCTAAAGATGTGCAAGATTTGGGGGATGCCCCCATACCCCCAAAGAAAGGGCCCCTACTTTTGCTAACGCAAAAATGCATTCGGTGAAAAATTTTCTCCTCGACCTTCGGTCAATCGAAAATTTTTCACCTCATGCCCTTGGAACAAGTTCCAAGTCGGGGCCCTCAGTGGCTACACCCTCGCGGATTAACAACGGTTAGGCCTCCACTGAGCGGTAGCTCAGGGGCCCGAAGGAATTTTTTTTCCCGAGCCGAAGGCTTGAAGAAAAAAACTTTCGAAGGGCTAAACTTTTTGCGCTAGCAAAAAGTGGAGGCCTAATTATCTGGGTTGCACTGTTCCGCACAAAAAAGAGCGCTCCCCCGCTCTTTTTTGTGATTCCACAGCCCTGCATCCTGCATATCCTTGCTGCTTTAGCAGCTTTATCCTTAGCTCATCGCTTGCGATGAGCGTTATCCTGTTACCTTGTTGTTCTACGCAGTGGAGGTTTCTTTGGCGTGATAGGTTTCGTAGAGGAGGCGGAAGGGGGGGCAGGTGTCGAGGAGGAGTGGGAGGGGGCCTTCGCCGACTTTGGCGCCTTTGTCGAGGAAGATGATCCGGTCGGCGTGTTCGATGGTAGAGAGGCGGTGGGCGATGAGGATTTGGGTCATTTGGCCCTGAAGGGAGCGGATGGCTTGTTTGATGTGGTTTTCGGAGATGGCATCGAGCGACGAGGTGGCCTCGTCCATGATGAGAATGGGGGCCTTTTTGACGAGGGCGCGAGCAATGGCGAGGCGCTGCTGCTGCCCGCCGGAGAGGGTCTTGCCCATTTCGGCGAGAATGGTGTTGTATTGTTTGGGAAGCTCGCTGATGAATTCGTGGGCAAAGGCCTTTTTGGCGGCGTCTTCAATTTCGGCGCGGGAGAAGGACCTGCCAAAGGCGATGTTTTCGGATACGGTGTCGAAAAAAAGAAAGGGGCGCTGCGGAACAAAGGCGATTTGGTCGCGAAGCGATTTTTGGGTCAGCGTTTGGATGGGCACGCCGTCAATCCTGATCTCCCCTTTTTGGATTTCGTAGAGGCGAGGAAGAAGCTGAACAAGGGTCGATTTTCCGGCGCCGGTGGCGCCAACGATGGCAACAACTTCGCCTTTTGTCACGGTGAAACTCAGGTCTTTGATCACCCAATCTTCGTCTTTGTATTTGAACCATACATGATCAAATTCAATGATGTTTTTAAAGCCGGTTAAGGCGAGGGCGCCATCCTGGTCTTCAATTTGAGGTTTTAGATGGAGTACTTCAAACATTCTCTCTGCAGCTACCGCCCCTTTTTGGATATTGGCATTTTCCTCTGCAAATTTTTTCACCGGCTCATAAAACATGTGTAAAAGACCGGAAAACATGAGGAGCTGACCAATCGTCATCCGAAGGGTATAAAGCCCAAAAAGAACGACGATGGCAAGGCAGCATGTGGCAATCATATGTAAAAGGGGGCGGGTAAGAAGGCCATATTTTGCGCTCTTGCTTTCAAGAAGGGCCATTTTGTCATTTTGCTCTTTGTACTTGCGAAGAGAAAACGCCTCCATCGCAAAGACCTTGACCGTTTGAATGCCGGCTAAAAAATCAAGAAGAACGGAGGTGAAGGTTTCCTGGTTTTTTTGGATCTGTCTGGTGATCCTTTTTACTTTGCGCGTTAAAAATATGACCGGAAAGACAATGAGAGGAAGCCCTAGAAAAATGATCATGGAAAGCTGCCAGGAAAGATAAAAACAGGCAACAAGAGTTGAAATTAATGTAAAGGGCGTTTGCAGATAATTCGTCAGGCAAGAATTGAGAGATGAGGCAATCTGTCCGGCATCGCCCACTGCTCTAGAAGAGAGACTCCCTAAATTCTGTTCTTGGTAAAAACTTAAAGGGAGCGATTGAATGTGCTCAAAATACTGCTGCCTTAAATCCCTTGTAACTCGAATCGATAGAAGCTGCGTCACATATCTTGCGGAAAAAAGAGAGGCGGCTTTGAAAAGAGCAACGCCCGCTAAAATTAAAAGAAGCATGTTGAAATCCCGTTCAATGTCAAAGCGGGATGAGACTTGGTGCATTACCCAGCTTAACGGATTGGACTGCTTATTGCTGACGATGTAAAGGGATGCGTCCCGTTTTGTGATGACGCCATCTCCATTTAAGTCAATTTCCGCCCATCTTCGATTGACCTCTTTTAAGGAGATCTTCTCTTTGATTTTTTTCCCATCGCTAAAGAGGGTAAAGAAATCGGCTCCCGTATTGGCCATCAGGCCTAAAGAGAACATTTCACATTGCGTTGCAACGGTAAGACAAAGCAGAGTTAAGAAGGTTAGGATGGCTAAAGTAAAATGGCGGCTATTGCGTAGAGCCGCTTGTAGGAGCAGTTTCATGAATCACAACATTTTGTGATTCAAATTTGCCCATTTTCCGAAATTTTTGGTAGCGATTTTCTAAAAGAAGTGAAATTGGGACCGATTTTAAGAACTCCCACTGCTCATGAATGAAGGATTTTACGTTTTTGTACGCAATCTTTGGATCGAGATGTGCGCCTCCCAAAGGCTCCTCGATGATGGCATCGATAATGGCAAGCTGCATGAGATCTTCCGCCTGCATTTTAAGCGCCTTCGCAGCATCTGCATTTTTCGATGGATCTTTCCAAAGAATGGAAGAACATCCTTCCGGAGAAATGACTGAGTAATAGGCATGCTCCATCATCCCAATCGAATCACCAATGCCAATTCCAAGGGCGCCGCCGGAACAACCTTCTCCAACGATCACAATGATGACGGGGGTAGGAAGACGGGCCATTTCCCAAAGGTTATTGGCAATCGCCCACCCTTGTCCCCGCTCTTCTGCCGTAAGGCCGGGATAGGCTCCCGGAGTATCGATGAGAGAGACAACAGGGATTTTGAATTTTGCGGCAAGGCGCATGCAGCGCATGGCTTTTCGATAGCCTTCCGGATGCATCATGCCAAAATTGCGCAAAATCCTACTTTCGGTGTCTTTCCCTTTTTCTTGGCCAATGAACATAAACTTTTGGCCATCGATTTTCACCATTGCGCAAATCACTGCCCGATCGTCATGAAATGTCCTATCGCCAAAAAGCTCTTCATATTCATCACACATATTTGCCAGATAATCGAGCGAATGGGGCCTTGCAGGATGGCGGCAGATGGAAACCCGCTCCCAGGGTTTTAGCTGCGAATAGATCGTTTTCTTTAGCTCTTCGAGTTTCTTTTCCATTTTTTGAAGCTCTTCTTGCGACCAAAGGGGATTGTCTTTGTTTTGGTCTATGAGCTTTTGCAAGGTCTCTTGCATCTCGAAAATGGGCTTTTCATGCGGCAAAATGGTCATAATAGCTTCTCTACTCCGGGAAGTTTTGCATCATGAAAATCTTTCACAAGTTCGATCACAGTAGGCTTTGTGATGACAATGGCAAAAATCTCTTCAATATCTTCTGAATTGAAGCGGATGCAGCCATCTCCCTCATATTTGCCAATTTTAGAACGGTCTTCCATCAGATCATCCGTTTTGGCGTCTTTAATCCAAGGAGCGCCGTGAAGCCCAAATCCTTTGGCCGGCTCGCTGCAACCTTCTACTTCTTCATCAAATGGGATCCATCTCGTTCCAAATACTTTGACCATTTCCACTTGGTTGTCTTGGAAATAGCCCATAACTCCCGGCTTATAAATGGCAATCTTATCGCCAAGGGTATATTTGCCAATCGGAGTCAAAGAACCGGAGGGAGTTTTTGGATCTGATCTTCCAATGCCAATCGAATAGGTCTTCAATAAGACCCGTTCATTTTTATCTAGATCGACATAGTAGAACCACATCTTGCAGCGGGACAAATCAGCGAGCAAATAAAACTGCAAATTCAGGTCTTTTTTAAAGACATTGAACCTGTCTCCTAAAGAGATTTTTTGGGTGAAATAATCGGGTTTTTTATTGAGGCTTCGCGCAATGAAATGCCTAGATGTTTTGTAATGGGATGCATAATCGGCAACCCAGGAAGGGCGTCCTTCAATCCAGGGGACTCTGCTTGTATAAGAGACCGTTTCCACAATGGGCAATTTTGTAATGTCTGTTGTAAAAAGCTTTGCGATCCGATCGGCTTCCGGAAGGGGCACTCCCTCCTTTTCCACAAAAACCGGCTCTTCAGCAATCACCGGCATCGGAGGCAGCGCCGGAGGAGGAACTTCAGCTGCTACTACGGGCATCGTCACTTCTTGAATCACCTGTACTTCATTATGTTTCATCATTGTAGATGGGCGCTTAAAATAGCCGACCAACCCAACGCCAACAAACAGGGCAACTCCAAGAGCAAGGAAATATTTAAGTGCAGTCATGAGCCACCTCAATTTAGATTGGATTATCTATGAAAATACTCTTTTCCGCAACTAACTAAAAATTTTAGTTAATAATACAAATCCGGTATCGGTCTCGGTCTCGGTATCGGTCACGGGTTAATTAGTAATAGCGAATGAAATTTTTGCATTTACAGGATGGATTTCAAAGGCTGCGAGGTAATCGCAGTCCCAAAAGCCCCCTTTGCCGGCGAGGGGGATTACCTCCATTTTGCCGGGCGTGAGGCATTCTAAGAAAAGCATTTCTTGAAAATGGATGCTTTGATTTGCTCCATGGTAGCGTTGCAGGGTTGCAGGCATAAGTCTTTCATTGCCAATCTGTGCAAAGTCGGCTTTTATATAGAAGGAAATGGCAAGAGGGGTTTGAGGTTTTAGGCCAAAAAAAGTGAGATCCAATAGGATTTTATTTTCTTCTCCTCTGGCCTTGGTCTCAAACCAGATTTCAGGGGAGGCAGATGGGGAGGCCCACCGATTTCCATGCTGGGCAATGAGCCGGATCCCAAATCCAAGGGGATCGCTTAAGGGGTAGGTTTGGGGGCCAAAGGCTCTGATTTCGACGCCATCTGTAACGATGACACCCAAAGAAGTTCTACTACCCGTAAAAGTGATGGCGGCATGAATCCGTTCGGCTTGGATTTTTGTCCAATCCAAAACCTTTGCATCGCTTTCGGGCAAATTAGCAAGATGTCTTGCCAACGATTGAAAATAGTTGTCTCCAAGAAACTTTCTTTCAAGAGCGGCTTGCATGAGAAAAAGAGCTGAGAAGGTCTCTTCTTCTCTGTAATCATCTTCCTGGCACCAAAGCCAGGGAAAATCGAGCGGAATGGAGTGAAATAATGCAGCTGCTGCATCCGGCTCGTCATAAAGAGAAAATAGGAGCGCATTGCCGCAAAGCTCGTCGATGGGTAGAGGAGAGATGCGGGGAATTTCCGCGGGTTTAAGATGCCCTGCATTTTGCAGGGCTAAAAATTTCAAAGTTTCTGTAAGGGGATCGCCATAATTACGAAGATGGGAGATTTTCCAATCTTCAAAAGAGGACTTTGAACCAAGGGCAGCTTTTGCCCAAATTGCTTTCAGTCCCCTTTTGAAGTCGAGTGGAAAGTCCATCTAGAAATCCAGATTATTCAATCAGTTTTCGCATCTTTTTTCCCGGAGTGAACTTCACAGCCTTTCGGGCAGGAATCACAATGGGAACAGAAGCATTTTTTGGATTGCGTCCAATTTTTTGTTTTCTTTCAACAACTTCAAAAACTCCAAAGTCGCGAAACTCCAGACGATCTCCTTGCGAAAGGGAATCTGTCATCGCATCTAAAAAGGCTTGTATCACATTGCGAACATCATTTGGATGCAGCCCTTTACTCTGCGAGATTGTCTGTATCAGTTTTTTCTTCGTGACCGTGGCCATGTCAAAGCTCCTTCGCTCACCTTGATTTTGATTTAGGATTGAATTGTCAGCCAAGCTGTTTTACTCCTTTATTAGATCTCATCCATTGTAGATGTTGAACCGATCCAATGTTTTGTTCCTCTACCACTCGGTGTATAACCTTCCACGTAAAGGGGTTCACGTTCCCAAAATAGCGAGTGGCGAATATTTTTCAAATCATTTTTTTTATATCCGGATGATTTTAAGAATCGGGAATATGCCAAGGAGGCGCCCAAAATTTGGACCAAGCTTTGCTGGCGCCGAAGGGGCCCCCAAAAATGCATCATTTTTGGGGAGTGGCCCCGTTGCAGCTCAACTTGAAAAAGTTGAGCGATGCAGGCGGGTGCAAATTTTGTGGCTGTCCGACGTAGGCAGAAACCGATTCTTAAAGTCATTAGGGTATAACTTGGACCAGAATTTTTTTCTTTTTCCCGGAGGCTAAAAGAAGATAAAGTCCATCAATCAGATGGTTTGCATCAATGCAAAAACCTGGATCAACAACCCGCTCATTGTTTAAATAGGCGCCGCCATTTTTCACAAGGCGCGTCCCTTCTGATTTACTGGGAACAAGTCCCACTTTGACTGCCAAATCAACAAATTTCATCCCAATTGTCTCTTTTTTCGAAAGCTCAGCTCTTGGCATATCTTTTGCGATTTCTTCGAAAAGCTCAGCTGATAATTTTGCATCTGTTCCCGGCTGAATCGAATCGGTCACTTTGATTGCAGCATTTAAACCCTCTTCCCCATGAACAAATCTTGTCACTTCTTCCGCTAATCTTTTTTGTGCAATATTTGGCTCACTAGACATTCTCTTTTCTATTTGGGCAATTTCTTCCATTTCCATAAATGTGAGAAGCTTCATTAGCTTTATCACATCGGCATCAGCTACCCGCACGAGATTCTGATAAAAATGATACGGCGATAATTTTTCACTCGACAGCCAAACAGCCCCCTGTTCGCTCTTCCCAAATTTTTTCCCCTCGCTAGTCAAAAGAAGGGGCCAAGTAAGCCCATAAATCGGATTGCCTTTCATTTTGCGATTGAACTCACATCCTGCCGTGATATTGCCCCATTGATCGCTTCCTCCAATTTGAAGCTCAATGCCAAAATGCTGATTGAGATAGTAAAAATCATAGCCTTGCATAAGTGGGTAGCTAAATTCGGTAAAGCTCATCCCCTCTTCGCTCTCTAGCCTTGTTCGGACACTCTCTTTTTGCAACATAGGCCCAATGCGAAAATGTTTGCCGACATCCCGCAAAAAATCGATCACTGATAAATTTTTCAGCCAATCATCGTTATTCACAACAACTGCATTTTTAAGAATTTTTTTCACAAATGCAGAAAGACTTGCGACGTTATGCTCTAGTGTCTTTTTTTCCAAAAGAGGCCGCTCGATGCTTTTACCCGATGGATCTCCAATTTTTCCCGTTCCGCCTCCAATTAAAGCGTACGGAGTATGGCCGAATTTTTGAAACCATGCCAAAGCGACAATCCCCATCAGATTGCCCAAATGAAGACTATCTGCCGTAGGATCGATCCCGTGATAGAGTATCATGGGGTTTTGAGCATGGGTCCTTAGCTCGGGGCTTGTCATCTGGTCGATGAATCCCCTTTCTTTTAGGACGTCAATGACATTTTTCATGATGTAAGAGATTAAGCCTTTACCGGATTTATCTCAATGCCAAGGTTTATTGCGATATCATGGATTCTAGTACTAGGCTCTGCCGAATTTTGATTTCCATCAAAGACCTTCATCTCTTTATCTTTAAGACAAACCCAATCCTCATTCTGCGTATTCTTGGCAACTGAGCGATAAATGCTTTCAACAGCCTCTTGTTTTTTAGAAGAATCTGTCAAAATCTTGTTTGCTCTATCAATCTGTTCTTGGGCCTTTTCTCTAATTTTAAGAATGCCCTGACTCTCCGGTACTGTTTCCATGCTATACCCTCCCAATACTGCCCCGCAGTTTATTAATAAATCTTTTAAAGATCCAGAACAATTGTTATGCTCTTCGCATGAGAGCTAAAGAATCTGTAGGGAGAAAAGCTGCCGATCTGATTGAAAAAGGTCAAATCGTTGGCCTTGGCAGTGGAACTACTGCAAATTGCTTCATCGATGCGCTTGTTGAAAGAGTAAAAAAAGGGCTGAAAATCCAAGCTGTTGCAAGCTCGCGCCACTCTGCAGATCGCGCCCGCCAAGGAGGCATTGAGATTCTCGATATTAACTCAGCGCCAAGAGTCGATCTGATGGTCGATGGCGCCGATGAAATCGATCCGAAAAAACAGATGATCAAAGGAAGAGGAGGCGCCCATGTGCGGGAAAAAATTTTAGCCTCCGCTAGCACAGAAATGATTGTCATTGCCGATGAGACAAAATTGGTCCAAAAGCTAGGCATTGGTCCCCTTCCTGTTGAAATCCTTTTTTACGGCTCTCCGGCAACCCGTCAAAAAATTGAAGATCTAGGAATGCAGGGAAAATGGCGGATGTACGAAGATGGGACTCTTTTCATTTCAGATAATGGCAATCTCGTCCTCGATCTTTTTTTTAGCTCGCCCCCATCAGATATGTTGGCCATCCATCACAAACTCATTGAAATTCCCGGTGTGATCGACACGGGATTTTTCTATAATCTTGCCGGAAGAATTTTTATTGGGGGAGAGGATGGATCTGTTCGTCTTCTTTAACAAGAGATGTAAACTGTTTTCCTAAAGAAATCACACCCAAAATCCAAAGAAAAATGACCGCAAATAAAATGCAGGCAACATAAGGAATGCTAGCCCCCAGCGTTCCAACGAAAAGTAAAAGCCCTTGATAGATTGCAGCCCCTCCTGATTTTCCAAGTCTGGAACCAATCCCGTCAATTGCCGCCTTGCCCTTGAGTTTGCTCTCTTTATCTAGCGGTATGAAGGCGATCTCTTTTGTCGATTCAAAAATCGTGTATTTGACAGAGCGCATCAGGCAATTTTGCGCCGCCCCGAAAAAGACACTGATCGCAAGGGGCGTAAAACCTAAAATGGTTACCGTTTTAATCCCTAAATCATTGAACATGAGAAAAAGAAAAAAGCCCACGCTAGTTACTAACATAATGAGAGGAGAGATGATTGCAATGGTACTCCATTTGGCAGTTTGCAAAAATCTATTTGCAACAAGTGCAATCATGACAGAAATCACTCCTGTCCAAGTAACTACTTTTCCCATGTAAATATTGTAGTGATTGGAATCCGGACATAAAAGTTTCAGCTCCCCTTTCCAAATCACCTCGGTCAAATTGGAAAAAACATTATAAGCTAAAACGATCAGCGCAATGCTAAGTAGGTACTTCGAGTTTAAAATCAAAGCCATGTTTTGTCTCACTCCCATCCGAATCGGCGGGTCTTTGATTTGAGACTTCCCTTCAAAAGAGCGCATTCTTTCAAAGCCATGCCTTTGAAACCAATAAAAAATCGCCATGGTCATAAGTCCTGCAAAAACAACGACAGAACAGATGAGATTGATGGATGCCCCCCACTCTTTTCCCAAAGTTGAGAGGCCAACCGCAGCCTGGCCGGCAACAATGCCGCCAATATTTCCTCCCACCATGAGGAGCATATAAAACCTTTGGGCCCTTTCCAAAGATAATGAGGCATTCAAAAATCCCCAAAATAGGACCGTCATGATCGTTGTGCTCCAAAGCTCGCTCATGACGTAAAACAAAGTAAAGACCCAGTTTCTGAAAACGGCAATCATCCCTTTAAAGCCAAGGGGCAAGATTTCCGCCAGCCTGTCAGCAAACTCATTGGGGTGCAGAGCGTCGCGAAATGGGTAAAGAACCAACGAAAACAAAGCAAAAAAGCCTAAAAAGATACTGATCATGATGTAAAATAATTTCTCAAAATCAAAGTATCTAGAGACTCTGATAAAGATAAACGTCATTAAAAAAGCGCCTGGCAAAATCGCCCAAACTTTGAGAAAAGGGATGACTTCTGCACCGGAGCAAGGTCCCGTTACTACTAATGAATCTTTTGCAGCTCTTAGTAAATTATAATTAAAACAAATGAAAAAAAAGATCAGAAGAAGCGGCACAAAAACGCGCAGCTCGTCTCTATGAACAGGCCAACACAGGGTCCTTAAACTGGAAAATTCTCTGATGGATCTGGGCTTTAGTTTTGGAGTATCCAAAACACCTCGGGCGTGTATACCTCATCATATCAATTGATGCTTGCGATTTCAAGATGATTCGAGTATGTATTGAATAATGAGGAAATTTTTTCTCCTTTTGGCTTTTCTCATCGTCTGTCTGATTTCAGGAGCTACGATTACTTGGGCAAATAGCGAAAATATCTTAGCCCATTTTTTGGCAAAAGAGCTCCATGTTCCGGTTTCAATTCATGCGCTGGATATTGGACAAACCTCTGTTAAAGTCTCCAAAGTTTGGATTGGGAATTTCCACGAGTCGAAAAGTTCCACCTTATTTACGGTCGAAGAGACGCTTATTGGAGCAAAAGGGGATGAATTTTTTAAAAATCCTCTCATCATCGAAAATATTGATTTAAATCATATTTTTGTAGGGATTGAATTCTATGATCAGGATCAAAAGGATAGCAATTGGAGCCGTATGCTCAAAGAAAAGCCGGGCAAGAAAAAAAATCCCAAAGACTACCTCATTCGCACTCTAACCCTTCGCGATCTTACCGTCGAAGTGACAACATCCGATGGCAAAATCAAGCGCTACCCTACCATCAAACAAATGGAATTCCATAATATCGGAAGCGAATCGGGCTTCCCCGTAGCTGAGATAGAAAAAACCATCTTTAATCTCATGATGAAAGGCCTCATCAGAAAATTGGACCCCCCGGAAATCTTCAACCAATACAGCCCTGTTAAAATCCCCCTCATCTCCGAGACCGATACCGAGCCCGTGCCCGATACCGAAAACAGACTTAAAGCTTCGTAGCATCGGTCACGGTCACGGTAACGGTATCGGTCACGGTATCGGTTATATTCCCATTCCTTTAATATTTTCCCATGAAGATCCAATCAAAAGCCATCCTCGACATTACCCATTTGCCCAATCGACCCCTATTAGACGATCATCTCGTATTCAACCATTTCTTTGAATTTCTTCCTCCTTGTGCTCAGCTGAGTTTTTTACGGGCGATTGGCAAATCCTTCTACCCCATACCTTTTCAAGAAGATCAAGCATCGTGGAACAAGCGAATTGTCTGTCTAAATAAAAAATACGATGTTGCGAGTCAAAATATTCTCAATCTCCCCCCACAAAAAGCTCTTTCACTCATCATCGATAGTGGAGACCATGTATTACTCCATCGTTTATTGCAGCAAGATACAATTCTAGAAAAAATACATCTTAAATTTGCTTACATAACTGCTGCAAATCTGGGAAGATGGGAATGTTGTATTATCTTAGTCGAGTCTGATCGTTTTCCTACTCCTACAAATCCTCTTCCCCCTCCCAATTTAAAATGTGCTTTGATTCCTCCACCATTTATGAATCATCCTGAGATCTACTGGCCTCTTTTAGGCCCTCATAGCGCTTTTCACAAAGAACAAGATAATAAGACAGAACTAACCAAGTTTCTACTTCTAGCAGCCACCCATAATATCCAAGATCATTGCACAAGATCTTTTATCCGAAAATTCGATACTGAAATTGAAAGATTCACACCTTTTATTAAAGAAGAAATGAAAAATCCCAGTCTATTTAAACTCCAAAAATTTGCCATCCTCATTGAAAAATCAATCCAATACAACTGCCCCGCCCTTACTGCTACCCTCCTCTCCCTCCCAGCCTTCGACATGCTGAATCCAGACCAGCAGCAAAAAATCCACTCCCGCCAGCTCCAACAATCTTCCCATATTCTTTAAATTTATATTCTCCTCTGTGGTGTCTATCTCTGTGGTAAAATTTCAAACATGAATCGGAGCTTTAAATAACCCCATAGCGGCTTCTTTGATGGCTTCCGCCAAGGTTGGATGAGCGTGGCAGGTATCGGCCAGCTCATCGGCTGTCATTCTTCTTGCAATGGCAATGGTGGCCTCGGCAATTAGCTCGGATGCTTGGGCGCCAAGAATATGAATCCCTAACAATTTTTTGCTATTTGCATCGGCCAAAATTTTCACAAAGCCGACATCATCGCCAATGCATCTTGCCCTTGAATTTGCTTTGAAGGGAAAAGTAAACGATTTATATCCCATTCCTCTACTCTTCACCTCATCTTCGGTAAGACCGACCGCTGCGGCCTCCGGATGGGTGTAGGCGACGTTGGGAATGGAAAGATAATCGATTGTGGGCCGATGCCCTGCAATGAGCTCGGCACCGGCAACTGCTTCTTCAGAGGCTTTGTGAGCAAGCATGGGTCCTTGGTTGAGCTCGCGGATGGCAA
>CAZXLK010000015.1:0-19546 GCA_964641775.1 uncultured bacterium | reverse complement strand
GGCACGGTATCGGTCTCGGAACCTAAAATCTTCTTCTCTGTGGTGTCTATCTCTCTTGGTAATATTCTTATCTTGTGGTTTCGGCGGTTAGGTATTGCTTGAGGTCGTGGGCGGAGGATTGTTCGAGGGCCCCTTCGGCTAAGGGAAGGGTTTCGAGAAGGCGCCATTTGCGGATGGTGTGTTTGACTAAGGGGATATGGCGGGCAGCTACGGAAAATTCCCGGATGCCAAGGCCGATGAGAATGGGGATCATGGCAGGATCGGCAGCACATTCGCCGCAAAGGACAACCGATTTTCTCGCTTCGTTTGCCGATTGGACAACGAGGCGAATCAGGCGAAGAATGCTCGGATGGGTGGCAAAATAAAGATCGGAAGTGTGGAGGTTATTGCGGTCAGCTGCCAAAACGTATTGGACAAGATCGTTGGTTCCAATGGAAAGAAAATCGACTTCTTGGGCAAGGGCGTCGGCCATTAAAGCAGACGAAGGCACTTCGATCATGCAACCTAAGGGAATCTCTTTGGCCATTTTGATTCCCTGAAGATGGAGCTCTTTTTGGACGCTTTGCAGAATTTCACGAACTTTTCGCACTTCGGATAAATCGGAGACCATAGGAAGAAGGATATGGATTTCTCCAAACCTGCTCGCCCGAAGAAGAGCTCGAAATTGGGTTTTGAGAATTTCCGGGTAGCGAAGTAAAAATCGAATAGCCCGGCAGCCTAAAGAGGGATTTAATTCCGTAGAAAACAACCCCGCATGGGGATCTTCCGGATAAAGATCGGGCAGTTTATCTCCTCCAATATCGAAAACTCTTACGACAAGGGGTTTACCATCAAGGCTTATCGCCATACTTTTATAGATTTCAAAGTGCTCATCTTCCGTCGGAAAGCGCTTACGTATAAAGATCAAATATTCGGAGCGGAAAAGCCCAACTCCTGCAGAGCCGTTTTTTTGAACTTGATGGATTTCATCGGGACTTTCCAAATTGGCAAAAATCCGGATCTCATAGCCATCGATCGTCTCCCCTTTTAAATAGCTCTCCGTTTTCAAAAATTTATATTCTTGCAGCGTCTCGCGCTTAGCTTCCGTGTATTTTTTCAAGGTTTGACGGGTAGGATTTAGGATCACTAATCCTTGCGATCCATCGACGATCATCGCTGCCAAATCACTTCGTTTTAACGATTTGATATCTACATTGGCAACATAGGGAATCCCTTTTGCTCTCGCAATAATGGCAGCGTGTGAGGTGATGCCGCCGGCAGTTGTCACAAAGGCGCTGACGACAGAAGAGCTTGCTTCAATCGTATCTGTTGGGACAAGCTCATGAGCTAAAATGACCGAATTATGAGGCATCTCGGCCATCCGGTTTTGCGATTTGGGGTGCAAATGATTGAGGATGCGCCTTGATACATCGATGATATCTCGAACCCTTTCTTCAAAATAAAGATCTTTTAAGATGCTAAAGCGCTCTTTGTATTCTTGAATGAGGTGGAAAAAGACCGTCTCGATTTTTTGCTTTTTTTCCCGGATTTTTTCCTCGATCATCGATGTGAGGAAAGGATCTTGCATCATTTCCAAATGGGTTTCTAAAATGGCCACGATTTCAGGCGTCCCTTCTCGAAGAGAAATTCTTTGGAGCTTTTCTACATCTTTTCGGCTTTTCTCAAGAGCTTTTCGGTATCTTTCAATTTCTCTTTCAATATCTTTTTTAGAAATGTCGGTTAAGACAGGATCTTCATCGTAAGAAGAGACAAAAATGGGAAAGCCAATTCCAATCCCCTTGCTAATGGGAAGTCCGCGAAGAATCTGCTCTTCTTTAACGTTCATTACTTTTCGCCAAATTCCTCATCAAAAGCAGCTTCCAATCTTCGCATCACAAGCTCCGCATCTATCCCATCTACGGTAATTGTTATTTGGGAGTTTTTTTTTGCTGCAAGCATCAAAATGCTCATGATACTTCTCGCATTGATCGTCTCATCTTTATAAGTAAATGTAACAGCAGATTTTAGAGGCTGTAAAAGCTTGACAATCGATGCAGCAGGACGGGTATGAAGTCCTAAAGGATTTTTAACTTTTATTTTTTTAATAATTTTCATCATGAATAAACCTTTTTCTTTTGCCGTCTCGAAATTGCCTCAAGCCATTTCGCATTGAATTCTTTTGCAGAATTATACCCCATCACTTTGAGCCTGTGATTTAAAGCAGTTGTTTCCAAAAGCAAAACAACATCGCGCCCGGGTTTTACAGGAAGTACATGATAGGGAATGCTAATTTCTAAAATGTCGATGAATTTTTCATCGAGCCCTACTCTGTCGTAAAAATGTTGATCATCCCATTCTTCGAGTTTGACGACGAGATCAATCCCTTTGTCATGCCGCACGCAAACAGCTCCATAAAGATGGGCTACATTGATGATCCCAATGCCTCGGATCTCCATCAAGTGGCGAGTCAGCTCAGGACCCGATCCAATGAGATACGAATTTTCTTTTTTCTTTACGCGAACAACATCATCGGAAATGAGCCGGTGCCCCCTTTCTATGAGGCCAAGGGCCGCCTCGCTTTTGCCAACTGAAGATTCTCCCTGGATCAAAACGCCGACGCCAAAGACTTCCACAAGCGTTCCATGCAATGTTACACTTGGACTAAATTCTTCAATTAAAAGAACAGTGATTCTGCTTAGAATATCTGTGGTTGGTAGAGTTGAGCGAAATAAAGGGATCTTTCTCTTTTCGCAAAGTATTACAATTTCTTTGGGAGGGCGGATTCTTGCAAGAATCACTGCAGGAGTAAGAGGACTTAAAATCGCTTGCAGCCTCTCTTCGGCTCTATCACCCAGATCTTTCAAATATTCAATTTCTTGTTTGCCGATGACAAGAATGCGGTTTGCTACATACCCTTTCATGTAGCCGGCTAAACTCAAACCGGGCCTTTGCACTTCTGCGCGATTGATCCTCCGATTTAATCCGCCCATGCCGGCTATAAGTTCAAGGCCTAACGATTTGCCATGCTGTTCATAAAAGTGTTGAACTAAATACACATCTCCGTCCCGCTTAAATATTTGCTAAGCCATTCCAAAAACGTTGTGAAAGCGCCATTGTCATTCCACATTTCTCGAAGAGTTAAATCCGAAACAGTATAATCGATTCCGGAAAAATAGACATTTCCCATTTCATCTGCAGGGTACCAATCGGAGTAAAAACATTGAAATGAGCTCAAACCCGACGCCTCGAAAAAAGGGATTAAAGAGTCAGGGTCGACAACAACTTTTCCCGATTTTACCTGCTCGGTAGCATTGAGAATGATGTCTCTTAATTTCCGCTTTTTTTCTGAAATTTCTGAGGCTAAAATGAGATCGATTTCCGATAACTTTCCAAAACCATTATGGATTTTGGTAAAGGCGACCCAGTCCCTTGGGCATGCAACTTCAAGCTCGAGCTTCAATTCATCGATTTCTTCTGCGCTTGCAGGCTCTAGTCCGCGGAAAAAAGAGCTGTTGTCATTCAGGCTATATACCAATTGGGCTTGCCAAGAATCTTTGGATTTCGATAAAACAACTCCAATATCATCCAAAGCATTAAAAAAGTCGGAGATGGATCTATGCGCTTTAGGCTGAAAAGGGAGAGTTTGCTCCCAGAAAATTCTAATGAACTCAATCCGATCTTCGGATGCAACTCTACTCAGCTCAAACCATCCCTTGGGAAAATTAGGGAAAAAATTTGCCACTTCATTCCAATCTTTTGGAGGCCCTTCGCTTAATACTACAACCTCTTCAAAATTAGACTCTTCGTATAAAAAGCGACGGACAAGCGCATTCATTATTTGCCTAAGGCCTATCCACTAGATTAATCAAATAATCCTTTCCTCCCAAGGTTTTTTTGATATATTAATAATAATAATGGGACACACCAAGGTTTTGATTCTCGGCGGCGGGTTTGGCGGGTTAAATGCTGCCAAGGCGCTTGGCAACGGTAAATTTGATGTTTGGCTTCTCGATAAAACCAATCATCATCTTTTCCAGCCTTTACTTTACCAGGTTGCAAGCGCTGCGATTTCGCCTAGCGATATTGCGGTTCCGATTCGAGAAATTTTAAGCCCTTATGACAATATCACCGTTTTGATGGGCGAAGTTGAGGCGGTTGATAAAGACAACCATGTTTGTATTTTAAAAAATAAAGACCAAGTCCTTTATGAATATTTAATTATTGCATTGGGAGCACGCCACTCCTATTTTGGCAATGATGCTTGGGAACAATTTGCACCGGGACTAAAAACGTTAAGCGATGCGATCAAAATCCGAGAGAGGATTTTGGTCTCTTTTGAAAAAGCAGAAAGGTGCGACAGCATCACCGAGGCAAAAAGGTATCTCAATTTCGTCATTGTCGGAGGCGGTCCGACAGGGGTCGAAATGGCAGGCGCGATTGCAGAAATTGCCTATGAGACAATGCTGAAAAATTTTCGAAGAATTGATACCACCAAAACAAAAATCTATCTGATTGAAGGCTCTTCCCATATTCTTCCGGTCTATCCGGAAAGACTCTCTGAAAAAGCAAGAGGTTATCTGGAGCATTTTGGGGTACAAGTAATCCCAGGAAAACGGGTGACCAAGATCGATCATGAAGGAGTCACTTTTGAAAATACGACAATCCCAACGGAAAATATTCTTTGGGCAGCAGGAAATCAAGCCTCCCCTGTTTTAAAATCATTAGGAGTTCCCCTCGATCGGCAAGGAAGAGTTTGCGTCGAGGCCGATCTCTCCATTCCCAACCACCCGGAAATTTTTGTTATTGGGGACTCTGCCTGCGCCATGGATAAAAAAGGGCAGCCACTTCCCGGACTTGCTCCTGTTGCCGTGCAGCAAGGGCGCTATGTCGCGCAAATTTTAAGAAAAAATTTAGCAAAAGAAAATAGACCCCCCTTTATTTATTTCGATAAAGGATCCATGGCAACGGTTGGAAAAACAAAGGCAATTGGAATGTTTGGCAAGATCCAATTTAGCGGATTTATCGCCTGGCTTGCCTGGTGCTTTATCCATATTCTTTATCTTATTGGCTTTCGCAATCGGATCGTTGTCCTCATGCAATGGCTCTTTGGATATTTTACTCCCAAAAGAGGCGCCCGCCTTGTTTACCGAATCTCCGAATCTCAAGAAGAATTCCCCCATATCCATAAATAAAACCCGATACCGATACCGATACCGATACCGTGCCCGATACCGATACCGATACCGTGCCCGATACCGTGCCCGATAAATCCCCAATTCCATTAAAATCCCCTAGATGACATCCCATCTTTTGTTTTGGCGACAACATCCTTTCCTCCTTATTGCCTTAACGTTTCTGATCAGCAGCAGCGCCTCTCTTTTTTGGCAAACGCCATGGAATTGGATCTTTCCCATTTTCTGGAGCTTTTATCTACTTCTCTTACAAAAATGGCCGGCTTTGAGTCTCTTAATATTAGGCATTGTTTTCTGCCATTTTACCTATGCAAATAAAATGAAATCGGGGCCTGCAGTTGGAATTTACTCTATTGCATCGCTGCAGCCGCATCAATCTCCATTTGGAAAAGGCTTTGTGTATAAGGGAACATTTTATACTGCAAATGGGTCTGTCCCATGCGATATTTATGCGCAAGGAAACTCACCGCCCCATCTAGCAGATTGCGATTATTTCATTCGAGGCAATCTGTATCAAAAGGATGCCTATCATTACAATCTTAAGCCATACGCGTGGCAGCCAATCGATCATAGCAAAAGCCTTGCTCAAAAGCGGTATGAATTCAAAGAGAGTTACCGAAAATTTTTGTCGGAAAAGTGCCCGGTTGCAGGGCCGTTTTTAGCCTCGCTTTCAACAGGAGATGTAGAAGATCGGCTTTTGAAATTTGAATTTGGAAAACTTGGATTGCAGCATCTTTTATCCATTTCAGGTTTTCATTTTGGAGTCTTAATTGCTTTTGCCATGTTCGGGCTCTCTTTATTTTTACCCCGGTTTTGGAAATTTTTGTCCCTTCTTGTAATATTGACTACCTATTATTTTTTTGTTGGCCCATTTCCAGCCGTGCAAAGAAGCTGGCTCACAGGTGCAGCTTATCTTACTGCAAAGCTGATCAACCGGCAAACAAGCGCATTGAATCTTTTGGGATTTACTTTGGCAGTCGAATTATTCTTCAATCCCTACATCATCTCAAATCTCGGTTTTCAATTCAGTTTTGCAAGCACCGGAGGAATCCTTTTGCTTCACCCCCTTTTTGAAGAAAAACTCCGATGGCTTTTGCCCAAAAGAAATCCCAAAGAGCTCCCCTTTTTTTCTAAACAGGCCTACCTCTTCAGCTCTTTTTTGCGCCAAAGTCTTGCCTTGACTCTCTCTGTAAATGCCGCAATCCTCCCCATTCTCCTCTATCATTTCCATCAATTTCCCATTCTGAGTTTGATATATAATCTTTTTTTTCCCTTCTGTGTCGGGATTGCGATCTCTTTGCTCCTTCTCTCCTTGACGCTGCAATGTTTAATACCAACCATTGCATCATGGATTTTCTCTTGCACCTCTTCTTTTACCGAAACTCTCCTTCATCTCGTCTCCCATCCCCCCATGCTCCTGGACTATCCTTTATTGATTCCGTGCTTTGCAGTATGGCTGATTCCAATATGGTTGTTTTCCTTGTTAGTGTTCTCGATATCGTTGACGAATAGAAGAGTTTGACTTAGTATTATGTGCTTACATGGCGGTCGTAGCTCAGTTGGTTAGAGCGTTGGATTGTGGTTCCAAATGTCGCGGGTTCAAGTCCCGTCGATCGCCCATTTTCCCCTTTACTCTTCGTTTACTTAAACACGACAAAAAATAATTTCAAAATAATTCTGTTATTTCTAGATAATAAAAATATCGGTAATAAAAAAAGGGTAAAAGTATGTCTTTAATTGATCAAATTGATGAATTTTACATTACTAGACAGCCTAGACTGGGAACTGAATACGGGACTCTTGCTAAGGCAGTGGCCTATGCATGCGCTTACGAACTTGCAGCCAACGAAGAGGAAGAGAGCTGCAGTTTTTTTGTCCCGGATCATAACACTCTTTATTTCGAATCTTTGTCCGCAACTATTGTTTCAAAATAATAATAAAAAGGAATTTTATCATGACAACTCCAACACAACAAGTTCAAACTATTATTAATACTTATTGTACAGATCTTCAAAATTGGATGGAAACTGAGCTCCAAAAATTCAACTCCGGCTCTCTTTCCAAATCCCAGGTGCAGTCTGATTTTACAGCAGAGAGCAGCTTGTTAAACCAAGCCCTTGGCACTTCGATCACAAACCTGGCGGGCCAGTATTCCAATTCAAGCGACGTTTGGAGCGCCATCAATGCGGCAAATCCCTGGGGAGTCTATGGCGATTATGTCGCATCGATCCAATCGCAAACCATCAATGCGATTTGGAATGGAACCACTCCGGTGATTCCTCCTGTTCCCGGAGGCAGCAGCAGCCAGGCCCAGGCAATCCAAAATCAAATTGCAATTCTTTACTCCACTGCAAAAACAGCTTTTGCAGATTACACGACGCTTCAAAAAGATTTCCAAACGCTCTCAAGTGAATATCTCGGCCTCTCATCCTCTCAGCAGGAGCCATTTAGCTCTCAAATGAGCTCTCTCACTAGCCAAATGCAAGCTCTTCCAACATCTGCGACTTTGCAGTCAAATCTCAATGATCTTTCGACATTAAATACCGAGGCGATGCAAACAACAGATCTCACAACTTTGGACACCTATTTAACCGAAGCTGGGGTCGCAGCAAAAACTTTCCCAAGCGACACCTCTGTCCAATCTCTCGATGCATCCGTCAATACGTTAAGTAGCCAGATGCAGTCTACCCCTACTCCTACCCCTACTCCTTCAATCACTTTGACTACGGTATCGATTAAGGGGAAAGATTTTTATATCAATGGTCAAATCACCCATCCCAATACTCCTCAGCAAGGGATGCTGCCAAATTCTAGAATGATCCAAGGGGTTTTTGACGATGCCAATCCGACAACAGTGAGCAAGTGGGTCTATCCCGACACTAAAAAATGGGACCCCAACCGCAATACCCAAGAGCTTTGTAATGCAATTCCCTCTTATAAAAGCCGTGGGCTCTTGGCAATCACAGTGGGTTTTCAGGGAGGCAGTCCAATTGCCGGTCAGTATGCCGTTAATCAGCCATGGACCAATACGGCCTATAATAGGGATGGAAGCTTAAAAGCGTCCTATCTTGGCCGCATGGATAAAATCATCCGCACCCTCGATAAAAATGGGATGGTTCTTATTTTAAATCTCTTTTATGCAGGGCAGCAAAATCGACTCTCTTCCGATCTACTAGTCACAGCTGCAGTGGACAACGTAACAGATTGGATCGTATCGCAAGGATATACCAATGTGATGGTCTGCATTGCGAATGAATCCTCCGCCTCCCATTTCCCCGATCATCCGATCTTGCAGCCAAATAATGTTTACCAACTGATCAATCGGATGAAAACACGTGGAAAGGGAAAATTTCTTGTCACTGCCAACGTGGATGTTGTCGTATCCTCTGTCATTCAAGCAGGGGATTTCGTGATCATCCATACAAATACCAAAACAGCTTCACAGATACCAAGCTACATTCAATCCTATAGAGCAAAAACCTCTAAGCCGATTGTGATCAATGAAGATTCGACAAATATTACAAAATATCAAACGGCGGTCAGTGCAGGAGCTTCCTGGGGTTACTATGATCAAGGCCAAAATAATTACGTAGATGGATATCAATCCCCTCCTGTCAACTGGGGTGTAAATACGACTAAGAAAAAAGCCTTTTTCAACGAGGTCGCAACATTGAGTAAGTGATTTTAAGGGGCACGGACTTCCAAGCTCGCTGGATTTTTTTTCAACGCAAAGGCGCAAAGGCGCAAAGAAAACGCAGAGAGAAAGAATTTTTTCTTTTCTGCAGAAGCAAAAAAGAAAAGATCTCACCGCAAGAGGCGGGGGGAGAGGTCGAAAGTTCGCTGAGGGGTCCTTAGCCGGGCCCCGGTAGGGGCGAGCAATCCTTCCTTTTTTGCTTCTGCAAAAAAGGAAGATTCTTCTTCTCTGCGTTTTCTTTGCGCCTTTGCGCCTTTGCGTTAAAAAAAAGCTAACGAGCTTGGAAGAAAAGGCCGCTTGTGTAAAATTTCTCATGTGACTTTTCTGCAAGCAATCATTTTAGGGATCATTCAAGGGCTTACCGAATTTTTTCCGGTAAGCTCTTCTGCGCATCTCACACTAGTCAGAAAATTTCTCAATATTGAACCAAACTTATATTTCGATCTGGTTTGTCATGCAGGGACGCTCTTGGCCTTGGTTTTGTTTTTGCGGAAGGAGATTTGGTCAACCCTCCGAAGTCTCAAAATGATCGGGCTCTTTAGCCTTGCGCTACTGCCCTTGGTTCCGGGCTATTTTTTATTCAAGAGTTTGGCAAGTCATCCGCCAAATGTCGGATTTTTTCTTATCTTCACCGGGTTAATTCTTTTGCTTGCCTCGCGAAAAAAAGAAAACACAGAAGTGCCTATAAAACTCAAAGATGTGCTATGTATTGGGGTGATGCAAACACTTGCCCTCATTCCAGGAATCTCACGGAGCGGCTCAACCATTGCAGCTGCCCGCCTTTTGGGCTGGAAATGGCTCGAAGCTGCTAGATTTTCGTTTCTCCTCGCCGTCCCTGCAATTTTTGGAGGCTTTGTCTTAGAAACTGCAAAAGTGATCAACCTACCAATTGCTTTTCCCATCCATTTTTTGATCGCAGGCTTTTTGAGCTCTTTTATGGTGGGACTTGCAAGTGTAAGAGTAGTGTTTTGGATTTATAACCAAGGCAAAGTATGGCCATTTGCCTGCTATTGTTTTTTGATCGGAATATTTTGGGTCTTGCATGGCTAAAAGGAAAATCAAAAAAAAGGCCGCCCCCTTAAGCCCTGATATTCAAGGACTGATATATCTCATTAGCGCTCTTTTAATCTTTGTATCTCTTTTCAGTTTTGTTTTCTTAAACCCGCAAAAAAATTGGCTCGGCTACTTGGGCTACACCTTTGCTTTAGGTGCAGAATATCTTTTTGGCCTGGGCTCTTTTCTCATCCCCATCTATTTCGCCTGGCTTGGAACTCGTTATTTAAGCAAACAAAAAATCACCCATCTTTTCTATGATCATCTTTACTTTGGTGTTTTGCTTTTAAGCTCTTGCTTTCTTTTCACGGTAGCTGCAGAGGCGCATCTATTTACTGATTCATGGACTACAAAAGTAGTTACAGAGACAATTCCTCTTAGCTTCCCCTATCCCCGCACTCTTGTGCGCCATTATTTTGGGGGCATCCCATTTTATTTTCTTTATGCCGATATGCCCGGAATCAATTTGCATAAAATTTTAAGCTCGGCCGGATGCGCTTTGGTTTTTTCCTCGGTCGGTCTAGTCTCTTTTTTGCTTTTAACAAGGGTCCGTTTTGTCCGGGCAGCAGCATTTGTTTGGACATCTTTTTGCAAGGTGTTAAGTGGAGTAAAGTGGATCATGACCCTGAAACAAAAAGCTCCTCAAAAAAAACCAACGTTTACAGGTTTAAAGATCAAAATCGAAGAGCCGAAAAAAGAACTCCCTTTGCCAAAGCCTATTGCCAAAAAAGAAAAAGAGCCTCCTCCAATCAAACACCTGATTGTTCGTACAGATGGCTCATTTCAAATCCCTTCGTCCAATTTGCTCTCTTCTCCATCTGAGAAAATCGATCCACCTGCCTTGAAAAAAGATCTTATGCGGCAAGCGGGGATTTTAGAAGAGACACTAAAAAGTTTTGGGATTGAAGCAAAAGTGGGAGAGATCAATAGCGGCCCTACCATCACATCTTTTGAAGTACATCCATCGATCGGCGTCAAAGTACAAAAAATCAAGGCCCTTGAAAATGATATTGCCCTCAATATGCAGGCAAAATCGATTCGCATTGTGGCTCCGATTCCCGGAAAGGCAGCAGTTGGGGTCGAAGTTCCTGCCATCCATCCACAAGAAGTCAATTTCAAAGAGATGCTGCAGCATTATCAAAAGAATCATCGGCGGCTCGGCATTCCCATTCTTCTTGGAAAAGCGATTAACGGCGAGTGGGTCTTTTCCGATCTGACAAGAATGCCCCATTTACTCATCGCCGGCGCAACAGGTTCCGGAAAATCGGTTTGCATCAATACGGTTGTGATGTCGATTTTGATGAACGCCCGCCCGGATGAGGTCAAGCTTTTGATGATAGATCCGAAAAAAGTGGAACTCACTCAGTATTCCCAGCTGCCCCACATGATCGCCCCTGTCATCACTGAGCCTCATGGCGCCTATGCCGCTTTGCAATGGCTCGTGAAAGAAATGACAACGCGCTATGACATCTTAAAACAATTGGGTCTTCGCAATGTGAGCGCTTTCAACAGCCGTAAAATCAATGTTGAATTGGAAGCATCATTGAATATCCAAATTCCGCCTCAAATGCCCTTCATCGTTGCCATTGTTGATGAATTTGCCGATCTCATGATGGTATCGAGCTCTGATATTGAAACGCCCATTGCAAGAATTGCCCAAATGGCAAGAGCTGTCGGAATTCATCTCATTTTGGCAACGCAAAGACCTTCTCGCGAAGTGATCACCGGGATCATCAAAGCCAATATTCCAACCCGCATCTCGTTTAAGGTAGCAAGCCGGATCAACTCCCAAATCATTTTGGACGACGTTGGCGCAGAAAGCCTTCTTGGCAATGGAGACCTTCTCTTTTTGCCTCCGGGCTCATCACAGCTTGTCCGGGCGCAAGGGGCCTATTTGAGTGATGATGATATCAACAAGATAGTGAAATTTTTAATGAATGAAAGCCCGCCCGAATATCTCATCCCTTCTTTTGATTCTTTCCGTTCTTTAGATTTTGACAATCAAGATGAAGCTCCAAAAGGAAAAGATCCTCTCTATGATCAGGCTTTAACGATTGTACTAACAGCTAAAAGCGCATCGACTACCTTTTTGCAAAGAAAACTGAAGATCGGCTATGCAAGGGCTGCATCTTTAATGGATGAACTAGAAGAAAATGGAATTATCGGCCCTCAAGAAGGGGCCCGTCCAAGACGTGTGATTGCATCACATCAAATGGAGCCAGAGCTAGATAGTGAACCTATTTAAAAATAGAACTCTTCGCGTAAATATATTAACCATTTTTCTCGTTCTAATCACAACTGCCTGCGTTGCAATTATTAGCTTTTCCTATTTCAGAGCAAAACAATCTGCTCTCGATCATGCAAAAGAATTAATGGCACATGCCAGCATGATGATTCTTGAAAAGATTGCAGATGTGAAAAAATTTGCCGAAGATACAGTGAAAGAATCGGTCGTTGCAGAACAATCAAATATTTCAATTCATAATGAAGATTTAATTTCTTATATGCTCCAACTTGTTAAGGATCATCCTGATTTTTATGGGTTTTATTTTGCAGCGCCAAATGGGACGATCATCCAAACCATCAACATACCCGCAACTACTTTGACTCATTTTATCACTACACCTGAAAAGCCGCTGCCAAAAGATGCCGTCTTTGCGATTAGTTTTCTCGATAAATCCACACCTGAATCAAAGGAAGTTTGGATTTATAAAGATATCCATTTCAATACATTAGCAACAGAATCAACGGAAAATGCCAATTTCAATACCACTCAAAGGCCATGGTATATTGGCTCTGTTGCAGCAAAAGGGGAGATTTATTGGACACCCGTTTACAAATTTCAGCTAGAGAGACTTGGCACTCCAGGATTTACGGTTGCTCAGGCTCACTTTGATAAAGATGGCAATTTAATTACGATTATAGGTGTTGATTATTCGCTTAGGCTTTTTTCCTATATTCTTACCCATTTGAACTTTGGTTTTCCCGGAGGCGCTTTCGTTGTAGACCAGCCAAATCAGCCCGTTCTTCCCCTTGATCTACCAAAAACCGGAATTACCAAAGATGTTGTCCATCAGGCAGCTGACGTAACAGAGGGAAAATATGATCAAATCCTTTCCTTTAAAGCAAATGGAGTTGAATACCTGACCTATAGTGTTCCATTTCCCATTTCTCGGCCATCGAACTGGGATATCGTAGTCATTGCGCCGGTGAGTGGTTTTATCGGAGAGCTTCTAGCATCACAAGAGATGATCGTTTTGATTTCGATCGCTATTTTAATCTTATCCTCTCTTTTCGTCGTCTATTTTTCCAAGAAAATCTCGGAGCCGATCGTTATCTTAACGAATGAAATTGAAAAAATCCGCCGTCTTGATTTTTCCAGTGAAAAAAGGGTCCGCTCCAATATCAAAGAGATCAAATTGCTCGACGATTCGATTGCTGCGATGCGAGTAGCGATCCGCTCTTTTGGGAGATACATTCCGAAAGAAATTGTTTTCGATCTCCTGGAGCAGGGAAAAGAACTTACTATTGGCGGTGAAAAAAGAGATGTATCGATCATTTTTACCGATATTGTAGGCTTTACTCCCATTGCTGAATCCTATGATGATACAAATAAACTCTTGGATCTTCTTGAAGAATATTTCGATGGGATGTCGAGGATTATTATGGAAAACCAGGGAAATATTGATAAATATATTGGCGATGGGATCATGGCCTTTTGGGGCGCTCCCAAACCTCTCGCGGATCATGCATTCTATGCTTGCAAAACTGCCCTTGCCTGCCAAAAGTTTGTGAGGGAATTTAATCAGAAAATGCAGGCCGAGGGTAAACCTCTTCTCAATACGAGAATTGGGATTGATTCAGGCGAAGTGATCATCGGCAATATCGGTACAAATGAAAGGATGAACTACACTGCGATCGGCAACATCGTAAATTCCGCAGCAAGGCTGCAAGGCACTGCCAAAGTCTACCATACTTATATTCTCATTAGCGAAAGAACCTACGAAAAAGTCAAAGATCAATTCAAAACCCGCGAAGTGGATTACATCGAACTTCGGGGCATGAAAGGCAAAATCCACCTCTACGAACTTCTAGAAAATTAAAAAAACCACCGAGCACACCGAGAGCACCGAGAAAGAAAATCTCTGTGTCCTCGGTGTCCTCGGTGGTTAAATTAAAATTCAACGAACTTTGAGATACGATCTTGAAGGGCGATTGATAATTCAACAGACTGAGGAAGCACATCTCTTACTGTTTTTAGGGCGAGTTCGGGAGTGTTGCATTCGGAAGAAAGATGAGCCAAATGAACATGTTTTAATTTTGGGTGGTAAATGGAAGCAAGAAGGGTTGCACAATCGGGATTGGAAAGATGGCCTTGCTTGCTTAAAACTCTTTGCTTGTAAATGTTTGGCCGATGGCTTGAGTGAACCATTGAGGGCTGATGATTTGCTTCTAAATAAAGGTAGTCGCAGTTTTCGAGCTGTTTTTTTACAAGAGATGTTGCATAGCCAAGATCGGTGCAAAAGCCCAGCTTCATTGCTTCTTTTTGAATCGTAAATGCAACGGGATCGAGCGTGTCATGGGGAATGCTAAAAGGATGGATCTTTAAACCTTCAAATTCAAAAGGTTCTCCCGTTGTAAAAATCTTGAACCGCGGGCGAACATGGAGTGTTGAGCAAATAGCTTTTGCTGTTTCTGCATTTGCAAAAACGGGAATGTTCATCTTTTCTGCCAAAATTTTTAAGCCGGCAATGTGATCTGTATGTTCATGGGTAATTAAAATTGCATCAATGGAACTTAATTCTACGCCAATTTCAGCCAATCTTTTTTCTAAACTTGTTTTACTAATCCCTGCATCAATCAAGATTCGAATCCGGTTTGTCCCTATAAAAATACTATTCCCTTTTGAACCGGATGCAAGCGGACAAAAACCAATCATAAATGAAAATTTTAGTGTCGCCATTCATTAAATGCAATTTTTACTTTGAAAAATTAATGCTATTCAATTAAAGAAAAAAAAGAGGTACGTTATGGTAGCAGAAGACATATTATTGGAAATTGATGCGACCTTAGATAGATTAATACAAAATGTAGAAGCAATCGCAGAAATTGAGATCACCGAACTCACGGTCACAGAAATCGAAGCTTTTCAAAAAACTCAAGAAAGTTTGGTCCAGCATCTCTTGCACACGGACCAAAGGCTTGAAGCACATCGCAAAGCGCTCAGTAAACCCAATGAGCACTCCGCAACCTGCAAAATTGCAGAAAAACGGAAGCACTTTGAAACTCTCTCTTCTTCTTACGATCAAATCATCTCCGACTCGATCGAAGAAAAAGTCCCCATTCTCCTCAAGCGCCGCTGCAAACGCTTTCTATCTGTCAGTTAATAATACGCAATTGTGATTCTGAGACAGGCTCAACGATGAAAAGATCTGACCATTGTGCTTTTTTCAAATATTGGACAGGATCTGCAAGATCCCCTAAACGGGGGCATGATGAACAGGATGATTTTTTTATCTTGCTTATCCTGCCATCGCTCCCTGGGGTCCCCAGAAATGCATCATTTTTGGGGTGGGGCGATGCTCCTGCATATCCTGTTCTTTCTAAAAATCACAAGCATGTCACATCAGAATTGGGCGAGTTTGCGAAGGGCGTTTTCGAGGTCTTTGGCTTTGGGAAGCACTTCTTCTTCGAGGATTTTGCAATAGGGGACGGGGCAATCTTTTCCTGCAATGCGCTGGACGGGTGCATCGAGGAATAAAAAGGCCTCTTCCGCAACGCGGGCTGCAAGCTCGGCGCCAAAACCGTTAGTCTTGGCAGCTTCGTGGACAACTAGGAATTTGCCGGTTTTCTTGACGGAAGTGAGAATCGTTTCAAAATCGAGTGGAACAAGGGTACGAAGATCAATCACTTCAATAAAAATTCCCTCTTTGGAAAGGGCATCTGCAGCTTCCATCGCCATGAGAACTCCCATTCCCCAGGCAACTACCGTTGCATCATCGCCGCTTTTGGCAATGGCTGCTTTTCCAAAAGGAAGAAGGGCGTCTTTTCCCGGCTCCGGTCTTGCGCAAAAAAGGCGCTGGCGATAGAGAGCTTTATGTTCGAGGAAAATGACAGGATTTGGATCGCGAATGGCCGTTTTCAAAAGCATTTTTGCATCGGCCGCATTGCTTGGAATCACAACTTTTAAACCCGGGCAATGGCAAAGATAGGCTTCAATGCTCTGCGAATGGTAAGGGCCTCCTTGAATATATCCGCCGTAAGGCATCCGGATCACAACCGGGCAATTCCACTGCCCATTGGAGCGGTAATACATGCTGGAAAGCTCATTGAAAAGCTGGTTCATTCCGGTCCATGCATAATCGGCAAATTGGATTTCGGCTACAGGTTTATGAAAGCCATCAAATGAAAGCCCTGTTGCAAGGCCGATAATGGTCGATTCTGCAAGAGGTGTATTGAAGCAGCGGTTTTCTCCAAAACGATCGGTTAAAGTTCGGGTGATCCCAAAAACTCCCCCTTTGCCTTTGGCCACATCTTCTCCAAAAACCACAACGCCGGGATCCCTTTCCATCTCTTCTACAAGGGCATGGTTCAAAGCATCCATTAAAACAATGGATTCACCTGATTCAGTTGTTGTCGATTCCTGCACATTAGGGGCCCCCGAAAACGCATCGTTTTTGGGGTATAGATCGAAATCTTTAAAAACTTTATCAGTTGCAGTTTGAGGGTCAGGAAATGGAAATTGGTCTGCCTGCAGCGCTGCAGCTTCTACCATTTGCTTATGCTCTTTTTGTTTTGCTTCCAACTCTTCAAGAGTTAAATAATTTTGCTGGATGAGCCATTCTTCAAATAGAGGAATTGGATCTCGAAGAAGATCTTCCGATCTTGTTTTTTCACATTGGTATTTTTTTGGATCGTCACTGCTGCTATGAGGGCTGATTCTTGGCACTTTTGCAACGATTAAGCTTGGGCCATAGCCGCTTCTTGCCTTGGCAACTGCCTTTTGCAAGGCATCATTTGTTTGAAGAAAATCACATCCATCGATTTCAAAGATGGATAGCCCCTCGTAGCCGCTTGCCATTTTTGCAATGGATTCGCCTGCCGTTTGTTCTGCAGCTGGGACCGAAATCGCCCAGCCATTATCCTGGATCACAACAATGAGGGGCAATTTGTGAATACAGGCAAAATTGAGCGTTTCATGAAAATCGCCTTGCGATGTAGCCCCGTCTCCTGCAGATACATAAACCACTTCTTTTGCACCGCGAAGCTGCGCCGATTTAGCCGTTCCAACTGCTTGCAAAAATTGGGATCCTACGCAGCTCGATTGGCAAGGAATGTGAAGCGAGGGTTCGGAAAAATGCTCCGGCATCATCCGGCCGCCGGAATGATTGGCACTGTCTCTTGCTAAAAAGCTCGCGAACAAATCAACGGGCTTGCAGCCAAGGCCAATTGCAAAGGCTCTATCGCGATAATAGGGAAAGCCCCAATCAAGACCCGGCTCTAAAGAGAGGGCAGAAACTGCCCCAATGAGCTCATGGCCGCTGACTGCAAGATGAAAGGTTGCCCCTTTATTTTGCCTCACGAGCTTTGCCATCTTCTCATCCATGAACCTGGTCAAATGGATGACCTCCAAAGCGCGTAAAGCCTTTTCTTTAGAGAGATCTAACAAATTTTTTAGAAGCTGGTCTTGCCCTACTGTCATGCAGGTATAATACCCGAAAAATGAATAAAATACATGGTAGAAAGAGAGAAACCGAGACCGATCCCGATCCCGTGACCGTGACCGACTGAAAATCCAAGTCCCTTTCGGTCTCAGTATCGGTCACGGTCTCGGTCTCGGAATGTGAATTTAAATCTTTAAAACTAAGGCTGTTGCTTCTTAGTTTTTATTTGAGAGACCTTCTTCACAGCAAAGCGGCGGCGCCTTTGCGGCACAAACTCTTCCGGCTGCTCTTCTTTGCGGGGACGGCCCCTTTTTTTAGGCAGAACAGAGCCAATGGCAGATTCGATTTTGGGAGTCGGCGGCGCCATTTCAACAGTTTCTTTGAATTTGGGCTTAAAGAAGGGAGTAAAAGGTTTTTTGACTTTGTCGGTGCCAAAGAATTTCTCTGCTCCGGCAAGCCGGTTTGATAGATGGCGAAGCGATTCTAGCCTTTGCGAAAGGGCTTCCAGTTTTTCGTCGACTTTTAGCCTTGGGCTTCCACGAAGAGATGCTAAGAGATGCTCTTCCGTTTCAAACTTCGCAGAGAAGGTAACCGAAGCAGCGGATGTAATATCCGGAATGTAGAGAAACAGCCTGCAAGCAGCAGGTACCTGGGTATAAATATCGGCGGTCATTTGGGGCTCAAGCTCCACTTTTGCTACCTGTTTGGGAGGACGGCCTCTTTTTGGACGGGGATTGAGCGCTTCATTGGAATAATAGGTCCTTGCCTTGGCAAATAAAGCTTCTCGGGCAGCTGCGATATCTTTTGGCACTTTTGCATCAAATAAGGAGCGCTTGACCTTCTCAGTGATGTTTTTTGTGAGCTCCAAATCCTCTTCATAGACAAATTGGATATTATATTGTCTCAGCCATTCGATGATCCGGATCCGAAATCTTTCTTGATAATAGATCTGCCATTTTTCAAGCTCGGTCAGGTGGTCGTAGATGAATTCAAGAAAATTTTCCCTAGAATCTTTTTGCCCGATCAAATCGAGGAGCTTTTCTTTTGTATCAATATCATAAACTTTTTCATGGACAAAACCTTCCATGAATTTCTTGGCTTAATAGAAGGTCATTTTGGGGATCAGGCAATATCTTTCGCTATTTTGGGTCAGCTCTTTTTCAAGGGCCTGAAGCTCTTCAATGCCCTTATCCTGATCTACGTAAAGGATAAATCCCTCGACCTTGTCTAAATAAAAATCTCTCTCATCATCGGACTTGGCAAAGGCGTCCATCAGGCGGTGGTAGCGAAGAATTAAAGGATTTTTTGAGGCGGGATACTTCATAGATTCCCATTATACAAATTTCGACTGTTTTTTAAAATGTTCATCTTTTAACATTTTTTTCATGCTCGATATCAAAGAACTGAGAAAAGACCCAAAGACCTTTGAAGCAAGGCTAAAAACCAAAGCCCCCGATGCCGATCTTGGCCCTATTTTAGAACTCGATGCTAGCTTAAGAAAAACTCTGACTGAAATGGAAGAGCTCAAAGCAAAGAAAAACCACTCTTCCAAAGAAATCGGCTATCTCAAGCAAAAGGGGGAAGATATCGCACCTTTTATGCAAGAAATGGGAAAGCTTGGCGAAAAAATCGCAAAACTGGAACCTCTTGCAGCCAAACTTGAAGGCGAGGTCCATGCGGCTCTGGCCGTTTTGCCAAATCTTCCCATGGACGATATCCCCGTCTCCCCTTCTCCCAAAGACAATGTTTGCATCAAAACAGTAGGTGATAAACCGACCTTTTCTTTTCCTTTTAAAAACCATGTCGAATTGAATGAAAAACTCCACCTTTTCGATTTTCCACGGGCTGCAAAAATTGCCGGCTCCGGCTGGCCTCTCTACACAGGACTTGGGGCAAGACTTGAATGGGCTCTATTGAATTACATGCTGGATACCCATGTCACAAATGGCTTTACCCAAATCATC
>CAZXLK010000014.1:0-21364 GCA_964641775.1 uncultured bacterium | reverse complement strand
TCTCCGATTGAAAATCCTTTTTTAGAGAAATAATCTGCACTGATCCATCCATAAAACTTTTTACGAACCTGGCAAGTTAACTCCCCCCCATATATTCCTCCTCCAGAATAGATTTCTCGAAATTTATGATCCGTCGGAAGAAAATAGGCAGCTTTAGCTTCAAGAAGTAAATCCACCGCATGCAATGGGGTAATGCCGGTGATGAAAGTTAAGATCACAACAGCCAGAGAGGCGCATTTTTTCATGTATTGCGATTGCATAAACAACCAAAAGGAGACCACAAGTTTTTTAAATAACCCATGAAACCATACTATTCAAGTGTATGCATGTTAAAAAGTGATGTTCTATTTTCTTGATGTAATTTAAGTGAATGTCTAAAATGCGTTGGCAAATTTTATGAATATTGTCTATCAATGCTGTAACTATTTGTCTTACGCTCCCAGGATTGTGTCTGTTGTACGGTGTATTGATGACCTGAGAATGAATGCCTATGCTTATTTTAATTGGCTTGGAGATTTAGAAGAGACAGATCAAAAAGTTCAAGATGTCTTTTATGAAATTGTTGAAGAGTGCGGTCTAAACAAAGACAACTATTTTTGCAAAATAGATAGTAGTAGTGATTGTCTGAAACATGTGGCGTATGCCAAGGGATGGAATACCGTAGCTATTTCTAAGCCGATTGCCGATAATTTGATTGGATTGAATCGAAAAAAGTGTCTCTTTGCAAGAGGGGTCATCAAGCATGAATTGGGACATTTATACAATAGGGATTCGGCATCTGATATAGGGGCTAGTGCTGTGAGAGCGGCTCTTCTTTTTTCAGCTTATAAGATAGCAAATCTATATTTCCCTTTTTCAGAGCCAACAAGTTTTTTGGAATCGCTTGTCTGGTCAGGAGCTTTCTTGGTCACAACCTGTGCTCAATTTGCTTTTATAACTAAAGCACGTTGGTATAAAGATAGAAGAGATGAGCTAGGCGCTGATGCTTTTTCCATTCGACATGGACACGTAAAAGAATTACATGCTATGGCCGATGACTATGAGTCTTTTATTGATAAAGCCGTGGAATCTGCTCACATTAAATATGTTTCGCAACAACTATTTGGAAAATCTATCAGAATTATAGATCTATATGAGGCGCGAGAGAATCGGGCGCAAACATTGAAAGAATGGATAATCCAAAATCGCTATACATACAATATGCTAACAGACTCCCATATTCACCCCAATCCTTATGATCGAGCAAATACTTTCAGGCAAGCCGCCCTTTTAAAAGAAAGCTCTAAAGATAAGAGATGTTAAGCAATAGTTCGCCAAATTTCTATGAATTAATACGGCAATAGTTACTCTCCTCCTTGACAAAAGTAGTCAAATTATGGATGCTGAGTTTTTAAAAAAAACTGTGAGTTTCTATGGTTATCACAATTATTCGTATAGGTGGATTGCTCCTTTTAGCCTTGGGGATTACATTCCTTGTTTGGGGGATGAATGAAACAGATACCTTCGCTAATCGATTTTTGAAAGAGATGGCAAATGAGTATCCCCACAAAACCAAAGAATACATCTTTGGGGGCATTACAATGATCGTAGTAGGTTTTGGTATTCTGGTTGGAAGTTTTTATAGAGGAAAAAGATTTTAACCTGAAGATCAATGGAATATGTATCACCTTAAATTTTAATTAAATACGTAATAATCTAATTTTCCCTAGCAAATATTTAAAAAAAAAGATACCCATACATTTTAGGTGGAGGTATTTTATGAAATTGATTCTTATGATTTTTTGCTCTTTTTGCTTAACATCTTGTGTTTCCAATGACTCGGGCTACTCAAAGGCGAAGGCCGCGAACGACACGAATGACTCTAGCGGTTACAATAACAATGGTTACAATAACAGTGGCAATAATAACCGTGGCAACAATAACAATGGTTACAATAACAGTGGCAATAACAACCGTGGCAACAATAACAATGGTTACAATAACAGCGGTAACAATCACAAATGTGGTTGCACTGGACAGGAGCGACCTTATAAATGTAAATGTCGATCTTCTTGCGGCTGTAAATCTAGGTGCCAATCGCAATAGGACCTAGTTTTTTTCTGTGATTTTTGTTTTTTAAATACAGAAGGGCAGAAGCCAGCTGATCATGAGGTTATTGACATTTTGGGGGGCAGCTTTGGCAAGAACTCTTCGGATGTAATCAATCCGCAAGGTTCCCCATACTCCAATTCCATAGCCATAACGGATGCCAAGATCGATTGCTTTTTCCCTCACCTTGGCATAGCCGTAAAAATGATCCACATTGATGTGAGTATGGCTCCCATATCCGTTAATGCCGCTTGCATAGACAGCCCATTTATGGATATCGCATCGATTCATCTCAAGACTTGCAATAGCGCGCACCCAAGGAGAGCCCCGATTGGCATGGCCAATGGCTCCAAAAACCCAAGCGCGAAAGCGCCAATTTTCTTGCGGATCAAATTCCTTGCCTAAGGAAAAATTCACCTCAAAATCGACATTGCTATGTGAAGGACAGCTCACATCTTTCAAACTGGAAGACGCTGTAAAACGGGCGCTTGCCCCAGTGGCAAAACTCACCGGATCGCCAATGATATCATCAAACCATAAATACCGAACTTGAAAGGCTAAGGTGCGAAAATTAAATGGGACTTTTGATGTTGCAGCAAATTGGATATCCCAATCGACATCCCAAACAGGAGTTGGAGAAAACTCCACTCCCGAATAAATGAGATTCGAATAGAAATACTTATCAAAATGGGGTCTTGAGCCCTGTACAGATTCAAACCAGCTATAGGAGTAGCTTTGCAAAAAATGAAATTCATAGACATCGCCAAACCAAGGCTGCACTTCAATTGCCATCACTTCCGTTATAAGAAAAAGGAAGCTCATGGCAAAAGTCTTCATTCTATTCCCGCCTCTGTGAGATAACGCTCTGCATCCAAAGCTGCCATGCATCCGGATCCTGCAGCGGTAACCGCTTGCCTATATCGTGGATCTTGCACATCGCCGCAGGCAAAAACTCCATCTTTTTTCGTCTTGGTCGTTCCGGGCTCTACAATCAAATAACCGACAGGATCCATTTCCAACTGTCCCTCAAGAAATTGAGTATTTGGCTGGTGTCCAATGGCAAAGAAAACTCCTCCGGCTTCCTTTTCTTCTTCTTTTCCGCTTTCCAGACTTTTGATCCTTACAGAGCGGACAATATTGTCTCCTGAGACCTTCTGAATCGCGCTATTCCAAAGAATTTCGATTTTGGGATGTTTCTTTGCCCGCTCGCCCATGATTTTGGATGCTCGAAATTCATGGCGCCGATGGACAATGAAAACGCGGCTTGCGTACTTTGTTAAAAACATTGCCTCTTCGATTGCGCTATCCCCTCCGCCAATAACAAAAACAGCCTTTCCCCGAAAAATAGGAGCAGCTCCATCGCAAACAGCGCAGGCACTCACCCCTTTTTGCCAAAATTCCCCATCACGTGCGCCCTCAATGTCCAATCTTTTCGCTGTTGCACCGGTCGCAATGATCAAAGCGTGCGCCCTAACCTCTGTCTTACTTCCATGAATCAAAAACGGCTTTTGGTTTAGATCGACCCATTCAACATCTTCACCGACAACTTTCGTTCCAAAACGCTCCGCTTGTTTCTTGAAAAGGACCATCATTTCAGGTCCCAAAATTCCATCGGGAAACCCGGGATAATTTTCCACATCTGTGGTAGTCATGAGCTGTCCGCCGGGAAGACCTCCCGACATAAAACCTTCAAAAAGAAAAGGCTCTAGATTCGCCCGCGCTGCGTAAAGCGCTGCAGTATAACCTGCAGGGCCAGATCCTATAATAACAAGTTTTCTCGTTTCCATATCCAAAAATCGCATCAAAATATTCTACCCAATTTACCTCGAAAAAAGACTTTTTCTCAATCGAAATCTAACAAGTAAGTATAAAGATATTCACGAAATGAACTTTGCTTTTGATGATGCTGCGCGAACAACATCTTGAAGTTTCTCACCGATTTTCATTTCATGAAAAACTCTCAGCCCGGCTTCAGTAGTTCCTCCGGGAGATGCGATTTGCCGTTGTAAATCTTGAAGGCTTGTTTCACCGGCTAGGAGCATTTTCGCAGCACCTAAGAAAGTTTGCGCTGCCATCTGCAATGCTTTTTCTTTTGGCACTCCTTCTTTTTCTGCCTCCATGGCCATTGCCTCAATTAACCGAAAAACAAATGCAGGTCCGCTTCCGCAAAGAGCAGTCGCCACATCCATGCAGCTCTCAGGGAGCTCCATGGTCTTGCCAAGGCTTGCAAAGAAAACCTGAGTTAAGCTCTTCAGCTCATTACTTGAATGCTTGCTAGGGGCTAAAACGGTCATCGATTCCCCAACTTCCATAGCAATATTCGGCATGGCCCTGACAAGATTCAAAGAGCCTAAAATCTTTTCAAAATAGCCTGAACTTACCCCTGCCATGACAGAGATCGCCATTTTTTTGCTTAAGTCCAATGGCCTCAGCTCCTTCAAAACTTCCTCGGCCTGGCCCGGCCTTACGCAAAAAAGGATCAAATCAGACCGTGTCACTACGGTGTCCAAACTTGCCGAAGTGATCCCGAACTCTTTTTGGGCGTTAAGGATTTTTTTCGGATCCCGTCTTACAAAAAGGATCTGGGAGCGAGGAATGAGCTTTGCCAAGGTGATCGATTTGCACAAAATTTGGGCCAAATGGCCAAATCCGACAAATCCGATCTTATATCTATCAATTTTCACAAAACTCACTATAGAAAAAAAACCCGTTGCCTTACAATAGGATTCGGTTTTAAGGGTGGGAATTGCAAAAGTTCATTAGAAAGATTTTTGGGGTCTATTCGGGAGAGGGAGTCCATGCCTTCCGCTTTGTCCGCCTGGCCGTTTTTTGGGCGCTTGGCAGCTCTTGCCTCGACACGATTTCTGATAGCCTCTTTCTGGAAAAAGTAGGGGCCCATTCGCTCCCCTATGTTTATCTTTCCATCGCCACAGGGATGATCTGCGCTTCCTCATTGGTCCTTTATTTCCTCCGGATGACCAGCCCGTATCGGATCTTAACCGTTGCTCTTGGCATTGGAATCATTGCAACTGCCGTCTCAGCCTCTGTGATCGGAATGGCAGATCCGCCCCCATTTTTCTGGTATGGGATGAAAATTACTTCCCGCATCTTTTTTGCCCTCATGATTGCAGTTTCCTGGGCTTTTACTGACCAATACCATGATCTGCAAGATGCCAAAAGGCTCTATTCGATCTATAGCGCCTCTTACTTTTTCGGCACCATTTTGGCCGGAGTTTCGATTAATCTATTATTTCAATTTTTCGGCTTCTCCGGGCTTCTTATCATGGCCTCCTGCTCCATTACCTACGCCCTTTTTGAAGCGAGAAGGATCGCCCGTAAAGCCAAAGCGGTCCATGATGACAGCATCGAAGGGATTTTTTCCGCAAACCGCGACTCTTTTGCCTCCATCGTCCGGCTGATTTTCCGCTCCCGCTTCACCATCGTCCTTCTCCTTCTTAGCCTTTTTATCCAGCTTCTTCTCACTGTGACCGAATTCAACTACATGGAATCCTTTGAAAGGGCCTTTCAAGGCCTCCCTGAAGGCGAAGGAAAAATAGCTGCCTTTTTAGGCAAATGCCGAGCGATGATCTCCTTTTGCAATATCATTGTGGGTGTTTTCCTCTATAGCCGTTTTGTCAGACGGACCGGGCTCAATAATGACATTTTGGTAACCCCCCTCTTTTTCCTTGCCGTCTATGTGGGCTGGATCTTTTCCGATGGGATGGGCCTTGCAGTCCTTGGGCTCATTGCCTGTGACGGCGTCTTGTTTACCATTGAAGATAACTGCTTCAATATCATGTCAAATGCAGTGCCGGCAAAGCTCAAATCGAAGGTCAGGATCATCAATGATTCCTTTTTCGAGCACTCGGGGATGCTTCTTAGCGCCCTTCTTCTTTTTGCCTTTCAACAGGCAAGCCATTGGCTTGGCCTGATTTTAACCCTTGGCGCCCTCTTGCTCGCCATTACAATCCGCTCCATCTATTCCAGAGCTATTTTATCCAACCTCAAAGACAATGCCCTTCACTTCGACAGAAAATTAAAAAATTGGCTTAGCACGATGTCGCGAAAAGAGCAAAAAGAGGCCAAACAAGACATTTTGGCCTCATTGAAATCCTCTTCCCAAGAAATCCAACTTCTTTCTGCAGGCGCGCTTCTAGAGCTTGGCGACCCATCCGTTCTCCCAAATATTCTAATCGCCGCCAAAGATTTTGGGACTTTGCAAAAAATCCAGTTACTCAAGGTCCTAGACAATAGCGCTTTTTCCAATGCCTCGAGAATCCTCACAGCAGTATCCGAGTGGGTCAAAACAACCGACTCTCCCGAGCTATCCAAATGGGCCAATTTGTATTTAGCAAAAAAAGGGAGATGCCCTTTGGAAAAACCCGATGAGGACATCGATCATCCCGATCTCTTTTTAAGAGGTGCTGCCCTTTTGACTTTGAAAAAATCGGGCGACAGGACAGCTCTTGATCGAACGATTGTTTCTAAAAAGATCGAGCTGATGCTCAAATCAAGCCGCATCGATGAAATCAGCATGGCGCTTGATATCTTGGCAGAAGGGCAAAACCCTGAAGAGACAGAAAAAGCCCTACCGCTTCTCTCCCATGAATCGATCCCGGTGAAAAGGGCCGCAGCTCGCTGCATCTCTCATCTGGCAAGCAAAACTTTAAGCCGATATGCCCCCCGCATCATCGAAGAATTAGCTGCTGCCAGGGATAATTATTTTCGTCTGCAGCTACTGAAAGCGCTCGGCAAAATTGCCGATTCGACAACAGTGAAAGAGATCCTTCTTGCCAGCGTCCATTTCCGCCCTAACGAAAGAAGGCTCACTGAGGCGATCATTTGCCAAATGGGGCTCAAAATCGTCCCGATCCTCCTCTCTATTACCAAAGACATCGCCATTGCAGAAAGAGCGAGGATTTTAGCTTGCAAAAGTTTGGGCAAGCTGGCAGTTGCCCAGCTGAAAGCAAACCTGATGGACATTCTCGACATTGAAATTGACCGCGCCTATTTTTATTTCTACTTTGCCCATACAATCCAGACGCAGTATCCTCTTTATGATCTCGATATTTTGGCAGATGCCCTAATGACCGGATACCATTCGGTCATCGATTGGGTCATTCATCTTTTAGGGGCCGCAGGATCGATTGAAGATCCGGAGCTTCTTGTAAGAGCGCTGCATAGCCGAAACCAGAAAATCCATGCGCATGCAGTAGAGAGCCTGCAAAAAACTTGTGAACATCGAATTTTCCGAATGCTCGCCCCTCTTGTCGACGATTTGCCTTTAGAAGAAAAAATGGCGGCATGTCTTCGCTGGCAGGGAAATTATCCAAAACTCACCTTGTCCGAGCTTTTAGATAAGCTTGAAGCCTCACCTTCCCTTTTTGACAAAGTCGCAGCGATTCGGCTGAAAGCAAAGCTCCAAATGCCAAATTGGAGACAGCAGCTGAGAGAACAGATGAGGCACTCCGAAGAGCCACTGCATAAATATGCCTATGAATTATTGGAGACTAGTACAACATGAAAAGTTTGATTGAAAAGGCCTTCTTTTTAAAAACGGTCCGAATCTTTAGCGATCTAGAGCTGGAGCTTCTTTTGGCAATTGCTGAAAAGCTGTATGAAGATGACTACGATGCCGGTGAAAAAATCTTTCTGACAGGCCAAGTTGCCAATCGGATCTATTTCATTGAAAAAGGGACGGTCCAAATTTGCGATTCTTATCTTAAGCCTATCTGCGAGCTCAATAAAGGTGAATTTTTCGGCGACGAGTCGCTCTTCAATGAGCAGCCAAGAAGCTACGCTGCAATTGCTAAAACAGACGCCCTCTTTTTGACTATGTCAAGAAGCCATCTTCTTTCGATTATTTCCGAATGCCCAAGCGTTGCCGTGTCGCTTCTACAAACCTATTCCCATGAAATTCCTTGTAGACATAGACAGGGAGCCCCCAGTTGAAAATTCGATCGAGGCTTCTTCTTTTTTTCCTTCCCCCCTTGATTAGCGGCATTGCCTTGATCTCCTTCATTGCAGCCTATCAGCTCATCGATCATCTCCAAGGAAAAGAGCTGAAAAAATGCCTCTATTTGGTCTTTGGCAGCGCCTCTTTTTTGTTAATGCTCATGATCGGGGTCTTATTTTGGATTGCGCATAGACTCTCCCGCCCTGTCCAAAAGCTCAATAATTCAGCCCTTGCCATTGCAGCCGGCCAATATGGGCAATCGATCAAGATCAAAGGGCCAAAAGAAATTGCCGAGCTTGCCAATACGCTCAATACAATGAGTGAATGCTTGCATGAAAATATCAACCGGCTCAAAGAAAATTCCATTCTTCGGGAAAAAACGTATGGAGAATATGAGTGCTCCATGATGCTAGCGCATATGATGCTGCAAAAAAATATCGACGCTTGCAGATCCGATGCCATTCATGTCAAACCCATTTCTGCTTTTTCTGAAAATCCAAGAGGCCTCCTTCTTGATTTTCCCAAAAACGAATCTCCCCATCTTTTTCATATCCATATGGCTGAGGCTGAAAGCGCCGGTTTTGAAGGGATGTACGATCTTCTGATCCGATACAAATATGCCAAAAAAACCAAAGCCCGCACCTTTATAACTCTAGATCTCAATCAATCAACTCTTCATTGGGAAGGGCCCCAAACACCCCTTTTATGGTCTCTCAAAGAATCAAAATGGATGGATCCCAATGGAAAAACATTCTCCATTGAGCCAGGCGACTTTTTCTTTCTCTTCAACCAAGGCCTCTTTAACTTTTACCGCTCGCCAAATCAAATTTCCCACCTCCTTTCCCGGGTCCTTAAAGTCTTTGCCCAAGATGGCCTGGAAACAACATCCGCCATGCTCCAAAAAGAAATCGGCTTTGCAATCCGCCGCAAAGACCTCGAAGATGACATCCATCTTCTCTCTTTCCAAGTGTTAAATATTTAAAACCCGTGCCCGTGCCTGTGCCTGTGCCTGTGCCTCTCTACCCCAAAGACGATGCGCCTTTTGGGACCCCTGCCCGTGCCCGATCTCTTCATTCCTAAAACTTTATTTAAATTAATTAAATAAAATGTTAACATCGCCCTCCATTTAAGGAGGTACCATGACCGCAACAACTCTTGTAATCCCTATTTTTGATCTTCCAACCATTGAAAAGTTGTCTAATCAAAGAAATGAGATAGAACAACTGTCTGCCAAGGTCGAGGAATTGGCTCAAACTTTTCACGAAAAGTGCAAGGAATTGAATCGCCTTAATTCCTTTGATCTCAAACAAAGGATTGATGAAATTGAGCAGCCGGCTCAAAAGGTACGTGCAGCAGCTTATCACGTTTTTAGATACTACAATGAGTATTTCAAACCTCTTCTTAACAATCCATGCCCCTATAACGATGAAAATGCAACAACATGGGTGACTCAACAAGGACTCGCTTATAACAGCCTACGATATGCTCTCATCCAATTCAACTTATCCCAATCTTTGGAACAGGCTTTAAAGGATAAATAGGAGGTCAAATGTCTTTATCTATTGCGAGAACAGGTCTTTCAACGCTTGAAGAATTCGAAGCAAGAGTTGACACAATTGAGATCAAAATTGCCGAGGCTGGAGATTTATACGAATCTTTTATAACACTCTACGATGAATCTATATCTCAAGATTACGATACGCTTAAAAGTCGGATCGATCAAATCGAGACCCAAGGACATAGAGTTCAACAGGCAGCTCAAATAGTGATCGATTTTGCAACACAAACAATTGTCCCATCCAGGCCCAATGAAAATGAGCAATACTTAGATGAATGGGAAAACAATATTCATTGCATCAAATTCCATGTAAAAACAGCAGAGAACTATCTAACGCTGGTAAATAATTCTATCTCAGAACTATCTTCTATAATCCACAAAAAACAACAGTGAGGAAAACCATGACTACACAAAATATATCCCTCTCAATCCCAACCCTTCATGAACTGAGAGAAGTCTACAAGGAAATTAAAAAACGTTACGATACTGTGCGGGGTGATCAGAAAATGTTTTTTAATAAAATAGATGAATTGGAAACATTAGATTTTAATACTTTGAGGAATCGTATTCGGGAAATCGATCCCTTAGCAGATCATTTAAAAGAAGCTGCCCAGAAAGTCATTACTTATGCAAATCAGCAACTTCCACAATTTGAAGAAGTACCCCAGAACCAGATCTCACATACTGAACATTCAGAATGGGAAAAACTAATATCGCTTTGCAATAGAGAAGTAATGTTTGCAAAACATGATATTTCAATGACAGATGGACTTGTCACCCAGCTCACTAAAGGAGCAGGTGATGATCCAACCCTATTGATTCAAGAATTCAAAGAAGACCACAAATAGCCTCGCTGAGCTCGGTGCTATTAGGGCTCCCCAAAAATGCATCACTTTTGGGGTGAAATTTAAGCGTTGACTTTCCGTTTTTCGATGTACTCGATGACATCGGCAACGGTTTTGAGCTTCTCGGCATCTTCTTCTGAGATCTCAAAACCAAAACGCTCTTCAAAGGTCATGATTAGCTCGGTAAGATCCAATGAGTCTGCGTTGAGGTCCTCAACAAACGATTTTTCTGGCGATACATCATTAGCATCTACTCCTAGCTGCTCAACGATGATATCAATCACTTCTTTTTGTATTGTCATACTGTTTCCCAATGTTAATAAAATTTACATGACCATCCCGCCATCGACTGCAAGAACCTGTCCCGTGACATAGCTCGATAGATCGCTGGCTAAATAAAGCGCTGCGTGTGCAATATCGCGGGGCTGGCCAATGCGGCTCAGCGGAATTTTTGTCAGAATCTGTTCCTTGATTTGTTCTCCTAAAACATTTGTCATCTGCGTTTCGATGTATCCGGGAGCAATGCAATTTGCCCGAATCCCTCGGCTTGCCAGTTCCTTTGCAAGCGATTTGGTAAATCCAATCATTCCCGATTTCGAAGCCGCATAGTTAACCTGGCCTGCATTTCCCATCAGGCCAATGACAGAAGCAATGTTGATGATCGATCCGGAGCGGGCCTTCATCATGGGCCTATAGAGAGCTCTGCACAAATTATACACCGATTTCAAATTCACTTCGACGACCCGATCCCAGTCCTCTTCACTCATCCTCATCAAAAGGTTATCGCGGGTAATCCCTGCATTATTGACCAAAATGTCAACCTTGCCAAAATCCCCCATCACCTTCGCAATCGTCTCTTCCACATCTTTCGTCTTGGAAACATCAGTTAAAAATGAGCGGATTTTCTGCTCGGGACGGACCTTCATTTTTTCTAATTCTTGAACTACTTGCTCAGATCTCTCTTTATTGGTTCCGAAAATCGCAACATTTGCTCCTTGCTCTACAAAAAGGGTAGCAATTGCCTTTCCAATCCCGGCAGTCCCTCCCGTAACAATCGCACTTTTCTCATTTAGCATTTGCTGCTGCATAGCACCTCTGCAATTTTGTCCAGATCCTCTACTTTATCAATTGGTATTGTAGGAGCTTTGATACCGATTTTTTTATTTAGTCCGGCAAGCGTTTTTCCACACCCAATCTCAATAAATAAATCTATCCCTTCCATGGCCATGATCCCCTGCTCCCAACGGACCGATTTTGTAACTTGTTCTACTAAATTTTTCTTAATCTCATCCGTACCCTTCACAAAATTGCCGGGGACATTCATCACAAATCCGATCTCTGATTCTGCAATGTTTGCCTTTTGGACAAACTCCTCAAGCCCCGCCTGGGCGCTTTGCATAAGACCACTGTGAAATGCTCCATGCACCGTTAATGGAATGACCCGTTTGGCCCCTTTTTCTTTCAGTGCCAAAGAAGCACGTTCTACTCCCTCTTTCGTCCCCGAAATCACAATTTGTCCGGGAGCATTGTAGTTGGCAATCCAAACCCCATCGATTCCCTGAATCGCGTCTTCAATTTGCTTTCCATCCATTCCTAAAACAGCCGACATAGCGCCTGCCGTTTTTTCGCAAGCTTCATTCATGAGTCTTGCCCTTTCCCTGACCAATAGCAAAGTCTCTTGAAATCCCAGCCTTCCCGATGCATAAAGAGCGGTATATTCTCCCAAACTCAAACCCGAACAAACATAAGGCTTGATTTCAGGCATCTGCTTTTGGATCGTCTTCAAGATTGCTATACTCGTTACAAAAATCCCAATTTGGCTGTATTTGGTCTCTGTTAAAAGATCGAGAGCCCCTTCAAATACAATTCTTGAAAGATGTTCTTTTAAGATCTCATCTGCTTCTTCAAAAACGGCTCTAGCCTCAGGAAAAGCAGTAGCAAAATCTTTCCCCATTCCTGGGTATTGCGCACCTTGTCCTGGAAAAAGAAAAGCAATTTTACTCATAATGCAAAACCGCTGCTCCCCAAGTAAGTCCCGCTCCAAAGGCGGTAAGCAAGATCTTTTCTCCTGATTTTGCCTTCTTCTCTTTCAAAAGTTCATCCAAAGCAATCCCAACAGAAGATGCTGATGTATTTCCATATTTGTGAACGGTTTTAAAGACTCTTTCCGGAGGCAAATGCTTAAAGCGCTTGGCCATGGCATCAATGATCCGAATATTGGCTTGGTGCGGAATCACCCAGGCAATCTCTTTTTCATCGATTTTGGCGGCTTCTAGACATTCCTTGCTTGCCGCTTCCATCCTGCGCACTGCGTGTTTGAACACCTCATTTCCGGCCATTTTGATGAAATGCTGCCCACCTGCGACGCTCTCCGCTGTTGCCGGCTGGCGGCTTCCTCCTCCCGGCATAATCAGTAGCTCTGCCTCTTCACCGTCAGCTCCTAGTTTTACCGTATCAACGATAAGCCCCTTGCTACTCTCGGCCGAAACGACGCAAGCTGCAGCCCCATCTCCAAAAAGAACGCATGTTGAGCGGTCCTTATAGTCGGTGATGGCTGAGAGCTTTTCAGAAGCTACAATTAAAATATTTTTATATGCCCCCGTCTCCACCCAACCTTTAGCTAGGGAAAGGGCGTATAAATAGCCCGTACATGCTGCCTGGATATCAACGGCGGCAACCCCCTTGATCCCAAGCCCTTTTTGAATCAAACAAGCCGTGCTGGGAAAGATATAGTCCGGAGTCAAGGTAGCGACAATAATGAAATCGATCTGTTCTGCCGTCAGCCCCGCATCATGAATGGCCAGTTTTGCGGCCTGTAGCCCCATATCAGAGGTGTATTCATCGGAACGGGCCAAACGGCGCTCTTTCATTCCGGTGCGTGTTACGATCCACTCATCGGAGGTCTCCACCATCTGCTCTAGATCTTGATTCGTCAAGACCCGCGTGGGAAGGTAAGAGCCGGTTCCAATTATTTTTGCTTGGTGTACCAATTTCTTTAACATTGGCCCCAAGTCTACCTGAAAAGGGGATAAAAAGAAACCAGTAAGGAAAAATTTTAACGCTTCGCATTCAAAGATCTATTTGCTATTCTTAAGGTCATGTTGACTCTGCCGGAAGACCTCCGATCCCTCATCTCCTATCTCAAGAAACTGCCCGGCGTCGGCACCCGCACGGCAGAGCGGTTTGCCTTTGAGCTTCTCAGCTGGCCCAAAAATGAGCTCAAAGAGCTCTCCGATACTCTCCATACTGCAACCGAAAATCTTCCCCCATGCTTAACCTGCGGCTGTCTTACCGATCGAGGCACCTGCCAATTTTGCGCGCCGTCCCGCGATACGGAGCGCCTTTGCATCATTTCGTCGCCAAGAGATGCTTTTGCCATTGAAGCCATCCGCGTTTTCAAAGGGCTGTATCATGTAATTGAACACCTTCTTTCCCCCCTCGATGGAAGGCATGCCACGTCTCTTAGGCTGGATCGAATTGAAGAGAGAATAGCCAAACATGGGATCAAGGAAGTGATCATCGCTTTTGATTCTACATTGGAGGGCGATACAACAGCTCTTTATCTCAAGCAGCAGCTTAGCCGAAAAAATGGCGCCGAAGTTTCGAGGCTAGCATTTGGACTTCCTGTTGGAAGCAGCCTGGAATACATTGATGGCGGCACGCTGACTAGAGCCTTTTCAGGAAGACAATCTTTTTAGAAGTTCTAATTGACGATTAGAAAAAACTCATTTATAATCAGACGTTCATGTTTGAGCAAGGACGTCTTCTACTCTATTCCTCCATACTTTTTAGCGTGCTAACTGCACCGCTCATTGCAACAGAGTTTTACGATGATAGGAAAATCTCAAATATTGAAATCATCATGGACTCAGAAACGGGCCAAGGAGATTCAACTTCTGTTCTTAGCCGGATGAAAACGCAGCCGGGAGACCGGTTTTCGCAAGTCATTTTTGACAATGATTTGAAATCCTTATCCGAAGAATTTGAAAAAGTGGAGCCATCTATCCTGATGAAAGATGGCAAACTCGCCATTGTGATTCATGTAACTCCAAGACCAATCATCCATCAAATCATATGGGTAGGAAACAATCAGTTTCGCACATCGACTTTGCAAGAAGAGCTCGATATCAAGACAAATACCGTCTTTAACAGGCAAAAGTTCAACAAAAATTTCAATAAGGTTAAGGAATACTATTTTAAGAAAGGATATTTCGAATCGCAGCTCTCTTATTCTTTAGAGCAGGTTCCCGGCACCAATGAAGTCGATGTCGTAATTGAAATCCACGAAGGGAGTCCGGGCTACATCAAAGAAATCACTATCACAGGCCTTACGAAAAAAGAGAAAAGTGCAATTGAAGAGCAGATGTACTTGAAAAAGTACAATTTCTTAACAAGCTGGCTCACAGGAAGCGGAATTTACCGAGATGAGGGTTTAGAGCAAGATCGGATGGCGATCATCAATTATCTGCAAGATCTGGGCTATGCCGATGCAGAGGTCAATATCAACCGTTATGAAGATCCTCAAAGCGGAAAACTCATCATCCAAATCGATGTGAATAAGGGTGTCATCTACCGCTTTGGCAAAATCACTTTCGAGGGCAACTCGCTGATCTCAACGGGCGAGCTTGAGAAAAGAGCGATCGCTTCTCCCGGATCTACTTATTCGCCGGAAAAGATGAGAGAAACTGCCCAGGTGATCAAAGATCTTTACGGACAAAAAGGCTATATCGACACAAGCGTCCAATTTGAGGCAACATTAAGTGAATGTGAACCTATCTTTGATGTCGATTATGTGATTGAAGAGGGAAAGCCCTACAAAATCGGAATCATTCAGATGTTTGGCAATACCTCGACAAAATGCAATGTGATCTTACGCGAATCGCTTCTTGTCCCGGGAGAGACTTTTGATTCGAGAAAACTCAAAGCAACGCAGCAAAGACTCGAGGCGATCGGCTATTTCAAAAGCGTGAATGTCTATGCAGTTCGCAATCCCGATGAAGATGAAAATTACCGAGACGTCTACATCGAAGTGGAAGAAACGTCGACAGGAAATGTAAGCCTCTTTATGGGCTTAAGCTCTGTAGATAGCATCTTTGGCGGACTGGATTTAACAGAGAGAAACTTTTGCATTTCAGGAGTTGGAAATGCTCTTTTGGGTAAACTTTCTTGCCTTCGTGGCGGAGGGGAATATTTCCATGTCCGAGGAACAGTAGGTAAAAAAGAGAGCAATATCTTAGTTTCCTGGATGAATCCTTATGTCAATGACACTCTTTGGCGCCTAGGAGTTGAGGTTAGCCAAACCTATAGCACGCTGCAAAATGATGTAACGGTAAGAACTTATGGCGGCTCTGTCTACACAAACTATCCACTTTCCCAATATTGGACTGCCGGAGTAAGACAGCGCCTACGCCATTCCTTTGACCATTTGGATTTAGGAACTTGGGGAGAGTCAAATTCAATTTCAGAAGAGTCGCTCGATAAACAAAGAGAATTGATCGATCAACAAGGGCTTGTCTCTGCATTTAGCGGCAATATCAGCTATGATTCAACAGATCGTCCTTTCAAGCCAACAAGAGGATGGCGATCTTATCTGGAAGGTGAAGTTGCTGGGGTTGGGGGGAACTATCAATTTTTTAAAGCAAGCTATATCAATTCAATCTATGTGCCCATTTGTAGAAAAGGAACGTTGAAATTCCGCGGTGATTTCAAATATATGATTCCATTTGGGAAAACCGATCGAGAACACATCCCCTATAGCGAGAGATTTTTCCTTGGCGGCGATAATACGGTACGGGGCTATAAGCCATTTCTTTTAGGTCCCGTCATCCATCTTCGCGACGACAACGGCAAACTCCATGCAACTAGCACCCCAAAAGGGGGGCTATCATCGAGTCTAGTTTCCCTCGAATATAACCACGAGATTGTGAGAGTCCTCGATCTTTTCGTCTTTGTCGATGTGGGAAGTGTGTCGTTCGATTCTTTTGCCGTCACCGATATTAGGCCCACAACAGGCTTTGGGGCCCGCATCGATATTGGAAATAGAACGCCCATCATGGTTGGCTGGGGTATTCCGCTTATCAGAGAAGACCGGCATAACCATAAATGGCAAAGAGTATTTTTCTCGATGGGAGGAACATTTTAAATCTTTTGAAAGGAGCAATTATGCGTAACATTTTTTTATTCGTTTTGACTTTGTGTTTTGGGGCGGTATTTGCCGATGAGCCCAAATCCATTGGCGTGGTCAATTTTTCCGACTGTATTACTGAATCCAAAGCAGGCCAAAAAGAGCAAGAAAGCATGGAAGCTTTGCGAAAACAGCTCGTCTCTTACATTGAAAATACGGAAAAAGAGCTTCGGGAAATCAGCTCTAAGTTTGAAGATACCGAATATCTAGACAGCCTTTCTCCCAAAGCTGAGGAAGATCTCAAAGTCAAACATCAAACTCTGCAAGAAGATTTAGGCAGAGCTCAACAGCAATATTATCAAATGTTGCAACATGCAAATTACCAAATGGTACAAAAGATGAGCACATCCATTGCATCTGCATCTGAAAAAATTGCAAAAGAGAAAAACCTGAACTTTGTCATCAACAAAGAAGCTTGTTTTTATATTAGCCCGGACTATGATGTCACTAACTTAGTCGTAACTGAAATGGACAAAATCTTTGAAGAAGCTGCAAACGCGAAAAAAGCGGCAGATAATAACGAAGATCTCCTCGATGCGATCGATGAAACTGCATTGCAAAAGGCTGGCTGATGGCATATTCTTTAAAAGAACTTGCCAAGAAAATCAAAGCTGAGCTAGTCGGCGATCCGGAACTTGTCATCACCGGAGTGAATACTTTGGAAGAGGCGTCCTCTGGGGATGCCTCTTTCTTGACAACCGCTTTTTTAGCCAACCCCAAATACGTAAATGCCATGAAAGATTCCAAAGCAGGAGTCATTTGCGTAGGGCTAGGCACCCATCTTTTCGATGGGAAAAGTTATCTTGTATCGGATAATCCCTCCCACACCTTTCAGCAAATCGCCCATCTTCTTCTTCCTTCAGGAAAATCGGGCTTTGAGGGGATCCATCCTACAGCGATCATCCATGAAACTGCTCAAATCGGGAAAAACGTCACCATTGGCCCATACGCTGTCATTGATCGCGATGCCGAAATCGGAGATGGCACAACAATTAGTGCCCATGTCTTTATTGGCTATGAAGTCAAAATTGGAAAAGATTGCTTTTTACATCCAAACTCCACCGTTCGGGAAAAATGCATCCTTCACAACCGAGTGCTCTTGCAGCCGGGGGCCGTCATTGGCTCATGTGGATTTGGATATATTCCCGACCAAACCGGCCACTTTCAGAAGCTAGAGCAGCTTGGGATTGTGATCTTAGAAGACGATGTCGAAATTGGCGCCAATTCAACAATCGATCGTTCCCGATTTAAGGCAACGTTAATCCGAAAAGGCTCCAAACTCGATAATCTTGTCCAAATTGCCCATAACGTGGAAATTGGGGAGCATAATGTAATTGCAGCTCAAACCGGCATTGCCGGCTCTGCCAAAACGGGCAACCACGTGATGCTTGGGGGCCAAGTCGGCATGGTGGGCCACGTAAAGCTGGAAGATGGAGTCATGGTCGCAAGCAGAGGAGGCATCAGCAAATCTCTGAAAAAAGGGCAATACCGCGGAAGCCCCGCCATCCCAATCCAAGACTACCATCGCCAAGAAGTTTTCATCCGCAAATTGGAAGAATTCTTCGAGCGCCTCAAAAAGCTAGAAGCTTTAGCAGGAAGTTTTTCACCACTGAGATAGAAACCACAGAGAGAAGAATTAAAACCGATACCGTGACCGTGACCGAGACCGTTACCGATCAAAAAATTCATTTCGGTCACGGTATCGGGCTCGGTATCGGTCACGGTTTAGATAAGATGTAGCAAGATTTGGGAATGAGAGAAGAAAATTCAGGAAAATCTTTTCCAAATTGTTGCAGTGTTCTATAAGTTTGCTCAATGTAATCTGGCCGCTGCAGCTGGATAGAATTTTGATAACAGAATAACAGCTCCTCGAAGTAAACCCTACGATAATAAGGATACTTGTTTTGAAAATTTGGAAAGGCGTTAACAATCAAAACTATAGCGGCAACTACTGCCCTAAGACCCTTGTCTTGTGAATTCCAAGTCTTTTTTTTGATGCATAGATAATCTTGAGTAAAAAGTCGAAAATCAAACCAAATCAGTCTTTCAAAATTGTCATAAAAAACTGGGTTAAGAAGGACAAATTTATGTAAATTGTTAAAAGCAGAGGCGAACTCTTCTGTTGGCCATCTCGACTCTATTCGAATTTCGCAGTACCTTCTCTCATAATTATCATAAATCAACTTTACATCCTGCTCCGAATCGCTAGATGAACATTCTTCCTTTAAAGGACTTGGACTTCTTGGAGAAATAGCAACAGGAATCATCAAGATATGTTAAGGTGTCAAATAATTTTAAATCAAGAAAAGTGTACCTGGTGGTTAAATCAAGTACTAGAAGAAAGTTTTAAAATTTACCACTGAGAGCACTGGGAACGCTGAGAAGATTGATTTTGCCTTAAGGCAGCAGCGAAGCTGCATTTTTTTCTCTCAGTGTCCTCAGTCAAGCTCAGTGGTTAAATTTTTAAAAAAGCTCAGCTATCATGTCCTTCAGCGGCTCCTAGTATTAAAAAAAACCATGATTTGAGAGGATATGCATGATACGCATGATAGGATAGGAAAAATATTTCTTTTTTTATCATGCAAATCAAGCATATCCTTTTCCATCATGGTTTCCTTGTCTTTCCAAGAGCCCCTGAGTTTCTTTTTTTGCAGCAAAGCTGCATTTTTTTTCTCTCAGTGTCCTCAGTCAAGCCCAGTGGTTAAATCAAGAGCAGCGATGGATTTTCTAGATATTTTTGAACGGTTTTCAAAAATTTTGCAGCTTCAGCTCCATCAACTACTCGATGATCTGCAGAGAGGACGAGATTCATCTTTTTGCCGGGGACGACAGCCCCATTTTTGATGACGGGGGCATCGGCAATGCCGCCTATTGCCAAAATACAAGATTGCGGCGGATTGATGATCGCTTGAAAATCACTCACTCCAAACATTCCCATGTTAGAGATCGTAAATGATCCCCCCTTATATTCTTCCGGCTGCAATTTACCCGCCTTTGCCTTTGCCGCCAAAACTTTTACCTCAGCCGATATTTCACCAAGGTTTTTGAAATCGGCATGCCGAACGATGGGAGTGATCAAGCCTTGATCTACCGTCACGGCAACGGAAATATCAATGGTCTTAAATAAGATGATCGATTGGTTTTGCGAATTGAAGCCGCTATTGATGTTGGGATGTTCTCTCAATGCAAGCGCGCAAGCCCGAATCACAAAATCATTGAATGTGACTTTTAAATTGCCGGCCTTTAAATGTTCCCTCGCTTCTACAAGTGCTCCGGCATCGATTTCTTGACGTACATAAATATGGGGAATAAATGTTTTTGCAGCGCTTAATCTCTCTGCAATGACTTTTCGCATGGGAGATAAAGGGACCTCTTCATAAGTCCCCGGTGGTACTATTGGCAAGCTTCTTCTTGCAAATGTTGCAGCAGTCTCAGGCTGGCCTAAATCCAAATCTTTACTCGTCACTCTACCCGTTGGTCCTGTCCCTTTGATCGTTGTCAAATCAATCCCCTTTTCCTTTGCCAATTTTTTTGCAAGCGGCGATGCCTTTGTCCTCGTTATTTCTTCAGTGGGAAATGCAAACTCATATTTTTTTAGAGGCGCCTCAGGTATAAAAGCAGGTTGCTGCATGGTTGGTCCTGTTGATGCAGGAGCTGCCTCTTCTGTTTTTTCCTCTTTCGGCTTTTCTTCTTTTTTTGGAGGTTCGCTTTGAATTCCTTCGGGCTGATAACCAACGAGTGCCTCATCTGCTTTTTCAGTAAAGACTGCAATTGGCTCATTGACTTTTGCCCCTTTGCCCTCTTCAACTAAAATCTGTCTTAAAAACCCCTCATCCAATGCATTGTATTCAATCGTTGCCTTATCAGTCGCAATTTCAACCAAAAGATCACCTGCTGCGACTTTGTCTCCCACATTTTTATGCCACTTTGCAATCATCCCTTCTTCCATCGTGGGGGAAAGTTTTGGCATGGTTACGGTAAATGGCATAAGCTTCCTATTTTACCTAAGAACTTCTTGAATTGCAGCAATAATTCTCTCGGGATTGGGAAGCGTTTCTCTCTCCAAAACTTTGGAATAAGGCATTGGGGTCTCTTTTTGGCAAACTCTCACTAAGGGAGCGTCAAGATCATCAAAGCAGTGCTGCTGGATTTGGAACCCAATTTCTGCGGAAATCCCTGCAAAAACATGCCCCTCTTCTACCAAAACGCACCTGTGCGTTTTTCTCACAGATTCTGCAATCATTCCAATATCGAGCGGCTTAATCGTCCTTAAATCAATGATCTCGACAGAAATTCCCTTTTTTTGCATTGCTTCTGCTGCTTGCCTGCAAAATTTCAGCATCCTTGAATAGGAAACAAGCGTGACATCTTTTCCAACTCTTTCAATTATTCCCTTACCAATCGGCACTAAATATTCTTCTGTGGGAATTTCCATTTTATCGCCGTAATCGAGCTCATTTTCCAAAAAAATCACCGGATTATTTGCCCGAATCGCCGACTTCAAAAGCCCTTTGGCATCGTAGGCATTGCTAGGAGAAATCACAATAAAACCGGGAAGCGTCCCATACATTGATTCTACACAATGAGAATGCTGGCAAGAGACTTGCGCTGCGGCCCCATTTGGCCCTCGAAAAACAATCGGGACATTGTAGCGCCCTCCCGACATGTAGTAGGCTTTACAAGCATTGGAAATCAGCTGATCTGCTGCGACAAAAGAGAAATTCCAGCTCATG
>CAZXLK010000013.1:0-23143 GCA_964641775.1 uncultured bacterium | reverse complement strand
GCAACTGTTGATGCTGCCTCCATTCATTCATTAAATGTTAGCCTTCTAGAGCTTTGCCCGCTCGCTGTAGATCAACTTTAGTAAATTGATTCCACCTGGAATTTGGATCTGCTAGATTATATTGGTGTAAAAAGGCTTCATATTTTGGAGCCATTTCTTTAAATCTGGCTAGGTCCCCCCTAAAGACAAGCCGAATCATTGCAGGCTCGACATTTCGATTGAACTCATCTATGTTTTGGTATTCATTCCATCTTCCTTTTTCTAAGTAAAGAAGGACAACATCATCTAAGGCGTGGATTTTATCATCAGAGAGGTTCTTGATCCAAAATGAACTTACAAAGTTTAAAATCCTGGGAATGATGAGCTGAGGATAAACGATCGATTCAGATCGTACTCGAGCAATTTCTAAGGCTGTTTTAAACAATTCTTTTCCCACATGGTATATTTTTCGTTTCGGATCCATGTTTTTCATTTCTTGGAAGGTATTTCCCATCTCTCGCAGCTTACCTAATTTTTCATCGACTCCTTTTTCGTCTAGTAAATCTACATTGATTGTGGAAGCAATTGTGTCGCAAGTATTAAACCCAATTGAGCTTAAAACAGTACCCAAAACCATGACTTTGTATCCCTCTTCCGTTATCACTCCATTCCAATAGGCAGCAGTAGCTACCCAGCTAGCACAATAAAGGCTTTGATTGACCACATCTCTATAAGAATTGAAAAAGTCTTTGACCTTGGTTGTTGTCTGATCACAGAAATTGTTAAATTGCGGGAAATATTGCTTGGATAATTGAATTGCAGCTATCATAAATTACTCCTTTTAAAGGACGTAAATTTTACAATCGGAAAATGTTTTTGTCAATAAACGTCAGTGAGATAGTGTTTGCTTTGGCGCAAAGTTTTTATGTACTGGCGCACTTGAGATTCATCCATATTTCCAACTTCGCGTGCAATTTGATGGAGCATGGCATCGACATCTTTGGCCATCTTTTCTGCATCGCCGCAGACATAAAAATAAGCACCTTCTTGTAGCCAGCTCCAAATGCTTTTTCTCTCTTCATACATCTTGTGCTGTACGTAGGTTTTTTCAGCGGTGTCTCGAGAAAAAGCAGCGTCTAGTCGAAGATGTCCTTTATGAATGAGCTCCTCAAAAAAGGGCTCGTAATAAAAGTCGGTTGCTTTGTTTCTTTCTCCAAAAAAAAGCCAATTTCTACCGGGCGCTTGAAGAGCGATTCTTTCTTGCAAAAAGGCGCGGAAAGGGGCGATTCCGGTTCCGGGACCAATCATGATGATCGAGGCGTTTGGATCCTGAGGAAGGGTAAAATGGTTTGAGGGTTGTAGATAAATGGGAATCAGAGTTGTGCTGATCTCGGCAAAATTGCAAAGGAAAAAGCTCCCAATTCCTTTTCGGATTTGGCCATTCATTTCATAACTCACATAGCCTACTGTCAAATGGATTTCATCTTGAAAGACATGGGCCGAATTGGCAATAGAATAAAAGCGGGGAAGAAGGGGCATCAATTTGGAAAAGTGTGAGAGTTCTTTACAAGGATAGGTGCTTAAGAGATCGCAAAGCGTATGGGTATGAAGAAGCTCTGTGAGCTGTGCTTTATTTTCTGCAAGAAGAAGGGGATGGTTTTCTCCACAAAGAAGCTTGAAAAAAGAGGTATTTACGCGGGAAATATTTGCCTTATGGACAAGAAAGTCTCGTAGAGTGTTGTCTTTGAGAGATATTTTTTTTAAAATAGCATCTACTTCTTCCGGATCATTTTGAACGAGAATGCCAATGCTATCTCCCACCTTAAAAGGGAAGGCATCCTTTTCGATTTCCAAAGTGATGTGATAGGTTGTCTTGGTAGAGCCGGGCTTGGTAAGAAGAGAGCGCTCCCGAATTCGGGCAAAATAGGGATTGGATCTGGAATAATTTTTTATAGACAAGGAGTCCAATCGGGGTTAGAGTGAAAATTATTGGTGAATGGTATGAAACGGTTCATTCTAATTGGTTTATGTTTAATTGTGGGATGCAACGAGCCCAATTATACTCGGGGTTATGTAATCTCCAAATCGCAAATTGATGCGGAAAATACGGAAACTACTGAGTAGCCCCGGCAAGCTCTTGGCAGGTTTTCTTTTCCCATCCTTTTTTCAGGACATCCATCTTTTTATTGGAAATGCCTCCCAGGGCCTCGATTGCGCTCAAAAAGCGGGCCCGAAGAAGATCTTTTCCAAGTAAAGTTGCAGAGTCAAAAAGAGGAGGCCCCATATGTTTTCCCATGACTGCAGCAAAAAGAATTTGCATGACAATCTTTTTATGATGCACTCCAAAAATTTCAGCTACCTTATGCGATGCGGCCTCTAGTCCTTTGCCTGTCCAATCTTCGATTTCATCCAAATTCCAGATGATTGCCTGTATGATATAAGAGGTGACTTCGGGCGTTGTATTTTTGGGGCATAGAAGTTCTGATGTATATTTCAATTCGGAAATAAAGAAAAAGTCGCAAAGCTGCATGAATTCAGAAAATGTCTTTATTCTTGTGTGGACAAGTGGCATGAGCTTTAGCATAAAGGCATCATTGAATCTCCAACGGATAAGCCTGGACCAAAGCTCATTTTCCGGAATCGATTCGATGATCTTTTTTTGATTGACCCATTGAAGCTTTTGAATGTCAAAAAAAGCGCCCGAAATGCCAATCCGTTTTGGATCAAAATCTCGGATCATTTCATCCAGGGTATAAATTTCTTTTTCCCCGGGCATGCTATAGCCCATAAGAGTTAAAAAGTTCATAAGGGCTTCAGGCAAATAACCTGCATCTCGAAAATAAAAAATCGATGTGGGATTTTTCCTCTTGGATAATTTTTTCCCCTCTTTTCCAAGAAGAAGCGGCATGTGGAGAAATTCGGGGGCTTTCCATTCAAAATATTGAAAAAGGAGGATGTGTTTGGGAGTTGAGCTCATCCATTCATCTCCGCGGATCACGTGGGTGATTTTCATGAGATAATCATCGACTGCCATGGCAAGATGATACGTGGGAAAACCATCTGATTTTAAAAGGATTTGATCGTCAATATCTGCCCATGGAGCAGTGATCCTTCCTTTGATTTGATCCTCATAGACACATTCGCCTGTAAGCGGCACTTTCAAACGGATCACAAATGGCTGGCCAGCATTTTCCCTTTGTTTTACCTCTTCAGGGCTTAAATTTCGGTATCTACGATCATAGCCAATTCGTTTTCCTTGTGCGGCTGCAACTTCCCGCATCTCGGAGAGCTCTTCTGCCGTTGCAAAGCATTTATAGGCATGCCCTTTTTCCACAAGCTCGTAGGCGTATTTGCGGTAAATTTCTGTTCTTTCCGATTGCCGGTAAGGAGCATGGGGGCCTCCGACATCGGGCCCTTCATCCCAAGAGATGCCGCACCAAGTCAGGGCCTCAATTATTTTCTTCTCATATTCGGGCCGGCTCCTTTTTTGATCGGTATCTTCAATGCGGAGGATAAATTTTCCTTTAAAGTGGCGCGCAAAAATCATATTGAAAAGCGCTATATAGGCAGTCCCAACATGGGGATCGCCGGTAGGAGATGGGGCAATGCGGACTCTTACTGACATAATTGCCCTCTATTTTGGGCCATTATGAGTAAAGATGCAATTCAAATATTGGGGATAGTAACACCGTGAACGTTTGCGCTTGCGCTTGCGTTACCGATCCGTGACCGATACCGTTCCCGATCTTACCCTTCATCCTTTCATTAGATAGATCAAATCTTTCATGACGTTTAAGGACTCAAGGTATTGCATATCGCTTTGGCCAAAGAAGTCGACATTGGGAGAGTCAAAATTTTTCTTTTCGAGCTCAGTGAGAAAACTTTGGTAGTGTTTGTCGTTTCCAATGCGGAGTTTGGAGTTGGATTTTAAGATGTTCAGATAGGGGACATAGGTGGTGAGCCGCTGCTGCAAGTTCTGCCGGTAGCTCGATCCTAATTGGATCCTTTGAAAAGCTGAAAGATCGGAAAGATCATCTTCAAAATGGGGATCGATCTCTTCGTTTTCAAGAGGGAATTTTGCAAATTTTTCTCCGATATCAACTTGAGAAAAAAGTCCCGGAACAACGATATCGGAAAGAACTCCCTGAAGCTGGGGGCTTTTTCCGGAAACGGTGTAATATCTACCTCTTGTGACTTTGTATTCCCCTTCAGGCTTGATCTTTTGGTTATTGGTAGGATCAAGTGTGAAGGTTTGAAAAGAGCCTTTTCCAAAGGTATGCTCATCACCAACCACGATTGCACGGCCATAATCTTGCAGCGTTTGGGCAACAATTTCTGCAGCCGATGCCGACGCACAGTCTACTAAAACAAGAAGAGGGCCGTCCCAAATAGGTTTTCCTTCCACTTCCCGAAGATGCTGCACCTTGCCGGTATTATCTTTGATGGAAACAACGATCCCTTTTGTGATGAAAAGCCCTGTGACGGAAACTGCCTGCGTAAGAAGACCTCCTGCATTGCCCCGAAGATCAAGAATTACACCTTTTAGATTATGCTCTTTTTTCATTTCGGCAATCGCTTTTCGCATGTCGGAAGAGGAGGAAAATTTCTCATCTTGGTAGAAAGAAAAAAGGCGGAGCATCGCGATGGATCCGTCCCCATAAGGCTCAACGCGCTTTTCAAGGCGCGTCTCTTCCAGGACCACTTCTCCTCGGACAAGCTCCAATTCCATCTTTTCGCCATCTCGCAAAAAGGTAAGATGGACTGTAGTCCCTCTTACGCCGCGGATGAGCTCCACTGCCTCTGTAATATCCATGCCGACGACAGGCTCATGGTCCACTGCGATGATTTTGTCATTGATTTTGAGTTTGCCGCTTTCATGAGCAGGGCTGTTTTCCAAAATCCGCATAATGGAGAGACCATCGAGATCATCTCTCAGCTGCGCGCCAATCCCAAAAAGGCGCTGCTGGACTTGGATCATAAATTGGTTTGCTTCGGACGGTGTGAAATAATTTGTATGGGAATCGAGGGCAGATGTTGCAGCTTTCAGAACATAGGTTAAGATGATTTTGAACTGTTCCTCTTCTGTTTGTCCCGAAATTTCCGATTCGCGATTCAGCCGCCTTTTTTGCAGCCTTTTGAGAAATCGATCCTTGCTCTCTTCTCCCATTTTTTCAGCAGTTTCAATTTGGAGCGATTTAATCCGGGATATTCGATTCGATAACTCCTCTACATTTTTTGCCCAAGTAAGATCTTTGAATTCTTCGCTTTTTACATTGGTAGGAAGGGGCATGTATTCAATCTCGCTATCGATGGAAGAGCGCCTTTCGATGGCATTTAAAAAAATTCTATGAATTTGAGAAAAGGCGGTGTAATCAGATTTTTTGAACGCGTGAAGAATCTCTTTTAATAAATCGTCCGTTGGCTGGGTCCAGGCGGCGATCTCCTCTTCGATAAAATACGTTTTTGTCGGGTCGATTTCTTCGAGATAGCTTTGAAGTACTCGGGCCATGAGCTCGGGGGTATACGATTTGTAGCAGACATGGAAGCGGAGAACCTCTTCAATTTTTTCCTTTACATCTCTAGGGGAGATGTCGGGGATTTTGCTTTCGAGAGCAAGAAGTAAGAATAAGAATAGAGTAATCCATTTCTTCATGAAATCATTCCGATATAAAATATCTTAACGATACAAGAAATTGTCTTTTGATCAAAGAAAAACCTCTTATCCAATTTTGCGCGTAAGTCGTTAGTCTTTAGTGGATTAAAATAGTTAATATACCATTATATTAAAAAGATTAAAGAAATAGAAACAAAATTCGAATTTATGTTGAAATTAAGTTCTTAATATGAAATAATGGTTAATGAAATAGAAAAAATTAAATACACTTTAATAAGGTTTTATTTAAATTTATCTATTTAAAACCTGAAAAAAGTAAAAATTGGAGAAAAAAATGAACGACAATATCCCATTTAAGACGGAGCAGGGCGAGTCAGCGGAGTTGCCAAAGGCAGTTTCGATTACTGAAGCGGCTCGTATCAACAATGTAACGCGTCAAGCGATTTACGTTGCCATCAAACAAAAGAAGTTGAAAGCTTCTAAAGATTCCACTCGTTGGACAATCGATTTGAGCGATCTCGATGAATATCGAAATAACAAATATTCACGAACAAAGTCGCTCTTTAATGGTGAGCTTCTTTTTGATGTTAAAAAAGGGTTTTATTCCATTAATCAAACAGCGAAGCTGTTGAATGTCCCAGCGCAAAAAATCTATTATGCTACACGCGTTGGACTTTTGAAGTCGCATCGAAAAGGCGCTGCTTGGGTAATTCATATTGATGACATTAAGGGTTATCAAGAAAACTATCTGAATCGCCGTCCCCAAGTTGCAACTTAAGCTGAGACTTAAGTTACCCTAAAAAATCGCTCTACTCTCATCGAGCGATTTTTTTCTTTTTGTTAAAATGTTTTCTTCCCTAAAGAGAAATAAGGAGGGTCATTATGAAATACCTTTATTTTCTCTTGTTGCCATTTCTATTTTTCGGTTGCAAAAGCAGCTGTGCCGATAAAGATAGCTGTAAGAACGATTCCAAGTGCCAATGCTGGTGCTCGCAAAAATGTGGTTGGCGGGATAAGACATCCAAGGATAAGCCAGTCTATATTGAAACTGATTCCAATGGGAAGTATTGCTACTGCAATCAGTGGGATTACGATCACTATGAAGGCAATTGCATCCGAGGAGAACATGTCAAAGAGCCCGGGATGGAATAGTAGACAAACTGGGATTATTGAGGGCGAAGATCTCATTCGCCCCCATTTCTATAAGGGAAGATTTTACAATCATCCCGAAGAAAAAATCTGGCACCAGTTTTTCAAAATAATCTATGCCCTATTTCCCGGCATGCTGGGAAAAAAATCCAATGAAGATCTAACAACTTGGGCAAGGACCGAAGGGAAGCTCGGATGTAAAGCCGGTTTTACATGGATTGGTCATTCCAGTCTTCTTATCAAGACTGAAGGATTTCACTTGCTATTTGATCCCGTATTTGAGTTTGTAGGGCCTTGGTTTTTCCGCCATACAAAGGCAGGGATTCTGTTTGAAGAATTGCCTCCCATCGATATCCTTGCGATATCCCATAATCATGCAGACCATTTCTCCAGAACCACAATCAAAAGATTGAAAGAGCATCTTCCGTTTGTTTTTGCACCAAAAGGATTAGGCAGTTGGTTTAAAAAAAAGGGATTTGAGGATACGGAAGACTTTGATTGGTGGTCCTATATTCATTTGGAACGGGATGGCAAAGCTGTCCGCTTAACTGCGGTTCCTGCAAAGCACAGCTCTCAATTTCGCCTAGATCTCAACCGAACCCTTTGGATGGGCATCGTTGTTGAAGCTGATGGAAAAACATTCTATTTTGCAGGAGACACCGCCCACGATCCAAAGATCTTTTCCAATATCAGAAAAGTTTTTGGGACAATCGATGTTGCCTTCCTGCCGATTTCGCCCGAAGATGACCTAGATCTCCATCTTACCACAGAAGAAGCCCTCAGGGCATTCGAGCATTTGGATGCCAAATGGATGGTTCCCATCCACTATGGAGCTTATAGGCTCTCAAACGAAAGGGTAGAAGAGCCAATCGAAAGACTACAGGCCCTCCTCGAAAATGAATACTCCCATCTCCAAAGCCGCATCATTATCCCAAGACTCGGCGAGCTTATCCCACTCGACAATCTTTGATCCTTATTTTTTATCAAGAAGGACAGGATTTGCAGGATATAAGGATAGGCAGGATGGACGGATAATTTAATGATTTAATTTTTTTGTATCTTTGTTATAATTGATGTTTAATTAATAATAGGAAGGTAAAAAATGTCAGTAGCATTAGAAAATGTTAATAGGGATAACTGGAAGACTCTCGGCGAGATCAAAGAGGAGTTGGAATTTGGTCCGGAGATGCAGTTGTCTAAATGGGTATTGGATATTCTGGATAATGATCCGGCGACTGAAAGAAGCTTTGATGTCAATCTAATGGGGATGATTTTTAAACGATTTCCAAAAAGAACTGAATTACTTTTGGGAGTTAATGCTTTAGAAAAATTAGGTTTTTCTTTGAGGGAGAAAGTTCCTCCGGTGGATGAGGCTTTGGAATATATGAAAGGTCGAATGGATACCCACTTTCTTTTTTTAAAACCCTGGATGAGTCCAAATGGATTGGAAGAGCTCGTAAATACCTATGCACATGAGAAGTTGGGCATACGGGATGATGATGAAAATCCTTATCGATTTAGATATTTTTGGCCTGAGGCTTGTGAAGAACATGGGAATACTCGGCCTGAATTTTGGGATTGTGAATGGGTCGTTATAACGAAAGGCATCGTTGAGGAGACTCGAGATAAAGGTTTCCCAGAAGGACTAAAAATGATTAAAAAAAGTGACGAAAATGCAAACGAACCTTCGCTTACCGATGCTGTCTCTGCGGAATTTCTTTATAAAGTAGCAACTAAGGGTGGTAGTCTTTTTCCTGAGATCAATGACCAAAATGGCAATCGATGGATCTACACATGGGTTACCGAAAAAACCGGTGGATTGCAATTGGCTCTTGGAGGCTGTTCCCAGTCTTCCGGCGTCTATGTCCAAAACTTTCTCAACTGGAGCTTCGACAAGTTTGGAGTTGCGGCCGTTCGGAAGTTCTCTAAAAAAAGGTTCTTGGCCGTTGGGGACTTGGGACAGGCACGGAAACGGGCACGGATTATTTGACTTGAAAGTCTTTGATGAGAAGTTGGATCGACATTTTGTTAAGGAACATGTTGATTTGGGGGGTGAAGGCGACTTGGAGATTGATGTTTTTGCCGCGGATTTCATCTTTACGATCCGCTAGGCCGAAGGCAATGCCTTCGAGCATCCGATCTCCTTGTTCGAGGAAGAGTTTTAAGTGATATTGGCCTACGACTTTGGGAGGCCAGATCTGCTTGGCATCGGAATAGAGAAGGGGTGGCGGATTTTCGTTGCCGAAAGGTTCGAGGAGCTGGAGAGATTCCAGAAAGTCAAAGGTTAGATCGGAAAAGTTGATCTTTGCATCGAGATAGAGTTTGGAAATCACATCGTTATCTTTAAGAGAAGTTTCTGCGGCCTCTGTAAATTTTTTCTTAAAGAGAGGAATGTTTTCTTCTTTGATCGTAAGGCCTGCTGCATAGTCATGGCCTCCATAATTGATGAGAAGATTTTCATTTTCTTTTAAAACCGGAAGGAGAGGAAATTCGGGAATGGTCCGAAGAGAGCCTTTTCCTATTCCCTGTTCAATGGAAATGATCGCAGTTGGGCGGTTGTATTGCTTGGCAATGCGAGCAGAGAGGATGGCAATGATGCCGGGGTGCCATTTTTCCGAATGGAGGACAATGGCTTTTTCTTGTAAAAGCTCAGGCTTATTAAAGATCATTGCCTCAATGTCATCGGAGGCTTCCCTCTCAATTTTTTGTCTTTCCAAATTATTGAGATCGAGCTCTTTTGCCAGCTCTTCTGCCTCTTTTTGCCCTTTGAGAAGAAGGAGCTCGACTCCTTTGAGTGGATCTGCAATGCGCCCTAAGCTATTGAGGCGAGGAGCTATTTTGGATGCGACATCTGCAGGTGAGAGATCTTGTGTGTTTAGCTCGCCGAGTGCGATGAGTTTGGCAAGGCCAACTCGCTTCAATTGCCGCATTTCCCTTAAGCCATAGCGGACAAGGATTCGGTTTTCCCCTTTCAATGCCCCCATATCGCCGATGAGGCCGAGGGCGACAAGATCGAGATATTTTTTTAAATCGATATGCGTGGGAGAGATTTCTTCATTTTCAATTAAAATATTAGTAAGGGCATGGGCGAGCTTAAAAGCAACGCCTACTCCCGTAAGCTCGCGATTGGGATAGGTGCTATTGATGAGTTTGGGGTTTAGGGTGGCAACGCAATGGGGGATTTTGGAAGTGGGCTCATGATGGTCTGTGACGATGACATCGATTCCATGCCGAACTACTTCCTCTATTTCTTTTGCAGCTGTAATTCCGCAGTCCACTGTGATCAAAAGGGTGCATTTTCTCTCGAGGGCAAATTGCAGAGCGTCGCCGATGAGGCTTTTTTTTAACATCGCGCGGTTTGGGACGTCAAAATAAACATTTGCTCCGATCTCGCGGAAAAATTCGGTAAGAAGAGCTGCTGCGGTCATGCCATCGACGTCATTATCACCATAGATCAAGATCGCTTCTTTGTTTCGGATTGCAGCTAAAACTCTTTCTGTTGCCTTATCCATGTCGGGGAAAAGATCGGGATCGAAAAGATTGGGAAGCTTTGCGTAAAGAAATTCGTGGATTTCTTGCAGATCAATAAAGCCGCGCGAAAGGAGAATTTGGGCAGTTACAGGGTGGATATTGAATTCTTGAATGATCTTTTTAAGAAGCGGAGGATCTTTTTCCGGAAAAATCCAGATCGGCACTTTTGGCTTGGCTAAGCTAGAATTCATAAGGTTTTATCCGGTATCGGTATACACCGCTCGAGATTCAAGCTAAAGCTTTTTCTTTAGCCTCTTCTCTTTTGTGAAAGAAAATCATGAGCGGTGCTGCAATAAACCAGGAAGATAGGGTGCCAAAGAAAACCCCAATTGTCATCACAAGGGAAAATCCAAAGATCGATGGTCCGCCGAATAGGACAAGGGCAAGAAGGACAAGAAGCGTCGTTCCCGAAGTAATTGCGGTGCGGCTTAAAGTTGCGTTCAGAGCGTAGTTGACAATCTCAGGTAATTTCTTCGTTGGTCTATCTTTCATCTCTTCGCGGATTCGATCAAACACAATGATCTTATCGTTCAAAGAATATCCAATGATCGTCATGATTGCTGCAATCGTATTTAAATCGATCTGCATTTCCAGTCCCAAACCATGAAGGATTCCAAATAGTCCCATAGTGATGAATACATCATAGAAAAGGCAGATGAGAGCAGCTGCTGCAAATTTATATTCAAAGCGAAAAGAGAGGTAGACAAAGATGCAGAAAAAAGCAATTGCAAGACCAATGAGGGCATTATTTCTCATTGTGTCTGACATCTGTCCGCTGACAGAGGTCCAATTGGAATTGAGATCTGCATTTGCGGCGAGTGCAATGGCACTTGTTTGCAGTGCGCTAGCAACCCAAACGATTCGAGGATTTTCATCTACGTTTCCCTGCCCCATGCCAAAAAATGGTTTACCGGAAAGCTCCATCGATCTGGCAAAAAGAATTCTAAGATTATGTGGAGGATCGAGCTCGCGCACTTGGAAGTCATGCGGCGATGCGCCGGAGGCAATCAGTGCTTTCTCCACATCTTGAGCGTAGTTTTTTAGGCCTGCATTTTCTAATTCCAAATTCAATGAGTAGCCGCCGGTAAAATCCATTCCAAAGATCGAATTTTGATTTTTCACAATTAAAAAAGTGCCGATCGCGATGATTGCTGCTGCAATGACAAAGGCGGGCTTTGCTTTGGAGAGAAAATCATACGATGAAGTTTTGATCCAATTTGCCATCGTCAAGACAGTATTTTTTGGCTTTTGCACCCAGCCCGTGAAATAAAAACGGGTGAGAAAAAGGGCTGTGAACATGGATGAGGCAATTCCAATGATCAGGTTGACAGCAAAACTCTTAATTGGACCGGCATCAAAATTGAGTAAGATGAGCGCTGCTATGATCGTTGTGACGTTGGAATCGATAATGGCAGAATAGGCCTTTTTATAGCCTGCATATAGGGCTGATCGAAGATTATTCGATAGGGCAAATTCTTCTTTAACCCGTTCAAAAACGAGTACGTTGGCATCAATTGCCATTCCAATGGTCAAAATAACTGCTGCAAGACCGGCAAGAGTCAACGCTGCTCCCAGATTTTGCAAAGTTGCCCAAAGAATCAAAAGATTGAAGAGCACTGCAACCGATGCAACAAGACCTGCAAATCGATAATAGGCGAGCATTGATCCGATGACCAAAATGAGTGCGATGGCAGTTGCTCCTATTCCTTTCAATCGGTCTGATTTTCCAAGTTCGGGACTGATATTTTTTTCCGAGAGGATTTGGGGAGTGAAGGTCAAAGAGCCGGCTTTTAGATCAGCTGCCAATTGATTCACTTCTCTTTGGGAAAAACTTCCTGAAATCGTTGCGCTGTCTTTCAATGCGGTATTTAAAGTTGGAGCATTGATGACAAAATCATTGAGAATCACAGCCATCCGCCAGCCTTTGCCACGGGAATAGGATTCAAAATCCGTTCCCATGATTTCATCTTGTGAATAGCGGGATGTCCAGGCGAAAAAATCTTCTCGAGGATAGGTCCGGTTTTCTCCGTTTTGCAAAGAGGAGACTACATCAAAATTTAAAAAATTCCCCTTTTGCGGATCATATCCTGCACGGATATTTTGCAGGCTTGCACCTTCTAGCACCCAATTGTTGAAAACGATGAGAAGAGGATGGGTTTGTCCCCCCCAGCTTGCAGGTTCACTCTCTTTATATACTGCAACTCTACAAAGATCGGACTCAAGAGAGTTCGATCCTAATACATCCCGCCGTGCAAATCTTAAACCGTTTTCCCAAAGATCGGTTGCAGCGTCTGATCTGGCATCTCTATAAAGATGCTCATAGGCGATTGCATTGAGGCTTTCCGGATCTTTTTTTCCCTTAATGGAGGCCTCATTCCAGATTTCGCTCAGGAATCGGTTGACACTATTGGACAATACCGGATTCCACAAAGAAAATTTCTCATTTACGACGTGGAAATACATCGTGGAGGCTTTGATCAGCTCCGCAGCTGTCATTGCTTGCGTTCCAGGAAAATCAAGGGCGATATGATTGCCGACTTGGCGAATCGTTACCTCTGATACCCCCATTTTATTAACGCGGGTATAGAGCTCATTGATCCCTTGTTTTAGACTTGCGTCATCTTTGACAAGCTGGCCTGCCCCATCTTTGAGAGCAATGAGTACGGACTTTCCCCCGCAAAGATCGAGGCCCCATCGAATGATCTTTCCCTCATCGCCTCTGAAAATTTTCTCAGAAGTTAAGAGGATGTTTTGCCAAAAAGGATTTTTTGTGGGCTTTGGAACATCAAAACGGATATTTTCATCCATATTGGCTTGGGCAGTACGGTAGTCGTCTTTCCAACGGAGAAGATCGTCATGGATCTTGTTTGCAATCTTATTTTCAGTAAGAATCCGATGTTCTTTGGTTTGGAGCTCCAAAATGGCCATCTTTTGGGCGCTAAAAATTCGAAACTCTTCTCGAGTCGCTGCAAAAAGGGGGCTTAAAAAATCCGGTTTTTCCAAAACTATGTCGCCATCTGCGATCAGGCCGGCAAATTTTGCATGCGATCCGACGTAGCCGCTCCGTTTCAAAATTTCAAGGAGATTATTAAAATCGGATTGGAAATCTAAACTAGGCTGGGCATTTGGAAACTCTTCATATTGTTTTGCAAGTCGATCAAAACCTTTCGCAACCAAATAGAGCGAGTCTGGATTCAGCCCATCATGATCGGAAGTAGGCGCCATAACGACAAGACAAAGAGCTTTATCCTCATTGGACAGGGTCTGATAGTTTTTGAAGTCAACGATCTTTATATCTGACAAATCAGCGTGGCGCGCTTGCCACCCCGATTTTAAGGCATGTATTTCATTTTGCGTGCAGCGATGGGAGAGATTCTTTAGATCTTGGATCAAATAGCCGGAGACTTGGGAGTGATGGTGCAAAGGAATGTGGACTTCTCCATCAAGAGGAATGAGCTCTTCGGAAGTCTCTTTTTGAATGCGGGCAAGCTCATCAAAAAACTTTTGATCCGATTCTTTATTTTTGAATTTTAGGACGATTACTTCTTTTTGCAGATCTAAAATGGGATCTGAAAAAAGAGTCTGTTTCTGCAGAGATTTTTTGATTTGCGTTAGTCTTGCTTCAAGAATTCTTTCATCATTTTTTGGAAAATAGGTGAAATCGGAGGCTTCTAAACGGATAGGGATTTTTCTAAGGATTTGGACTGTTTTAGGGTTGTCGGATTGGCCAAGGATGAGCTGAGCCGGGGCAAATGGAATTAAGGAGCCGGCCCTGGGCAAATGGCCTCGAAGACGGCGGGCATCCTCTGTCTTTGTAAAAGAAACATTTACTATGGCAGGATTTTTGGGGTCGGTGGAAATGTAAAGCGGTTTTACATGAAGCAGATTGCAGAAGGATTCGAGCCAATCTTGAGATTCTTTTTCGAGGGTATTGACTCTCTCGGTGATCGAGGCGCCGATTTGAACAGCTGCTGCCGGATTAATAGGCTCTTTGAGAGGCTGTGAATAATAAAAAAGAGTGGGAAGAATGTTGTAAACCGTTAAAAGAATTACCGTTAAAATCAAAGTGAGCTGCCATTTGCGCTGCTTTTCCATGGGATCCTTCCAAATAGTAAACCCAGTAGAATATATGGAAGGCTTGATGTTGTCAAAAGTAGAAATGAGGGAGAGAGGGTCGGGCACGGTAACGGTATCGGTATCGGGATCGGGAGGGAAGGGGCTTCCCCTGAATGGGTCAATCTCTTATGATAGCTAGGAACAATTTTTCGAGAAAAATATATGCCTAGCATAGCCGTAGTCGGGATGCAATGGGGTGATGAGGGAAAGGGGAAGGTTATTGATCTTCTTTCTGAAAGGGCCGGCCATATCGTAAGGGCTCAAGGTGGGAACAATGCAGGACATACGATTGTTGCCCAAGGCCGGGAATATCGCTTCCATCTCGTTCCATCCGGAATCGTTTATCCTCATACCAAATGCTACATTGGCGGCGGGACTGTCATCGATCCGGCATCGCTCATTGCCGAATTTGAAGTGCTTAAAAAAAATGGGATCGATTTTGAAAATCGCCTCTTGGTTTCTGCTTATGCTCATGTAGTGATGCCTTATCACCGGCTGCTAGATCAGCTTGCTGAAAAGGCAAAAGGCGGGGCTGCTATCGGAACTACAGGTAGAGGAATTGGCCCCTGCTATGTCGATAAGGCAAACCGCTCAGGAATCCGAATTGCCGAACTATTAGATCCCAATGCCTTGAAAGCTAGGTTAGAAGTGACTTTGTCTATAAAAAATTTAGAACTGCAAAATTTATATAACCATCCTCCTTTGGAATTCGGCCCCATTTATGAGGAATATCTTGGATTTAGAGAAAAGTTAAAAGCATTTGCCTCATTGCCGGTAGAAGAGCTCCTTTTTACGGCATCAAAACAAAGGGAAAATATTCTTTTTGAAGGGGCGCAAGGAGCTCTTTTAGATACAACATTTGGCACCTATCCTTTTGTCACTTCATCCTGTACACTGTCCGGCGGGATTTGCTCGGGAGCAGGGGTTGGCCCTTCTTTTATCGATCAAACAATTGGCGTTGCCAAAGTCTATACAACGCGCGTTGGAAATGGTCCGCTTCCCACAGAGCTTACAGAAGATGAGCTTGCCTTTTTTCCCGATCATACGTCTGCAAGAGAATTTGGAGTGACGACAGGAAGAAAAAGGCGTCTTGGGTGGCTCGATACATTTTTGCTTCGCCACACCATTTGTTTAAATGGAGCAGATTCATTCGCTTTGACAAAACTTGATATTTTGGATGATCTGGACGAGATTAAAATCTGCACCGGCTATAAGCATTGCAAATCTTTTCCAACTACTACATTGGAAAATGCAGAGCCGATTTATGAGACGCATCCGGGATGGAAAGAATCGACAAAAGATGTGAAAATCTATAGGGATCTTCCCTCTCATGCAAAAGCCTATCTTCGCCGCATTGAAGAGCTTTGCGACGTCCCTATTTCACTCATATCTGTAGGACCTGAGCGGGAAAAAACACTTTGGCTGGATCGGTTTTTCGAATGACTTGCTCCACGTTAGAACTTACGGATTCCCAGGACATTATGCAAATTCCAAAACACGTTGCCATTATTATGGATGGCAATCGCCGTTGGGCAAGACGGAGAAATCTTGATCCATCGATGGGGCATAAAGAAGGGGCTGAAGTTCTTATTGATATTGTTCGAGCGGCATCAGAGCTGGGAATTGAGACTCTGACCGTTTATTCTTTTTCTACAGAAAATTGGTTTCGATCTGTTGAGGAAGTGGCCCTTCTCATGGAGCTTTTTGAATTTTATTTGATTGAAAAAACGGATCTTATGGTGAGAGAAGGGATCAAGTTGGAAACCATTGGAAATTTAAGCCGCTTTCCTCAAAAAATCCAAGAGATCGTAGCATCATCTAAAAAGGCAACAGCGCATGGGGATAAAATCAACTTAGTACTTGCCTTAAATTATGGCTCAAGAGATGAAATCAGGCGTGCGATGCTCAAAATCATGGAACAAAAATTACCTCCTGAGGAATTGACGGAAGAGCTCATTGCCAGCTATCTTGACACAAGTAAATGGGGAGATCCTGAACTGATGATCCGAACTTCCGGCGAGCTTCGCTTAAGCAATTTTTTACTATGGCAAATTTCTTATTCAGAAATCTATGTCACAGAAAAATTATGGCCCGATTTTACGCCGCAGGATCTAATGGATGCAGTGATTGCCTATCAAGGAAGAGGACGAAGGTTAGGGATATGAAAGATTTACCAAAAAGGGCAATTGCCGCCTCCATCTCCATTCTTTTAGTTGGCTGTTTCATTGTCTTTGCCGACGTTGCGTGGTTTCAATATGTAGTTGCTGCATTTGTCGCCGCTTTAACCGGAATTGCAATTTGGGAATATGAGCAGTTTGTCAAAGCTAAAGGCGGGCAAATGATCCTTCCCGCTTTGATCGTAATTGGCGCTATCGTGGTTCTCTCCTTTTTTCCCGTGCCTGTGCCTGTTCCCGTGCCTGTACTCGTCTTTTTTATCGGCTTTTTGATTCTCATCTCGTTGCATTTCAAACAAAAGGACGGGGCAATTGTCGATTTAGCAGTCTCTATATTTGGCCTTGTTTATATCGCATTTCCCATGGGGATGATTCTCGGGATTCTTTTTGGCAATCTTGGAGGAGAAGATGGGAGATGGTGGGTTGGCTATTTGCTAGTCGTTACAAAAATTTCCGATATGGGGGCCTATTTTGGAGGCAATTTATGGGGAAAGCGAAAACTTGCACCAAATATCAGCCCCGGCAAAACTGTCGAAGGGGCAATCTTTGGTTTGATTTGTGCTGTCGTTGCAAGCTTTATCTTTTTTCTCATCAGTAATTTTTCTCATGCCAGCAGCTTTAATCTAGACGCCGTAGATTCTCTTTGGCTCGGGCTTGTCTTAGGCTGTATTGGACAATTTGGCGATCTTTCTGAGTCGCTTTTGAAAAGAGACGCTAATAAAAAAGATAGCAATGTATTGCCCGGTATTGGGGGCATTTTAGATCTGATCGACTCACTTCTTTTTAACGCATTTATCATCTTCTTTTATTTGAAGTATTTATGATTATTGTCATCGATGGACCGGCAGGAACCGGAAAATCAACAGTTGCAAAAGGGGTGGCGAAAAAGCTTGGCTTTACATTCTTTGAAACAGGAGCCATGTACCGCTCTTTTGCTTGGCTGATTCTAAAAGAAAATATCGATCCAAATAACAAGCAAGCCGTGATTGCAAAATTACCCGATTTTGCTTTCGAAATTAAGGAAGAGAAAAAATATTTTGTTTGCGGAGTTGATGTGACCGAGGCAATCCGCCAGCCTCAGATTTCCACCATTGCATCGCAGATTGCAGTCTATCCCGAAGTAAGAAGCGAGATGGTTCAAATCCAAAGAAAGCTTGCCAAAGGCTGCAATGCGGTTTTTGAGGGTAGAGATATGGGAACCGTTGTTTTTCCCAAGGCAGATGTAAAAGTTTTTCTCACCGCAAAGCCTGAAATCAGAGCAGAAAGACGCTATAAAGAGCTTCAAGAAAAATTTCCGGAAAAAAACATTGAGTTAGAACAAATTTTAAAAGAGACCAAAGAAAGAGATGAAACCGATTCGACTCGGGCTGTATCTCCATTGAAACAAGCCTCTGATGCTCATCTCATCGACACATCGGATTTAAGTGCTGACGATGTGATCACCCAAATTCTCAAGCTCGTTCCCTATCCAAAGAAAAAATTGTTCTATGCGTTTGTCTATTGGTTTGCCAGATCCTTTTTTAAACTTTTTTTCCGGCTTAAAATCTATGGCATTGAAAATTTAAGAGTGGGAGGGGGAATTCTTGCCGCAAATCACTCATCGAATTTCGATCCTCCGGTCCTTTCCATTTCTTGTCCGGAAGAAGTTCACTTCCTTGCCAAAGAATCGCTCTTTCACATTTTTATATTGGGTTGGATTATCCGCCGTTTGAATTCCCATCCGGTAGCTAGATCGTCATCAGATATTACAACGTTTAGAGAGCTGGTGAGACTTGTTCGTGAAGGGAAAAAAGTGATTGTTTTCCCTGAAGGGGGAAGGTCAAAAGATGGCGAGCTAAGACCGATTCAGCGGGGCCTTTCTTTCATTGTGCAAAAAGGGGGATGTCCCATTTTCCCTGCCTATATCCAAGGAACATTTGAAGCTTGGCCAACAGATAAAAAATTACCAAAACTCTTTGGCAAGATCTCTGTGACATTTGGCAAGCCCATTGAATGGAGCGAATTTGAACATCTGGATCGAAAAGAAGCTGAAAGGTTGTTGAACCAAAGAGTGGAAGAGGCTCTCAAAAATCTAAAAAACAAATAAAAATTTCTTTAACTTATTTTTAAGGCGGGGTATATTTCTGGCTCATGAAATATTTCATAGGGCTTTTGGCTTTCCTCACTTTGCAAGCAAGCCCTCCTTTAAATCTTTATCAAATTGATGCAGCAATTCGGGGCACTGATTTTTTGGTAGAGGCAACTGCTGCATTTACTGCGTCGGGTACTATTGGAACTACAATTCCGAATACGAGTGAAGTTGCCATCCAGACGCATGCAATTCCCCGTTATTTTTATCCTCCGGGAATCATAAACGGCATGATTCCCTACGTTCAAAATCAGATTCTTGCTGCGCCAAATAAAACACTTTTCATTATTCCTTTTAATAATGGGATCCAGGGTTTGGTGAATGGGCTAACTGCATTGACTCAATATCTTGCGGTTGGGATCGAGCAAATTGTGACAATTGCTTATCGATACAGAACGAACAATTCTTTTCCTCCGATAGGTTTTATTTCCAATTATCCAAGCAATGTATTACCTCTTTTTCAGATCGATCCGGCAAAAAGAGCGGCTGATGTTAAAGCGATTGTCACTACATTGATCAATGGGAATTCGGGCACAACCGGAGTTACGCCGGCAGCAACTCCCATTTTAAATTTTACCGGTAGCGCTCAAGTTTGGATCTTAACGACTCTACAGGGCCCTTTTTATATTCCCTTCGCTACAAATATTGTTCCAAATGCCATTCCTAATGTTACTGCCGTTAGTGTCGTTTCGGGAGGGCTATTGCAAATTACCTACAGTCCCCTTTTTCCTGCTTCTCCACAGACTGTTATCACGCCTCTTCCAACAGTCTTTGTAGCTGTAGAGCAGGTAGAACAAATTATTTATTTTCCAGATGTGAATAAGATCTCCACATTCCGGCAGTTTGGACTAGAGCAAAGTCAATCCCAGCAGCAATCCTTTTGGCAACAGCAATAATATATGATGTTGCGGCCAAGATGACTCGAACATCCACCGAGAAACCTCGACTAGAACCTGAATCTAGCGCGTCTGCCAATTCCGCCATGGCCGCAAAGGGTTTAATTATATGGAATGAGTCCTTTCATGGAAAATGTAAAATTGGGTAAAATATCCCTTTTAAAGAGGTAGGATATGGCAGATAGTGGAGCTATGAAGAATTTGACGGATAAAAATTTCAATGATGAGATCAAAAGCGGAGTGGTTTTGGTCGATTTCCATGCCAATTGGTGTGGGCCTTGCCGGATGCTGGCGCCGGTTTTGGAGCAAGTAGCTAAGGATATTCAAGGCAAAGCCTCGATTGGAAAGGTAGATATTGATGCCGAACAAGAGACTGCAGTCAAGTTTCAAATTACATCGGTGCCGACAATGATTCTTTTTAAAGATGGCAAAGAGGTAAATCGGCTCATTGGCTTACGCAACGCCGATGCGATCAAGGATTTTGTCTTAGCAGTTGTATAATTGTGGGTAAGTTTTTAATTCTTGCAGGCTTTCTCGTTATCGTGCTAGGGATCCTCATCCATTTTAAGGTCGATATTCCCTTTCTGACAGAATGGATTGGAAGGCTTCCCGGCGATATCGTCATTAAAAAAGATAATATGACATTCTATTTCCCCATTTCCACATCGCTTGTGGCAAGCGCGCTGTTATCTTTAGTAGTTTCCTTATTTCGCAAGTAACGAAGGCCTTCAAATAAGACGATGCTAACGCTGCACGCAAGATTGAGGCATCTTGCTTTTTCAGAAATAGGGATTTTGAAAAAAAGGTTAGGCCATTTGTCCCAAAAGATTTGAGGAAGGCCCGCTGTTTCAGAGCCGAAAATCAAATGGGCATCGGGCTCGTACTCAATCTCTGTGTAGAGCTTTGAGCCTTTACTCGAAAAAAAATAAAACGTTTTGTTTTCCAAAAAAGAGGGCAAGTCGTCGATTTCTTCTACATTGACCCCTTCCCAGTAATCAAGTCCAGCTCTTTTTAAATGGCGGCTATTAGTGCTAAACCCAAGAGGGCGCACTAAAACAAGATCTGCATTTGCAGCAGAGCAGGTTCTTACAATATTTCCCGTATTTTGGGGAATTTGGGGCTGATAGAGAATGATTTTCATGTAAGTGAAGCGATTAGTTTTTCGAAAGGAATGTCTTTTGTTTCTCGAGTTGCCATGGTTTTTAGTTGGAGCATCCCTTTTTTGATCTCATCCGACCCGATGACGACCGAATGGGTGGCATTTACTCTCGCTGCATTTTGAAGCGCTGTTTGGATCTTTTGGGTATTCAATTCAATGGAAGATCGAATCCCTTGGTGTCTACATTTCGTTACCAGCTCGAGCGCTTTTTCCTTGGCATCATCTCCCAAGGCAATGAAATAGAGAAATGTCTCCTCTTTTTTTGGAATGGGAGTTTTTTGTGCAAGCATCACTTGTAAAATTCGTTCGAGTCCTGTTGCAAATCCAACTCCCGGCAAATCAGGCCCGCCAAAAGAACTAATGAGCCCATCGTATCTTCCTCCGGCGCCAATCGTATTTTGGGCGCCCAGGCTCTCTGATATCACTTCGAAAACGGTCTTATTATAATAATCAAGGCCTCGGACAATTTGAGGATCGATCTTGTAGGTAATGCCCATTTGATCCAAAAGGCGGCAAAGGGTATCAAAGTGCTTTTTGGCAGCATCTGTAAGATAATCCAAAATCAAGGGAGCGCCGGTTAAAATTTCTTTGTCTTTTACATCTTTGGAATCGAGAATGCGAAGAGGATTTTTCTCAAATCGGGCTTTACTATCCTCTGATAGCTCAGAAAAATGGGGCTTCAAAAAATCCATCAGCGCACTTCGAAAGTTTTTGCGGGACTCAAGATCTCCCACAGTATTCAAATGGACTTTCAGCCCTTTTAGCCCAAGTTTTTGGTATACCTGAAGCAAAAGATCGATCACTTCGGCATCTTGTTCGGGAGATGCCACTCCAATTGCCTCAACGCCAAATTGCCAGTGCTGGCGGTAGCGCCCCGCTTGCTGCCGTTCATAGCGGAACATAGGGCCGATGTAGAAAAATTTATGTACCTGTCCTAGATTTGCCAGCCTATGCTCGACAAAAGCGCGCATGACAGAGGCCGTTCCTTCAGGACGGAGGCTCATCGATCTTCCCCCTCGGTCTTCAAAAGTAAACATCTCTTTGGAAACAATATCGGAAGTATCTCCTACGCTTCGTTGAAAAAGTTCGGTTTTTTCATAAATCGGGGTTTGGATTTCGCTATAGCCGTAAACAGCCGAAGTTTTTCGGATGATCTCTTCCAAATATTGCCAAAGCCCGGCGTTTTGCCAAGGCTCTTTCTCGCCGTAGGGGAGAATATCATAAGTGCCTTTCGGCATCTGAAATTGCATAACGTATTATTATAAGAGATCTTCGATCATTTTTGTCCAGCGAGTAAGATCGCTCGACGGGGGATCCAATAGATGCTCGTGATGAAGCTTTTGGATCATCTCCATGTAAGGGAAAGGGAGCCATTTTTGCCCTGCATATTCTTCCAGATAATAGCCAAAGGTATGCTCCTCATGCTCGGGATGGCTCTCGATATCTTTGATCAACGGCATAAGCTCGATATTTTTAGATGCCGCAATTAAAAGCTGCAGCCAATGAATAGAGAGGCCGTTGAGAAAGGTGACATCTTGGCTCTTATCTTCTTCCATCATCTTGAAAAAAGTCTTTTGCAAAAGAAGGAGGTTTTCCCTTAAGGGCTCTCTTGATGCAACAGAAACTGCCTTTGAGGCCCACATATTTAAAATATGGATCACCCTTTCAAGAAAAAGATATAACATCCGGGTGAACGCTTTCGGCTCATCTTCGGGAGGTTCATCAGGAGGCCCGCCTGAGCCCCCTTTTTTTCTCTCTTCCCAACGGATTCTTTCTATTTCTTCAGCTCTTTTTAGCCTGTCCAAAGGATCTGGATCTGGACCAATACTAGACGTTGTCATATAAATTATTGGATATCACATAAAGGTTTTCTGTGCTTGACTTTAGCCTTTTTTGATCGTACCCTATAACCCGGATTTAATATGAGCATAATAGATATTTTTAAACCCGCACCTTACTTAGAAGAGATTCAAGATAAAGAACTTGTAAACAAAAGCTATAAGTACTGGAGGTTTCGTACCTTCTATGCAATGTACATTGGCTATGCCCTCTTTTACTTTACCCGTAAGAGCTTTGTTTTTGCCATGCCGGCCATGCAAGCAGAGCTTGGATTAAGCAAATTCGAGCTGGGACTTTTGGGAAGCGTTCTTAGCATTACCTATGGAGTTAGTAAATTTTTAAGCGGGATTTTGGGCGATAAATCGAACCCCCGCTATTTCATGTCTGTTGGGCTCATTTTAACCGGCATTTTTAATATTTTCTTTGGTGTCTCATCGATTTTTTGGGCTTTTGCGATCTTTTGGGGGCTCAATGGCTGGTTTCAAGGCTGGGGATGGCCCGGCTGCGCTAAGCTCCTCACCCATTTGTATTCTCAGTCGGAAAGGGGGAGATGGTGGA
>CAZXLK010000012.1:0-23681 GCA_964641775.1 uncultured bacterium | reverse complement strand
ATCCTCTCATTATTGAAAATCAGAAAGAGATTGAGACCGATGCTCCCATCTTGTCCTTAGCTTTGAAAAAACATAGGCCCCTTTTAGATCCCGGCTCGATGAGCCTCTGGATGCTGCAGATGAGAGCAAAAGAATCGGGAAAAAAGGGGCGCGCAGCTGAAATCGAAATCTTGCGGCGTATGAGTCTTGTGATTGCAGTATTTAGTTTCACTTTACTTGGCGCTGCCTTTGGAATCACATCGGGTAGATGTCAATCGAAAAAGGGTCTATTTATTGTCCTTTTTTTATCTTTACTTGTTTTAATGACCTATCTAGGGCTGAAAGTAATAAAGAAGGATTTTACTATTTGTTTAATTGGCATGCTTATTCCCCATGGGATCATACTTTTAGTTAGTATTCATAGGCTTTTTGCCATTGCAAAGGGAAAAACATGAGGATTTGGCAGCGGTATTTATTTTTCCGTTTGCTTTGGACATTTCTTTTTTTTCTCCTATGCATTGTGATTTTATATATTGCCGTCGACTTTTCTTTAAATGGGATGAAAATCCTATCGAAGGTGCAAATGGCCAAATTTGTTCCCCTCTTTTTTTCTTTAGCTTTTCTTCTTGCAGCTCTAAGAGTGCTTCTTGATTTGGCAGGACACGGTGAAATCACTGCATTGCAAATTGCAGGGCTTTCGACAAAAAACATCCTCTCTCCTTTTTTTCTCCTATCTTTCCTTCTTACTCTTCTAACTTTCATGAATTTTCAATGGATTTTGCCTCAGGTAAAAACAGCAAATCAAAAAATTATGTCAGTGAGCTTAGTTGATGGCTCGGAAATCGTTTTCCAGGAAAATTTAACAGATGTTTTTTGGATTATTTCTTTTGATGAAATCTGGCACATAAAAAAACTCGTTCCTCCCATTGCCCATTTTGCAGATCATTTTGTCCGAGTAGACGGCGTCTTGGAGAAAAAAGAGTCGTTTGATGAGGTTTCACTTCCTAGCTTAATCATCAATGAAGATGACATGCTAAATCAGACGGTTCCTTTGGAAAACCGCTCTCTACAAGCCCTTTTTTTAACAAATGGGGCAGAATCTTCTATTTTGCACTATAGAATTGTTACGGCTTTAGTTCCTTTTGTCTTCTGCTTTTTTCTTTTTCCAATAGCTATTAGGATGCGAAGAGGAACAAAAGCATTTGTTTATATCGCCTCATCTTTATTTTTTTTTGTTAGCCTTATGACGCTTTTAGATGCTATTCTGATATTAGCGGAAAATCAAGTGGTACACCCACTTGCAATTTGGATTCCAATGTTGTTTTGTTTAATTAGGGTAAAAAGATGAAAAAACCGGCTTACGAGGAGCTTTTAGAATTATCCAAAAAAATCCATAGCTATGAAGCGGCTTTGACGCTACTGCATTGGGACCAAGAAACCTATATGCCGCCGGGCGCAATAGGTCCCAGAAGTAGGCAAGTTTCAGAAATTGCAGAGCTGATTCACAGAGAAAAAGCAGGGAAAAAATTTAAAAGTCTTCTTAGTAAACTCAAAAAATCTCGGCTGGACAAAGAAAAAAAGATCAATGTTCGCGAATGGGGGCTTGAGTACGAAAGAGCTACGAAACTCCCCGCAGACTTTGTAAAGGCCTTTTCTCAATTGACCTCAGAGTCCGTACAAGTTTGGGCAGCTGCAAAAAAAGAGAACAATTTCAAACTCTTTGCCCCCTTCTTGGAAAAGATCATCTCCATGAATAGAAAAAAAGCAGATATTGTGGGCTTTTCCGATCATCCTTACGATGCTCTCATTGAGAACTATGAGCCTTGCATGACTTCTAGGAAATTGGACACCATTTTTGGATCTTTGCAAAAAGAGCTGAAAAATCTTCTAAAAAAAATCTCAGATGCAAAAAAACCGCCTAGCGAATTTTTGGAAAAAAATGTAGATGAAAATCTGCAGTTTGCAATTGGCAAAATTCTTCTGGCAAAACTTCCCCTGGATCCAAAATGCATCCGATTAGATGTATCATCCCATCCGTTTTCTTTAGCTCTCCATCCCTATGATAGCAGAATTACAACAAGACTTATTCCCAATGCATTCATGAGCAATATTTTATCTGTCCTTCATGAAGCTGGCCATGCACTTTATGAAATGGGTCTTCCTGCAGAACATTGGGGATCTCCTCTGGGTGAATACGTCTCTTTGAGCATTCATGAAAGCCAGTCAAGGCTTTGGGAGACAATCATTGGCCGCAGCCTACCCTTTTGGAAATTCTTTTATCCGATCCTGCAAAAAGAACTCTCTTTTTTGAAAAATACCTCCCTGGACCATTTTTACCGGGGGATTCATCAAGTAAAGCCCTCTTTCATTCGAGTGGAAGCAGATGAAGTCACCTATTGTCTTCATGTGATTCTTCGCTTTGAAATTGAAAAGATGCTCATCAGCGGAAAACTTGCCGTCTCAGATCTTCCCGATGCTTGGAATGGGAAAATGAAAGAGTTTTTTGGCCTCACTCCTAAAACGGATACCGAAGGATGTTTGCAGGATATCCATTGGTCTCTGGGCGATTTTGGCTATTTTCCCACTTACGCTCTTGGAAATCTCTTTGCTGCCCAATTTTTTTCTGCCTTTCATAAACACCATCCCAACTGGGAAAAAGAAGTCGAAAAAGGGGAGTTTACCGCTCTTAAAGATTGGCTGAGAAAAAACATCCATTCTTTGGGAAAGACCTATACCTCCGAAGAGCTTGCCAAACATGCGACAGGAAAAAACATCGATGCATCGGCATACTGCAGTTACCTCAAGAAAAAATATGGGGAAATTTATCAGTTAACCTGAAAAAAATTCCCCGCTATGATTTATTTGTTTCTACGATCGAGTGGCAAATATAATTGATTCATGCCAATTATCCCGGCAAGAATTGCCAGTTTCTCATTGAGTTCGTGATCAGGTAAATCTTGCATTTTTGCATTCATTACTGCTCTAAAATCATCTAATCTTTGTCCTTTTTGTTCTTCAGATTTTTTGTCTTCGCGAAGTTCTTTAATCATTTCTCGATATACAATATTTATCTCTTCTTTTTTTGAGAAACCGCGATAAATGGTCCAATTGAAAAAGCTTCTGTTTCTTGATCTATCTAAAAGTTCATTATAGATAGCCTGGGGATCCGTTATCACATCATGAAACTTATCATGAAACTTAGGCTCCGGTTGATTTACTACATAAATATCAACAACTCTGTCAAACTCAGGATATATACTCATATTAATAACTCCTATTGGTTTATATAATTATAATATAAATAATATAACATAAATAATAATTGTCGTCCATTATTAATATGTTATATTAAAATATTCACTTAAGACGGTGCTGGCGCCTTTTTTCTGCTTCATCGAAACGGCGATGCTGATCGGGGGTTTCGGGGATGACCGGGAAGACTTGGATCGGTTTGTGGTGATCGTCTACGGCTACAAAGGTGAAATAGGCGGAAAGGATATGTTTTTGCTTGAGGGTGCGGAAATCTTCAGCTAAGACTTTTACCCCAATTTCCATGGAAGTTCGCCATGCCCGATTCATCGATGCCATGCAAACTAAGATATCTCCATGGCGGGCAGGATTGAGAAAGCGGACGGAATCAATGCCAAGAGTTACACAAACTCTTCCGGTATGCCTCTTGGCAACAATGGCAGCTAAAGAATCGACGATTTGCATCACCCTACCGCCAAAAAGAGTTCCATGGGCATTGAGGTCGTTGGGAAATACCTCAACTACTTGATCCACAATCATCGACTCAGCTACCGGCTTGCCTTCCATTCTCTTCCCCATATCAGGAATGGAAGAAATGATGCAACCCGTATGGCGCAACCCCGTGAACGTTTGCGCTTCCACCCCAAAGACGATGCGTCTTCGGGGACCCCGGTGCGCTTGCGTTACCGATCGGGGCAGCGGGGGTCTCACCCGACTGCCTTGATTTAGAAAATTATCTCTTAGAGAACTGGAAGCGTTTGCGGGCACCTTTGCGGCCGTATTTCTTACGTTCTCGTTTTCGAGGGTCGCGGGTGAGGAAGCCGAGGTCTTTGAGGTCGCTGCGGATCTCCTCTTTTTCCTCGACAAGGGCTCGGCTGATGCCAAGGCGGGTAGCAATGGCTTGGGCTTCCAAGCCTCCCCCTTTCACTCGGATCACGAGATCGACTTTTTCAGGATTGGAAAATTTTTTCAGCGGAGCCAAGATAGTATCTCGCTGAAGCTGCAAGGGAAAATATTCTTCAAAAGTACGCCCGTTGATATCGATCACTCCTGCTCCCGGTCTTAGGCGAACGGAGGATACTGAGGTCTTTCTGCGGCCAATGCCAATCGTCTCTTTCATGAAATAAATCCTTTAAATGTTAGCTGAAATGGGGTTTTGCGTTTTCATTGTATGTTCAGGGCCGGCATAAATCCGGAGCTTTTTGACTTGCTGTCCTCCCAAGCGGGTTTTGGGCATCATCCCTTTGATGGCCCGTTCTAGAATCACGGTTGGTTTACGAGCAATCAAAGTGCTGTAAGGAATTTCTCGAAGCCCGCCAATAAAGCCGGTATAGCTTCGGTAAATTTTACGGGCTGCTTTCATCCCGGTGACCTGGATTTTCTCCGCATTGATGATCACAACGCCATCGCCGCAATCTACATGGGGTGTATAATCCGGGCGGTGTTTGCCCCTTAAAATCTTTGCCACTTCAGCAGCAAAACGGCCAAGCGTCTTTCCGCTTGCATCGAGAAGGTACCATTTGCGCGAATCAATGGCTTCTTTTTTCGTTAAAAGTCGTGTCTTTTGTTTCATAAGATCCTATTCCAAATCAAGAGAGGAGCATAGCAAAACTCTTTCTTTTTTAAAAGGGTTTTTCTATCATCATACGCTATGAACCTACCAAAAACTTATTTTATCCGAACTTATGGCTGCCAGATGAATGAGCTCGACACCGAGATCATGGCCGGCCAGCTTCAAAAAATTGGTTTACAACCGGCCTTGACAGAAGAGACTTCTGACATCCTGATCTTCAATACCTGCTCGATCCGCGATCTGGCAGAGCGAAAAGTGATGGGCAAGCTCGGGCAAATGGGAAGGGGCAAAAAAGCGCACTCCCTCATTGGGGTGACAGGCTGCATGGCGATGGCTAAAAAAGATTCGCTCTTTCGCAAATTCCCCCACCTCGATTTTGTCCTCGGTACCAACAATATTACCGACCTTGCCGCGGTCATTGATGAGGCCCTTTATACCAAGAGGCAAATTTTCAAAACCGAAGATACATTTGAAGAAAATTTAGACTATCTGAGTGCCAAAAGAGATAGCAAAGTAAAAGCTTTTGTTTCGATCATCCGAGGCTGCGATAAGTATTGCACCTACTGTGTCGTTCCTTATACGCGGGGTCAGGAGGTCTCAAGGCCTCCCGAGAGCATTGTTGAAGAGTGCCGCCGGTTGGTGGATCAAGGTTATAAAGAAATTACTTTGCTAGGGCAAAACGTCAATAGCTATGGGAAAGACCAGCCGGAATGGAATTGCCTGTTCCATGATCTTCTCTACCGGCTCGATCAAATCCCCGGAATGGAAAGGATCCGATTTATGACATCCCATCCTGTCGATATTACGCTCGGTCTTATGCAGGCAATTCGGGATCTTCCCAGCCTTTGTGAATTTGTCCACTTTCCTTTGCAAGCAGGCTCAAGCCGCATTCTCAAAAAAATGCACCGCATCTACACCAAAGAAGAGTATTTTGAGAAAGTGGCCCTTCTTCGCCAAACAGTCCCCGATGTTTCATTGGGCACCGATATCATCGTTGGTTTCCCGACGGAAACGGAAGAAGAATTTCAAGAGTCTTACGATGCTCTTAAAGAAATTCGCTACTCTTTGGCCTTTATTTTTGCTTATAGCCCGCGGAAAGGGACCCCCGCTATGCGCTGGAAAGACGACATTTCGGAAGAGGTGAAACTCGATCGTTTGCAGCGCCTTCTCGACCTTCAAAATGAGATTGGAAATGAAGAAAGGCAAAAAATGCTTGGACAAACAGTTGAAGTTCTGGTTGAAAGATTCAATCGCGACGGCAAAAAGTTGAAGGGAAGAACCCGATGCTGGAAAAAAGTGATTTTTGAAGGCGATGCGAGTCACATCGGCACTTTGAGCCAAGTTAAAATTCATAGCTATACGCATCAAACGCTTCTCGGCGATTTAGTTAAAAGCTCAGATCTAAAAGTAATATAATGTCTGCCGTTTCTAATGGATTAGTTGAATTGGGGGTATCTCTTGCAATGGGAACGACTACCTCTTATTTTACACCAACTCCATCACATACTGTTGTTCTTTTTGTAGCAATTGGAGTGCAAACAGTTGCAAATGCTTTTTTCCGCGCTCAAGGAAATATCTATTATTGCATGGTTAGCTTTGCATATATTACCGCATACAACATCCAAAACCTAATCCATGAATGGGGACATGCAGTAGCAGCGAATCAAATTTATCAAAATGCAAATCCTCGCATTTCGCTCATCCCCTTTTTTTGGGGTAAGACCCAATACAATTCTGAGCATTATACGGAATTTGGAGAGGGCCTTGGACCTATTCATTCTCGGAGCCTCATTGCATTAGCAGGCCCTGTTTTTTCTCTTCTTGCATCGGGTGCAGGGATCTTAATTGCAAATGCGCTAAGACCCCGATTTGCCGAGCTTGCAATGTACTTTATGCTCGTTTCCGAGGGAGATTTTTATTGCAATGCAGTTTTGGCAGCTATTGCTCCTTTTTACGAATCGCCTGACAATGATTTTGCTCCTCTTAAAGCTTATGGAAGCCTGGTGCCTTTGGTTGCTTCAGTTTCGTTCATCTCCATTCCAACCTTATTAAGCAGTTAAAGAAAAAAACCACAGAGACAAGAGAAATAAAGAGGCAGCACAGAGAAGAAAATCTTCTTTTTTGCTGGAGAGCAAAAAAGAAGGTTGCTCACCGCTACCGCGGTCTTAATCTTTTTCCTCGCGCATCGCGATGAGATCTTTTCTTTTTGCACTCTCTCGCAAAAAGAAAAAATTAAATCTCTGTGCTGCCTCATAAATCTCAGTGTCTCTGTGGTTTTTCTTTTCTAGAGTAGTTTTTTGAAGTCGGATTCGGTGAGGATTGTGATTCCAAGCTTTTTGGCTTTGTCGTATTTGGAGCCCGGCTCTTCTCCGACTAGAACAAAGTCGGTGTTGTTGCTGACGGAGCCGCTTGTTTTGCCTCCCCGTTCTTTGATTAAAGAGGTCGCCTCAGTGCGGGTGAAATGGGTAAGAGAGCCTGTTAGGACAAAGGTCTTTCCTGAAAAGTTATGGTTTGTGATTTTTTTCTTGGGAGCTTGGGGCTGAACGCCATGGGCAATCAGGAGCTTGATTTCTTCCAGGTTGTCGGGATCGCGGAAAAACTCGCCAATTGCTTGGGCAGTCTTTTCACCAATTCCCTCCATGGAAAGAAAATCCATTTCTTTCATTTTGAGAAGGGTTTGAAGATCGCCTGCAGCCTCTGCCATAAGATCCGCTGTTTCCGTCCCAACATATTTGATTCCAAGGCCCATCAGAAATCGAGAAAGGGTGCATTTTTTGGATGCTTCGATGCTATGAAGAAGATTTTGGATCGATTTTTCCTTAAAACCCTCAAGTGTTGAGAGTTTCACATCATCGAGAAGATAGATATCGGATGGGCGGCTGATAAGCCCTTTTAAAACGAGCTGCTCGGCCACTTTTTCCCCCAGATGCTCGATGTCCATGGCATTCTTCGATGCAAAATAGATGATGCGGCGGAGTCTCTGGGCAATGCAGTTTGGATTGGGACATCGAATGGCCACCTCATTTTGAATGTGGACGACTTTATGTTTGCAAACAGGGCAATGGTCCGGCATATGCCAAATTCCTGCATGGGGCGGCCTTTTTTGGGTATCGACAGAAACTACTTTGGGAATGACATCTCCCCCTTTTTCAATCGTTACCAAATCGCCAATCCGGATATCTTTTCTTTTGATTTCATCTGCATTATGAAGCGTTGCTCTAGAAATCGTACTTCCGGCAAGAAAAACAGGCTCAAGTTCTGCAACCGGAGTCAAAACGCCCGATCTTCCCACCTGCACGACAATATCCAAAACGCGCGTCTTAGCCTGTTCGGGAGCAAATTTATAGGCAACTGCATATCGAGGCGTTTTTCCTGTGGCGCCAAGGCTGGATTGGTATTTGAGCTCGTTGACTTTGATGACAAGGCCATCAATTTCAAAAGGAAGTTCGGCCCTTGTCTTTTGAACTTTTTCTGCAAAGTGCATGATCTCTTTGAGACTTGTGCAAGTGGCTAAATGTTTTTCCTCTGCCGTTGGAAGGCCCCATTTTTTTAAAAGATGATGGAGCTCAAGCTGCGTTGCAGCCGGGGATTGCCCTTCTGCCATTCCATAGCAAACAAGTCTTAAATGGCGCTTTGCAGTTTGTCTTGAATCCAAGAGTTTGAGAGATCCTGCAGCGGCATTTCTTGGGTTTGCAAAAGGCTCCTCCCCACCTTCTTCTCTTGCAGCATTGATGGCGCGAAAGGTGTTTAAATTCATATAGACTTCGCCCCGAATTTCCATATCATCGGGAAAATGCCCTGAGAGTTGCAATGGCAGCGACTGGATCGTTTTGATATTTGCCGTCACAACATCGCCCTCTTTTCCATTTCCCCTTGTAAGGGCATGGAGGAGCTTTCCCTGTTTGTAGCGAAGAGATATTGCAACACCATCCATCTTGAGCTCAGCGCAAAATGCAATTTCTTTTTTCTCTATTAGTTTTTCGACCCGTTTGATGAAATCTCCCACCTCTTCCTCCGAATAGGTATTGGCAAGAGACATCATGGGGACCATGTGTTCTTTTTGGGAGAAACCCTCTGTAGGCTTTTCACTTACCCGCTGCGCGGGAGAATTGGGGTGGATATCGCTTGGGTGGGCTTTTTCATAATCGATCAAAGAGCGCATCTTTTGATCGTATTCATAATCGGAAATGAGCGGCTTTGCCTCGTCGTAGTAACGGCGATCGTGTTCGATCAGCTCCCCTACGAGCTTTAGATATTCTTGATGACTTATCATAACTCAACTTCGAAGATGTGGGTAGCAAGGGGGGCGACCGACATCAGAAAATGTTCTTTTTCAATCCGAATGGAAGGATTGAGGACGTTGGAGCCTCCATAATCTTTGGCATCAGTATTAAAAATTTCTTTAATCTTTTTCACATTTGCTAACTTAATTCCGTAATCATGATACACTTCGGGTGTAAAATTATGCACGCAGACAACCGTTGGGCCTGAGCTTTTTCTCAAAAAAGAGATGATGCTTCGGTCTGCGTCTGAAAAATCGATCCACTGAAACCCTTCCCAGGTAAAATCCCTCTCCCAAAACGATTTATAGTCCTGGGAGAGGCCGTTTAAATCGCGGATCATCTTATGCAGAGCTGCATGGAGAGGATATTGCAAAAGAAACCAATCGATCTGCCCTTGGAAATCCCATTCACCCCATTGTCCCAGCTCCCCTCCCATAAAAAGGAGATTTTTGCCGGGATGGCAGAGCATATAGCTATGAAGAAGGCGGACATTTGCAAACTTTTGCCAATCATCTCCCGGCATTTTAAAGAGGAGGCTATTTTTGCAATGGACCACCTCATCGTGGGACAAAACCAGCATGAAATTTTCTGCAAAAGCGTAAAGAAGCCCAAAAGTTAAATCATTTTGTTGATACTTTCGATAGATGGGATCTGTAGAAAAATAGCTAAGGGTATCATTCATCCAACCCATGTTCCATTTCAAATCAAACCCAAGCCCGCCATCTTTTGTTAAGAGAGTGACTCCACCATAAGAAGTTGACTCTTCGGCAATCATTAGGATGCCCGGAGTCCTTTCGTGGATAATGCTATTTAAATGCTTTACAAATTCTATGGCAGGGATATTGAAATTACTCCCATCGGGATTGGGGATCCATTCGCCGTCATTTCTTCCATAATCAAGATACAAAAGCGATGCTACGGCGTCTACACGGAGTCCATCTGCATGCATTTTTTCGCACCAAAAAATGGCGCTTGCAATGAGAAAATTGGTAACTTCTTTTCGTTCATAATTGAAAATGGCTGTGTTCCAGTGGGGATGAATTCCTTGTCTTGGATCATCATGCTCATAAAGGGCGGTTCCATCAAAACGGATGAGGGCAAAATCATCTGTTGGAAAATGGGCAGGGACCCAATCAAGAATAACCCCGATTTCTTGGCTGTGCATATAATCGATAAAATATTGAAAATCTTCTACAGTCCCATAGCGGCTTGTCGTCGCAAAAAAACCGGTTGTTTGATAGCCCCAGGAATCATCAAAGGGGTGCTCCATGACGGGAAGGAGCTCGACATGAGTGAAATGCATCTCTTTGACATATTGGGCAAGTTCAACAGCTAACTTTCGATAATTGGGAAATGAGTCGCCATACCGTCTCCACGAGCCGAGATGGACTTCGTAAATTCGGATGGGGCGGTTTAAATCTAAGGTTTTTCTTTTTTCCATCCAGGCCTTGTCAGTCCATGAGTAGGAGTTGATGCTTGCAACAATGGATGCAGTGTTGGGTCTTAGCTCAGAATAAAATGCGAGAGGGTCGCTTTTGACGCGAATGTATCCTTCTTGGGTCCGGATTTCATATTTATATTTTTCGCCCAGTTGAAGCCCCGGAACAAAAAGCTCCCAAACTCCGGAGACTCCCATGCTACGCATTGGATTAACCCTGCCATCCCAATGGTTGAAATCGCCAATTAGACTCACATCTTGCGCATTCGGAGCCCAAACCGCAAAACGGACACCTTGCAGGCCATGGAACGTCCCAAAATGGGCGCCCAGCATGTTGTAGAGCTCATAATGGCAGCCTTTATTGAAAAGAAAAAAATCGGTATCCCCTATTGTTGGCAAAAAAGCGTAAGGATCATGAGCAAGAAGGCCTGATCTATGATAGATCCGATAATCTTTTGCATGGACCTTTTTTTCGGGGAAGTAGATGAAGTTTCCCTCATCGTCTTCTCTTTTCGTTTTTACAATTTTTCCAAAAACTTCGATGTCATTCCATTCGGAGCCGGGACGAAAAATCCGAATGATTTGCTTTCCATCTTGGTTCTGTAAGCCAAGAAGGGAGTGAGGATCATGGGCCATAAAAGCGGTCTAAAAAATAGGTTTTACCAGACTCCAATATTAGCGTCTCTTTTGCTATATGTCGAGAGCCTTTGGCATGCTGAGATGTGCGGATGCGAAATGATTTAAGTCCTTTGGGAAGATGGATCTTGATCTCAGAAGATGAGGTTACTTTAAGAATCGCTCTTCGCAGGGTATGGCTCCCCCATTCTAGAGCAATTTCGGAGGTGATGATACGGCCTGCGGGAAAAGTGGATTTAGGAAGGAAAAAGAGATCATCACCATCTTGGTCAAAAAATAAGGCGCGGATTTTGCGATAGGCTTCTTGCAAAAGATAGCAGGGGCTCCCATTTGCCTCTTCTTCAATTGCGATCCCTTGATGCTCCGTGTCGTGAAAACGGGGGACAAGGATTTTGGAAAAAGCAGTTCTGCAAAACCCTTCCCAATCCTCTTTTTCTAAAAGTCTTCCGGTGCCTCGCAGTGGATGGGGTTTTACATAGGGGATTTTTTGGCCAAGACCAAAAATGAAAGGTAAAATTTCTTTGAGATCCATGCGGCGATGGGTGAGATCCCAATCCTGGGCTTTATTCATTCCAAGAGAGAGCCTTTCCCAAGTCTTTGGAAGATAGAACTCAATCTCCTCGTCAAAAAAAAGGCGGGTCTTGAATTCTTCGCCATTGATCAAAAACACTTTTGGAGCTCTTAAGGCTTTGACTTCGATTCCATTTGGCTCCGCAGTGATTTTAAGATGGTATTGCCCCTCTTTTGCTTTTCCAAAAACATAGACGGCATTTTTTTCCAAATCTTGCTGAAGGGTAAAGTCTTTGACAGGCCCTGTGACATGTAGACGTAGCTCAATCATTTTCCCAATTTGGATAAGCGTTGGAAACGCCGTAATGTCTATACATGTTCCCGGAAGAAGACAGGCAGCGCCTGGCAAGTGAGAAAATGGCATGAGTTTTTCACGGATGGCAATTTTCATTTTCCAATCAGTCCCATGGGCGTGTTTTCAATGAGCTCCACTTCAATCAGATCGTTTGGCTTATAATTTCTTTTTGGCACAAACACTCGGATGAAGTTGGGCGTATGTCCTGAAATCATATTCCCCTTTTCTTCGTTTTCCAACAAGACACTCATTTTTCTCCCTATAAAGCGGCTCCTTAAATCAAAAGCAGTTTTTTCAGAGAGGCGAAGAAGCTCCGATTTTCTTTTTTGCAAAACTTCATGGCTGATTTGGTTTGGATAGAGGGCAGCTCTGGTTCTTTTTCTTGGAGAATAGGGAAACATGTGGACCTTTGCAAATTGGATTTGGGAGACGATGTCCATCGTTTCTTGAAAATCGGCATCGGTTTCTCCGGGAAAGCCGACGATGATATCGGTAGTCACTGTAAAATCGGGATTTTTGGAGCGCATCCTTTGCACAGTTTCTAAAAATTGCTGCCGTGTGTATTTGCGATTCATTTTTTTTAATATGACATTGGAGCCTGCCTGCAAAACAATGTGCATGCAGGGGCAAGTTGTTTTGCCATCAATGACAGCGCTTGCCAAATCATCATCCACTTCATCCGGATCAATCGAAGAAATCCGAAGTCTTTTTAATCCGGGCACGGCATCGACTGCTCGTACCAAATCTGAAAGCCTTCCTCCCCCATCAAAATCGCCCACATTGATACCTGTAATGACAACTTCCTTGTAACCATTAGCAATAAGGCCTTCTACTTCTTTAAGGATGTCTTGAATTTGTCTTGATCGAGAGCGGCCCCGCACATAAGGGATGACGCAATAGGTGCAAAAGGAATTGCATCCATCTTGCACTTTCACAAAGGCCCTGGTGTGGGCATCAAATGCCTGGATATTAAACTCCGGAAGATTTTCCATTTCAGGAAAAAGCTGACCCACAAGTTTTTCTTTATCTTGATTTCGGACAATTTCAAGCCGAGGGTCCAAAGCCCTGATCCCACCCTCCGCGCTCTCCACCATGCACCCCGTAACTGCCACCCTTGCCTTGGGATTGTTTTTTAAAAGATTTCTTATCTCATGCCGAGACGATACATCTGCCCCTGCCGTCACCGTACAGGTATTGACAATGCAAAGGTCAGCCTCCTCCCCCTCGCCTGCCGGCAAATACCCCATTTTCCTCAGCTGATCGCTATACCCTTGCGACTCATACTGATTCGTCCGACACCCAAGCGTCACAACCTTAAATTTCATAGGGATCTATTATTGCAGAGCCAAAACACGATGCGCAAGATAAAGAATTGAAAAAAAATTTTATAAATATCCTGACCATCCTGCCATCTGATGATCCTGCAAATCCTGTTTTTCGTTTCAAAAATTTGGACAGGATTTGCAAGATCGGCAAACCACCCCAAAAATGATGCATTTTTGGGGCCCCGGTAAGGCCGGCAAGATATGCAGGATGATTTTTTTTCTCAGTGTCCTCAGTCATGCTCAGTGGTTAATCACTTATAGAGGGCAGTCTCGATTTCTTCGAGGGTTTTGCCTTTGGTTTCGGGGACGATTTTGAGGAGGAGGAAGAAGGTGAGGATGGTGAAGATAGTGTAGATGGTGAAGGAGCCGGCGGCGCCGAGAGAGGCAAGGAAGCGGGGGAAGGAATAGACGACGAGGAAGGTGTTGATCCAGCTGATGAAGACCATTAAAGCAATGGCATGGGCGCGGATTGCGAGGGGAAAGATTTCAGAAACTAAGACCCAAGGAATAGGGCCAAGCCCGATGGCAAACGCTGTAAGATAGAGAACCGAAAAAATCACTATTAAAATGTGGTAGTCCGAATCGAAAGCAAGAAAGAGGGAAAAACAAATCAAGGTGATGGCAACTCCTGCCTGGCTGATGAGGAGGAGGATGCGGCGCCCGGGCCGATCGATTAAGAAAAGAGAAAACAATGTCGCCATAAAATTCACACAGCCCAGCCCGAATGTGACCATGATTGCGCTTTTTGGAGTGTTAAAGCCTGCCTGCTCAAAAATTTTAGGCGCAAAATAGACAATGGCATTGATCCCCACCCACTGCTGCACGATCATCAGGCAAAGACCGATAAAAAGCCCCTTTCGATAAATGGGTTGTAAAAGCAATTTCCAGCCGCCCATCTTTTTTTCTTTTGGATCATGAGGTAAAGCGGTTGAGCTATGGAGTGACATTTGCACTTCTATGGCTTTTTTGGTTTGTCCCGATGCCATGAGCCATTTTGGAGTTTCGGGGATAAAGAAAAGCAAAAAGAATTGAATGGATGCAAAAATTGACGTAAAAAAAAGCATAAAGCGCCAATTTTCTGATCCTGCAAAACTCAAATTGACAAGATACGCAATGAGAGAGCCTAAAGTTACTGCCAGCTGAAAAGTTGCAACAAAAGCGCCTCGGTATTTAGGAGGGGAAATTTCGGCAAGATAAAGAGGAATTACCATAGCAGTAATCCCTATTGCAATTCCTGAGAAAAACCGAAAAGTTAAAAACCATGTAAAACTAGGGACAAAGAGGATCGGAATATTCGATATAACGAAAACAATCGATGAGATAAAAATCATCTTGCGCCGTCCCAAGCGATCCGCTAAAGATCCTGCAAAGAGAGATCCGCCCAAAGCTCCAAGGATAATGATGGAAGCAGCAAACCCTTCTTGATTTGGAGTGAGTGGAAATTCTTGTCCGATAAAAAGAAGGGCGCCTGCAATGCAACAGAGAGAATAACTTTGCAAAAAGCCGCCAATAGCAGCTGTAAAGGCAGCTAAATACCCACGCAGACGGACCTTATTCATGTCACCTCAAAATGGGCAATTTTCCTTTCCAAATGCTTTGGGATTTCTACTTCAAGAAGGATATCGTTTTCATCATATTCGCGAGAAATCACTTTGCCATCGCGAAGTACATCAGATAGTAGCGCATATTGGCTCTGAGGTACTCGGAGATGGATTTTTTTTCGAAGAAGAGAAATTTCTCGGATCATCAGTTCTAAAAGCTGATCGAACCCCTCGTGCGTTTTGGCAGAGATGGGGACTGTTTTAGGATATTTGAAACGGAGCCGATCGATCTCGAGTTTCGATTTGCAAGCATCAATTTTATTCAGTACAGTGATTCTTGGCCGATTTGCAGCGCCCAGTTCTTTTAAAATATCCTCTGTTGCATCTGCCTGTATGGAGGCAATGGGACTGCTAGCGTCTACCAGATGAAGCAAAATGTCAGCTTGCACGGCCTCTTCTAGAGTGCTTTTAAAGGCGGCAACTAGGGTGTGGGGAATTTTTCGGATAAATCCTACGGTGTCGATCAAAAGAATCGATTGTTTATTGGGAAGAACATACTTTCGGGTGGTTGTGTCGAGCGTTGCAAAGAGTTTATCTTCCATGAGAACATCGGCTTTGGTCAGCGCATTCATGAGGGTCGATTTGCCGACGTTTGTATAGCCAACGATGGCAAAGGTTGGTATGCCGGTTCTCTCCCTTTCTTTTTTTAATGTTTGCCGATGCTTTTTTACTTCTTCCAATTCTTTTTGAGATTGAGTGATTTTATGACGGAGAATCTGCCGGTCGATTTCAATTTGTTTCTCCCCTTCCCCTTTGAGATAGCCCCCTCCTGAGCCACCTGTTCTTTGCCGGCTTAAGTGGGTCCAAAGACGCCTGAGTCTTGGAAGTTGGTAGCGAAAATTGGCAAGTTCAATTTGGAGCTTTGCTTCTTTGGTCTGAGCTCTTTGGGCAAAAACGGCTAAAATCAGCTCGGTGCGGTCAATGACAACCTTTTCGAAAAGTTTTTCCAAGTTGCGCTGCTGCTGCGGAGAGATTTCATCGTCAAAAATGACAATATCGGAGTGGGTCTCTACTGCAAGTTTTTTGATTTCTTCGACTTTGCCTTTTCCTAAATATGTTCCTGCCTGGATTTCTCGAAGAGGACAAGGGAGTTTCATGGCCGTTGTTAAGCCGTAAGTTGAGCAAAGACTTTCCAGCTCGCCCAGCTGTTCTAAGGTTTGGGGTTTAAGATCGGTTGAAACATAGGTTCCAACTAGAAGCGCCCTTTTTTCAACAGTTCCTAAAAAAGGGAGCCTTCCTTCTCGAGAATTTTTAAATTTCTCCAATGTCAATCTCCAATCCATCATAGGCGAGCTGAACGCCTTGCGGAAGCTCTTGGTTTACTAGATCGTAATCAATCTCATGGTTCATGTGGGTAAGCCAAATCTTTTTTGCCTTTGCTTTTTGTCCAAATTGGATGGCTTCATCAATAGAAAACATCATCAAAGCGCTCTCAAGCCTGAGCGCACTGACTACAAGAGTCTCAATACCCAAAAGGGATTTAAAAATCGAATCATCATAGCTTCGAATATCTGACACATAGGCAAAATTGCCGATGCGGAGTCCCGTTACCTGCATCTCTCCCTGAAAATAGCTGAAATAGGAAATCTTCACTCCTAAAAAATTTTCGATGCCAGCTTTTTGTGGTAAAATTTTGCAGTCTAATTGAGCGCTCAATGTTTTCTTTTCGCTTCTTTTCTCAAAAAGATAATAGTAGCGAAGTTTCAATTCATTAAAACTCATCTGAGAGAGAAGACATGGAAGCGGTGTTTCTGTCTGAAGATAGTAGGATCTTAGCTCATCAATGCCCGCAATATGATCATAATGGGTATGAGTTAAAATAAGGCCGTCTAAGTGATCGATCTGGTGGGTGAGGGCTTGCTGGCGAAAATCAGGCCCTGCATCAATGAGGATGGTTTTGGGACCGATTTTCAAAAGTCCCGAGGGTCTAAGCCTCTCTTTATTGCTGATACAAACTCTACATTTGCAGCCAATGACCGGAACTCCGGTTGATGGACCGGTGCCAAGAAATAAAAAAGAATTCATAGGGGTAGGGTAGCATAAAGTTGATTAATTTTTAGCGCGGAACAAAAGTTGGGTAATATTCGTAATGAGGAGAATTGTTTTCTATTTTGTAGAGTGGGTTGATGTCGATTTTGTAGCCTTCTTCGAATTTGGCAAGAAGTTCGAGGGGAGTCATGTAGTTCATGTGGGGATTGCCGGTTTTGCCGACGACGTTGAGAGGGATATTTAAGATTTTGGATTTTTGGAAAAAGAGGCCGATTTCTCCTTGCGGGCGGAAATCTTTGGCCCATGAAAATTCTAGGCTGTTCGGAGTTTTGTAATGCATTTTTTCAAAGGCTTTTAAGAGAGTCTTTTTCTTGTAGAGAGTCATGTCGAGAGTATTGGGAAATTCCCAATCAGAATCGCCGATTTGGATCGTCCAGGCAAAAACCCCATTTCCCAGATCGAGGCTTTTTGGCGGCGTCTGTTCTTTTTTCGACTGGTAGCAATAGGTAATGTTTTCTCCTAGCCTTAAATAAAATCCATAAGCCTTTGTTTTTTCCATCGCCTCCATGCAAAGCTTTAAGTTGACAGGCTCTTTGACGAGATCATCATCTGTTGCAAAAAGGACATAAGGACTACAAAACTTAAGGATTTGTAAAAGTTTTGGCTGAAAATCCTTTTTGCAATCTTGGGCTACAAAATGAATTTGAGGGAAAAGGTGCACCAGTTGTTCATATCCTTCGATAAAGCCCCTGTCGTTTGCTTTATAGAGCACGTAGATATCTTGATAGCCTGATAAATAGCGCTGGGTCGATTCCAAGCATGCAAAAAGCTGCAGCGGCCGATCGGAAGAAAAGATGACAATATCGGCTTTTTGGTCTTCGGGTTTTGCAAAAAGAGCTGCAGGATAAGGGGCATGGGGCTTGTCCGAAGAGACTCTGGTAGGCTTAGAAAGAAGGAGCGTCTCCTCCATTTTTTTTTGATGGCCCTGACTCATTTGCAAAATGGGAATGAGATAGGCCTCTTGACCTGTTTTATATTGCCCGTCATCAATCAGATCACAAAGGCGGATTTCTTGAAAAAGAGAGGCATAAAAAGAGATGGGCTTGAGAGCTGCGGGTTCATAGCTTGGGATCAAAAGAGGGGTGGATTGGGTAATTAAAACATGGGGATCTTGGTAGGCTGCATTGAGTTTTTTCAAAACTCCCGGGTGGGCAAAAAGCTCTCCTCCTTGAAGCGGAATGACAATTTCTTGCGGCATCAATGCTCCTTGAGACATGCAGGCAACAGGGCCCAAACGGTCTTGGTTTTGGATCATGATGACTTTACTTTCTTGATTGTTTTCTAAAACATAGACTCTCGCTTTTTCAAAAGTTTCATCTTTTGAATTGTCATCAAAAAAAATGACGCGGAAATTTTCATAATCTTGTTCGAAAATCGAGCGAAGCGTTTTTTCAATAGATTGTCCCTGTTTATAAGCATAGAGGACGATGGCAAAAGGTTTAGGTTCTTGCGAATCTAAATGGGTTTCTAGCGGAAGGCCTAGCCGAAATCCCAAAAAGGCTGCAATTGCAAAACTAAAAAGTTTTAATATCGGTTTCATTGTTACAAATGTAAAGAATGTCAGTGAGCTCTTCTGAATGTCCTAAGGCTTTATCAAAAACTGCCTCTACCTCACCTTTGAATAAAGAAGCATAAAAACTTAAAAGCTTAGTTGGTGAAATCGAGTAGCCGGGATAATCTCTTGATTTTCCGAAAGTCAGCCAAAGATCGGGATCGGCATAGTATTGATTGAGCCGCTTGAGAACCCATTCATGCGCAAGCCAATCTTCTCCATGCAAAAGGACAACGATTTCTTCATCGGGTGAGTTTTCGAGCGCTCGAGATAATGATCCATTTAGCCCGAGTCTCTCAGCGTTGCAAATGAAGCTTGTTTTAACGCCCTCCTCCTGAAGCTTTTCTTTCGCAAGATCTTGACTTCCATCATCAGAGCCATCATCGACATAAACAATGCGGAAATTTTCATAATTTTGAGACAGTGCCGATTGGATCGTCTTCTCCAAATAAGCGCCATTATTTCTCCCAACAATGACAATGCAAAAAGCTTGATTTTCAAGGGCAAATTCTGTCGGTTGAAATTGAGTGGGAGTGATCTCTTCCGGGGGTTTGACTCTGGCAAGGATGAGCTCTATCACATTGCCTTTTGCTGCCATGTAGCCTGCAGTAAAGCCTGCGCCAATCAATATTAAAAAAACAAAAAAACCCCGCATGCCAGAATCTTCGCAGAATTCAACTTATCAGACAATCGGCAACTTTTTTCCCGAGAAAGCCATGATAGAGCAACCCTCTTGAGCCAAGGCCTGTAAAAATCCAGGTTTTATCATTGAGCTTATCAATAATGGGGCGATACCCTTTGGGTCTTGAAATTCTAGCTCCTGCTCGAATTTCGATGATTTCAAATTCTTTAGCCGGCGGATAAAATTTTGCTGCAAGATCGATCAGCTCTAATGCTTTTTCACTGGGCAGCATATTTTGAAAATCATGTTCATAAGTTGAGCCGATTTGACAAATGGCTGCATCTTCAGTTGGAGAGATATGCCCTTTGGATGCCAAACTAAAAGGCAAAGGATTTTTCCAACGGCAAAGAAGGGTTTGCCCTTTCGTAATTTGAAGAGGCAAATGAGGAGCGAATTGTAAAGATGCGCTGCCAAGAGTTAAGACGATTTTGTCAAAGCTATCCAGCTCAGCTAAATTTGAAATGGAATGTTGGATGAATTTTGCACCAACGCAGGCTTTCCATAGCCCCTCTAGATACAGCCTTGAATAAACGGTGATTCCGCCGGGGATCCAAAGGCCGGGTCCATAGGCGGAACTTTCTTTCCATTCGGCTCTGAGCGAAAAATCTCTTCTCTGTTGATCTGAAATGGCGGGCCTAAAAATCCCTGTTCTTTCACAAACTTCCCTTCCTAATGCGGAAGACGAGATGTCAAGCAGATGGTTGGTTGCTTGCATGCCCGTTTCAGCTTCCCAAGAGAGAAGAGCCCGTCTTCCTGCAAAAGGATGCAAAAGACCTGTTGAAATTCCTGAAGCGCCGCCTCCAATTCCTTGAGCGTCAAAAAGTGTGATCTCAGCATTGGGAAATTGGCAAAGATGCCAGCAAACACTAAGGCCTGCAAGCCCGGCTCCTACGATTGCTATCTTCATACACCGGCAGCTTCCCGGGACTTTTCCCCGTAGATGGGAACGGAGGCCTTTTGGAGGAGCTGGAAGCTCTCAGATGCGAAATTAAAGAAAAAGATAACAGCAGGCGCTAAGATTGCCGAAAATGGGAGCATGATAAAAAACCATTGCAACGCGGTGGACAAGGAGCCTGCAACCACAAAGTTCACATCTGTTAAAGTTGCAGCCAAAAGTGCGAGTCCGCCTATCAAAACAGTTGGGATCATCGCAATGAAAAATAGAAGAAATGCAGTAAACAATTTTTGATTAATAAGTTTCCAAATTCTTCGATGCAAGGGAATCTTATTCAACGGCTGCAGCGCAACTGCGGGCGCTACAAAAAATAAAAGTCCAATATTGGCAAGGCAAAGAAGAATAGAGCCAAAAATCAAAAGAAAGGGTCCAAAGGAAAAAACAACGCTAAAAAAATTGCCCAAGCCGGGAATTTCTTTAAAAAGGAAAAAAATTCCCAGGATCGTCCATAAAAACAAATAGGCCAATATGGGGAGCACTGCAAAGTAAGAGGTAGCTAGCAGCAAATCGGCAGAAGAAGAAATTAAACTTTTAAAATCCAAAGCGATCTGTTTGACTTCGGAATGATGGATCCGGATCAAAAGCATCCCTAAGACAAATAACACGCCGGAAGATAATAAAAAGGGCAAAAATGAAAAACTCATTGCAACCCATTCTCCTGCCCCAAAGCTCACAGCTCGGCAAAAGATACATAAAATGCCGCAAAGAATGAGGACTGGAAATGTGATAATTAATTTTTTCTTATTAACGGAAAGTAATACTGCACGCTGAAAAGCTATCTCAAGATCGGACCAATGCATAGATTAAATCATACCCTCTCGCCTCTATTAAGAGGAATAGTAATCAGTTGCGCGGATAAGAGCATCGGTGATGCCCGGCTCGCTTGCAGCGTGGCCTGCATCTTTAATGACTTCAAATTCGGCTCCTTCCCAAGCTTTATGCAGCTCCCAGGCGCTTTCAAATGGGCAGACCATGTCATAGCGCCCTTGGATGATGTGGCCCGGGATCTTGGCAAGGGCTTTTGCGTTCTCTAAAAGATAGTTGTCCGTCTTAAAAAATCCTTGATTGAGAAAGTAATGACATTCAATGCGGGCGAGAGCATCGGCGTGATAATCTTCTGTGAAATGCTCAAAAAGGGTGGGATCGAAAATAAGCTTAAGCGCGGCCCCTTCCCAGGCGCTCCAAGCCATTGCTGCCCGTTTTCGAATGGCAGGATCAGGCGATGTTAATTGTTTGTAGTAAGCTGCAACCATGTTGGAGCGATCGTTTGGAGAAATAGGGTCGATGTATTTTTCCCATTCATCGGTAAAAATATGATGCGCGCCGGATTGGTAAAACCAATCGATCTCTTTTTTTCGGCAAAGAAAAATGCCTCGAACAATGAGAGCCAAAACATTTTCGGGATGGCTCTCAGCATAAGCTAAAGCAAGAGTACTTCCCCAAGATCCTCCAAATACAACCCACTTTTCAATCAATAAATGCCCTCGAAGTTTTTCAATATCCTCCACGAGATGCCAAGTCGTATTATCTTCAAGACTTGCATGAGGAGTGCTTTTCCCGGAGCCTCTTTGATCCATCAGAATGATCCGGTATTTTTCCGCCTTGAAATAAGATCTATGGCCAGGTTCCGTACCGGAGCCGGGTCCTCCATGAAGAAAAATGACCGGCTTACCATCTTTCTTGCCCGATTCTTCCCAGTAGATTTTATGTCCCGAGCCAACATCGAGAAAGCCTGTCTGATTCGGTTCGATGGGAGGATATTTTGTTCTCATTTTCTTGGTTTGTAAAAATAAAGGGGGCGGATGATGGGGGTCCCTTTCCCTTCTCTTGCCTCAAGTCTTTCGTAGACAATTTGAATTGCAATGCCGACTGCCCTAGATAGTCCAAAAAGAAGTGGAAAATATTCCGAATAAGGAAATCCTGCAGCAACAAGCATTGCTCCCGTGATGGCATCAATATTTGGGTAAGGGTTGGAAATTTTGGGGTTTTCTTTCAGCACCTTGGTGCCGGCTGTCCGAAGAAGCATTGCGATTTTGATTAAAGGGTGATTTGGAAAATGTTTTTGCGAGTATTCATAGCAAACGGTAGCTCTTGGATCTTCAACTCGTAAAACTGCATGACCAAAGCCAAAAACAAGCTCATTGTTGGAAAGTTTTTTTCGGATCAAATTTTCTATATCTTTTTCTGTGGCATTTTCCCCTACTTCCTTGAGGACTTTTTCCACAAATTCCAAACAATCCTGATTGGCTCTTCCATGGCGTGGCCCGGCTAATGCAGTCATCGCAGCGGCTAGCGATCCCCATAGATTTTCAAGTCCTGAGGCAACAGCTTTTCCAACAAAAGTCGAGAGATTGCCGCCGCAATGATCATAATGGAGGACATTGAAAAGGCGCATGGCAGTGGTAAGCTCAGGAGTTTTTTTTCCGGGCATTTTAAGCATGTGGACAAAATTTTCGATGTAGCCAAGTTCCGGCTTCGATGTGGGAGTCTCTCCCCATTTTGCATGGTGGTTGATGAAATGAGCTACAATTTCGGGCAGACGGGCAATGGCATTTAAACAATCTTCTCGGTAATTGCCTGTCCCTTCACACATAGCACAGATGAGAAGGGCTGCAGCAAAACCATCCATGGGCTGTCCCGATCTAGGAAGAGATGAAATGGCCCGGTGTGTTTCAGGTTTGCATTTTGCTTTGGCCTTTAGATCTTCTTGGAATTTGAGGATCTGATCTTTACTCCCCATTTCTCCGTGATAAAGAAGATAGATCACAGCTATGGGATCAAAATTGGCAAGCTCTGCAATGGGATGGCCGACATAGGTAAGCCCTTTTTGCGCATCTACTTCTGAAGTGACGCAGTATCCAACAGGCACTCCCCTAAGTCCCGTTTCCAAAGAATCTTCAGTAATCTCAAATAAAATTCCTTTATTCATAAAAGATTCGCAACCATCTCTTTTTCTTCCATGAGCTCTTTTTGAGTTATTTCTAATTTTTTCTGCAGAAAGGGATTGAGCTTTAGGCCGGATACAATTTCAAAGTCCCCCTTCCCGGTACTTTTGCAAGGAAAAGAAAAAATCAAATCTTCTTGAAACCCGTAAGGATTTTTTTCTGAAAAGACCCCTATGGAAAACCAGTCTCCTTGATGTGTTGGTGTTGTGATGGAGCGGATGCAATCTACAATTGCATTGGCAGCAGATGCAGCAGATGATTTTCCTCTTGCGGCAATGACAGTAGCTCCCCGTTTTTGCACGGTTTCAATAAACGTTTGCTCTAGCCATTTTTTATCGGTAATCACTTCCTCTGCAGGCCGTCCTCGAATCTTTGCATGGAAAAAATCGGGCACTTGAGTAGCCGAATGATTGCCCCAAATGGCCATATTCGTTACTTCTGTTATTTTTGCATTTGCTTTCTCCGCCAATTGAAAAATGGCGCGGTTTTGATCAAGGCGGGTCATGGCAAAAAATTGGCGCCGATCGATATTGGGCGCATGATGCATGG
>CAZXLK010000011.1:0-25642 GCA_964641775.1 uncultured bacterium | reverse complement strand
ATGGTGATTTTAATGGCCCGGATATGACAGGCATTTTCACCGACAAGAGCATCAAATTTTTCGAGATTGCCATCGAGTAGATGTTGGATGGCGTGCTCGGAGGCTTTGAGTAAGAATTGATATTCTCTCAATGCCTTGGGTAGATCCCCACCCTTTTTTCCGGCGGGATCATAGTGGAACAAATCGGTTAACTGCAACTGGGATATATTAGTAGTCATATATTTACCCTACAAAGGATTTTTCTAAGACATGGCCGATAAAGAGGCCTGGGAGAATGCCGAGGATGGCAAAGCCAATCCCGCCTGTGACAAACCCAATGATTCCTCCTGCAATCCCGCATAGGATTTTTCCTAAAATAGAATAGCATTTTGTATATTTGTTGTTTTTCATTTTTTTACTCCTTTATTATGTTTTGTTTTGAAAACGATGTAGATATTATCAGTTAGTAAAAATTATTTCAATAATAATTATTATTGGGATTGGTTGGAAAGAATGGGATAATCTTGAACGGTTTCGATGCAATCAGATATATACCGAGATAGATAGGGTGTATGGGAAAGAAGAAGAAAAAGGTCAAAAATTTAGAGCCGGAAGAAAAAGAATGGCAAGACCCTATGATTTCGGGATTCGGGGGCCACTATGGTCGGCTTAGCGAGTTTGTCCCAAAAAAAAGACGTCCCAAAAAACGATCATTAAGAAAGTAAATCCCATTAATGTTCAACTTCGAAACTCTTCTAGCCTTTTCGAATGTATATGCAAATTGATGATTTTATAGTACTTATTTTGAAAAATTGCATAGGGGATCATTCTTCCCTGATCATCCGGGAGCCATTGGTAGTCTAAATAGGAAGGGTTAAATAGAGAGCTTTCATTGATGAAATGTGAATTGAGGGTTTGTTGATGGCAAGGAGCTATTCCACCTAGATATTGCCCGATGCATGCTGCATCAAAAATGGATTCAAATTCTTCTGCGTGATTTGAATAGGCTTTTGGATTATTTGTTTTGTGTCCCTGAGTGCTGATGAGTGGATATTGGCTTCCATAATTTTCCATAATAATCGGCAGCCTATCAATTCTTTCTGAAGAAAAGCGTTTCCTATAGTTTCCGATCACGTACATATCAAAAAGATCTTTTTCCGAAGCTTTTTTTACAAAATATTCCGCTAGGGACTCCATAGCATTTTTTCCTGAAATCCAAACAAAACCGGGAATACATCGATCCTCATTGTCAAATGGTGCTGCAATTCCAGGGTAAAATTCTTGGAAATATGGCAGAAGAGGTTCTAAATTGGCGTAAAGCATATTGTCATTTTCAAGATGGAAGACATTTTTCAAAGAATGTGCATCGATCAAATCCCAAAGATATAAAAACCTCTCTGATGTCACCCTCCAAAAACCTTCAGCATTGCACTTCTTTCTATATTTTTTGTGCAAATTAGTCTTGTTTAAAGACTCAAGAGGGCAAAGGTTGATGTTTTCTTTTATCCTTTGCTGCTCAAATCTTCCCAAAGCTTTGTGACTTCCCAAAAGATAAATCGTTGCATTTGGATTGAAAAGTCTTGCTTGCGAGATAGCAACGTCAGCATAAGGGGGAATCTCATTTCCAATATGGATGAATACAATGGCATATTCTCCGAATGCGCATATAGCACTAAAAAGAAAAAAAATAAGTTTAGCGGTAAAGATTGTAATTTTTTCCATACCATTCAATCGTTTGTTCAAGCCCCTGATCAAAAGGGATTTTTTCTTGCCAACCTAATTTTTTCAATTCAGTACTATCAATATTGTATCTTTTATCGTTGAAATTTCGGTCTTGGACTTCCATTTTCCAGTCTTCTAACGAATCATTAGGTTTCAGTTTTTGCATTAACATCTCATAGATCTCATTCACGCTGTACTCATTCGATGTTCCAGCATTGTAAGTTTTCCCGAGCTCCCCATGAAATAAGATTGTTTTTACCGCATCTGCAGCATCGTGAACATGAATGAAATTTCTTCTCGATTCGCCAGTACCTTGGATCGGACATTTTTGATCAGTGAGAAGATGGACGATAAAACGGGCGATCACCTTCTCAGGATACTGATTCATACCATATGCATTATTTCCACGGATAATAATCACAGGAAGACCATAGGAATGGTGGTATGCTGTAACAATGCATTCAGCAGCTGCCTTCGTTGCTGCATAAGGATTTGTGGGACTCAAAAGGCTTGCTTCATGAGAAATTCCATCGGAAGAGACTTCTCCATAAACCTCATCCGTAGAAATATGGATAAAGCGCTTGATTTGACCATACTCTCTACAAGACTCCAAGAGTCGATGCGTTCCTAAAACGTTATCGATCGTGAATGCAACTGAGTTGCCAAACGAATTATCTACATGGCTTTGTGCTGCAAAGTGGATTACCGTATCAATGGAATGCTCTTCTAATAGGTTTTTCACCAGGGCTGTGTCATTGATATTCCCTTCATACATTTTGCAAGGAACTTGCACATGTTCTTTCCGTGAGCAATAATCCATCTTATCCAAACAAATGATATTGAATTCATTGCCCATCTGATTGATGAAATTGCTCCCTATAAATCCACACCCTCCAGTGACTAGAATATTTTGAGGCAGGTACTCACAAAATCCATGAACCGCTAACCAGGCAAAGAGGATCAAAAAATGCATCATTGGCGAGCTCTTTGTAAAATCGTACTACGTCCTCAGACTGGTTGAAATAAAAATTATGATCTGCCACTATATTCTCCTGTTTAGAATGATGCAACGATTTGTTTTTTTATTTCTTTTTCTTACAGTGCAGCTCTATTCTGCAAATCGGGGATCATCGGCTCCTTTGATCAGCGGAGATACCTTTAGAGACCATTCTCAACATGTTTTTGACGAAGAGTACAAATTTAGACCGGAAAATGTGAAACCAAATGATATCATTTTTGTAAAAACCGATGAAAAATACCTTGGACTTTTTCTATCGAAATATCATCCGGAGATCAGATCTCCTTATATATTGATAACGCATAATAGCGATTGTAGTTTTCCGGGAAAATTAGCTAGATATTTGGATGACCCTAAAATCATTGCGTGGTATGGGCAAAATATAGATGGAACCGTACATCCAAAATTGCATCCCATTCCTATTGGGATTGCAAATCAATGTTGGGCGCATGGAAATCTTAAAATTTTTCTAGAAAATATCTCTTCGTCAGATGGTTTTCGGCCTTTTCTTTGCTATTTGAATTTTGCTCCTACGACCTATCCGAAAGAGCGTAATTTGGTTTGGGACCTTTTTGCAAAAAAACCTTGGGTATCATCGGCTTCACCTAAACCCTTGTCATTTTACCTGCAAGATCTTAGGTCATCTAAATTTGTGTTCAGTCCTAGAGGAAATGGGCTTGATTGCCATCGTACGTGGGAAGCGCTTCTAATGGGTGCAATACCAATTGTCCGCAGTAGCCCATTAGATCCGCTATATGAGGATCTTCCTGTTTTGATCATAGATCATTGGGAGCAAGTGACAGAAGAGTATTTACTTGAACAATATGCAATAATAAAGCAAAAAAGCTATAAACTTGATAAATTATTTATAAAATACTGGATCAATCAAATACGAGCAGTAAGATGAAATTGTTCCTTTTTTGCACTTTTTTTGTATCCCAAGGTCTATTTGGAGAACAACCATACATCTTGATGCATTTAGGCGGACGTTTAGGGAATCAAATGTTCCAAGTAGCAGCAGCTCTTAGTCTTGCAGAAGATTATGGCGCGAGGGTGATTATTCCTGATTTGGAATGTAGAACTGGTGAAGGTATTCCTCTTAACCGAAAGATTTTTTTTCACTCTATTTCTTCCGAACATCCTTTTCCACGACCAAGTTTTGTATTTAAGGAACATCATCACTTTTGTTTTCAACCTATTCCCTATCAACCATACATAGAAATTGTCGGATATTTTCAATCGGAAAAGTATTTTAAACACAATAAGGATAAGGTCTTAGCCTTTTTTGAACCAACAGCGGAAATCAAAGAATATCTGTTAGATAAGTATGGTGAAATTCTTGAGCATCCGAACACTGTAGGGATCCATTTGCGTGCCTACAAACTTGAGAATTTGGAGATTGAAAAATGTTTTCCTTTTCTTAAAGCAGAATACTTTATCAATGCAGCAGAGCTCTTTTCTGATGATGCTCTTTTTGTTTTTTTTTCAGATCGAATCGAATGGGCTAAAGAAGAGATGAAAAATTTTGAACGTCCACATATTTTTATTGAAAATGAAACATATTACCATGATCTTTATCTCATGAGTTTTTGCAAACATCAGATTATCTCTCCTTCAAGTTTTAGCTGGTGGGCGGCTTATTTAAATAAAAATCCAGACAAATTAGTAGTAGCGCCTGATCCTTGGTTTAACCCTGATTCTCATCATGATTCCTCGAATGTTATTCCTGAAGGATGGTTTAAAATGTCTTGGGAAAAAGAGGTCCATTATAGAAAGGGAGATGGAAGCTCAAAAAAAGTAGATTTCTATTAACCCTCTAAAGGGATTTCACAGCCTCTTTACAAGACAATTTCCTTTTTTTTACTTGACATCGATCATCTCTTATTGCAAAGTCTTTTTTTTTTAGATGACTAGGAGTTGGGAAATGCGGATGTTTTTTTGTGTGATGGTTTTTTGCGTTGGTGGCCCCTTATTTGCAAATATAGGCCCATCTGGATTTTACGATTTTCCTAATTACTATTTTGTAGAGACGGGAACTTCGGGTGGAAACGCAATTGCATTGGCTCTAAAAACAGGTAATTTTACAGAGATCTACTCAATGGACATTTATCTGCCGCATGTAAAGTTTGCTAAATCACGATTCACCCATGAGCCTCAAGTACACATCCTACAGGGAGATACCTCGAGTGGTTTGAGAGCTATCATTAAATCCCTGGATAAGCCGATCACATTCTGGTTAGATGCCCATCGGGGAGAACCGGGTCCCGAAAACGAGAAGAATACTCCGTTGATGGAAGAGCTCGATCAAATTAAAGAGCATCCGATCAAAACTCACACCATTCTCATCGACGATTTACATTGTTGTGGAACGATTTTATTCGATTTTCTCACAAGAGAGGAGATTGCACAAAAAGTTTTGGAAATCAATCCAAATTATACTATCGAATACGTAGCTGGGGGCGATGATGGAGAATACCCAAATAATATCATGGTAGCCCGAGTCCCATCTGAGTAAGAGACTAAATGGAGAAAAAAATAGCATTGATTTTTGGGGTTATCTCTCAGCTCTTTGCCGGCAATATGGATAGGGATGTTTGGGAAGTGACCGATTTTGTTTGGGATTGTGGAATGGTAGCCCTCTGTGACAAGGGACCGGATGCTCGTCCTTTCTCCTTTTTTACCAATGAATACTCTTCTGTGTTCAATCCGGATTGCTATAGTAATATTCAGACTGGGGACATCGTTTGGGTCCAATGCCGTTTTATTTCCCAATTTTATGATGAAATCCTTCCTGCCGCAAAGGGGCCGATTGTTTTGGTAATTAGTGTGGGAGATGAATCATTCCCGTCAGAATCAGGATTGTCTTCAGAGAGAGTTGAAAAGTTTTTGGACGATGATAGAATCATCCACGTCTTTGCTCAAAATTGCGACTTGGCTGCTGCCCATCCAAAGGTGACTCTTCTACCGATCGGAATGGATTACCACACAATTGCATATAAGGGATTGCAGGGAGGATGGGGGGAGGTTGGCTCTCCTCTTACGCAGGAAGCTAAGTTGAAGCTGATTTTACAGGGGCTTGCCCCGACATCTCAGAGGAAAAGGCGGGCTTTTATTGATTTTCAGCTGTCTGATACCAGTGGTAAGGGTGAAAAAAAACGGTATCTCCAATTTGGAGAAAATCGGACGATGATTTTTCACCGCCTACTGACTAAAGGAGTCATCGATTACTCTTCTTGGATGAGCCGTTCTTCTCTTTGGAAAACCAAGGGACAGTACGCCTTCTCGATTAGTCCTCATGGAAATGGCCTAGACTGCCACCGAACATGGGAAGATCTCATCTTAGGATGTATAGTCATTGTAAAGACTTCGCCTTTAGATTCTTTGTATGAGGGGCTTCCCGTTGTAATTGTGCGCGATTGGGAGGAAATCAACGAGGAGAATCTCAATATTTGGTTTGAGCAGTATAAGGACGCCTTCACGAACCCAGTCTATCGATCTAAGTTGACCCACAATTACTGGTTGGATCAGATCAGAACAGCGGCTCAGCCACATAAATTATGAAGCTTTTATTACTGGACTCAACTGATTTTTAGACACTAACAATCACTAAATGGTCTATATGAAACATTTCTTTCTAATTTTTTCTCTTATAATCTGTGCGTTCCCCAGTTTTGCCTCCGCTAAAAAGGCGTTGATTTTTGGAGTAACCGGCCAAGATGGATCTTATTTGGCAGAGTTTCTTTTGGGCAAAGGATATGAAGTGCATGGGGTTCGACGAAGATCGGCAGCATACAATGCAGGACGTATCAATCATCTTACATCTTCTTCTCACCCAGATCATAACCGATTTTTTCTCCATTATGGAGATTTAACCGATGGAGCAGGTGTTTTTAATCTTATCGATCGAATACGACCTGATGAGATTTATAATCTGGCTGCGCAAAGTCATGTTCAAATTTCATTTGAGATGCCAGAGTATACCGCGGAAGTGGATGCTCTAGGGACTCTTCGAATCTTGGATGTCATTAAACGTCTAGAGCTTACGAAGAAGGTAAGATTTTATCAAGCCTCAACAAGCGAGCTTTACGGCCTTGCTCAAGAAACCCCACAAACAGAAACGACACCCTTCTACCCTCGTTCTCCTTACGCCATGTCAAAACTTTTTGCCTATTGGATCACGGTCAATTACCGAGAGTCTTATGGAATGTTTGCTTGCAATGGAATTTTATTTAATCATGAGTCCCCTCGTCGCGGGAAAGATTTTGTGACTCGTAAAATTACCCAGTCAGTGGCCCAAATCAAAAAAGGGTTATCAACAGTGTGTAAATTGGGCAATTTGAACGCAGAAAGAGACTGGGGCTATGCGAAGGATTATGTTGAGGCCATGTGGTTAATATTGCAACAGGAAGACCCGGAAGATTTCGTCATTGCCACTGGACAAACTCACTCTGTCAGAGAATTTTGTGAACTTGCGTTTAAAGAAATTGGGATAGAAATCGAGTGGCAAGGAGAAGGGGAGGAGGAGGTAGGCCTAGATCGGAAAACAGGTAAAGTGGTGATTCAAGTAAACCCCGCTTATTTTCGTCCCAGCGAAGTGGACCTTCTTTTGGGCAATGCAGCCAAAGCGGAAAGAAAGCTCCATTGGAAACCAAAAACTTCCTTTTCTGATTTAGTTAAAATCATGGTCCAAGCAGATTGCGCTGAATACGAGAGAAAAAAATGAACAATTTCTTATTTTGGATTGGAGTGTGCTGCATCTCTTTACCTTTGATAGCAGGGACTCCTTTAAAGAAAGCCCTTATTTTTGGGGTATCGGGACAGGATGGCAGTTACCTGGCTGAGTTTTTACTAACAAAAGGGTATGAGGTGCATGGAGTTAAACGTCGTTATTCCTTGCAATCCGAACAAAGGTACGCTTATGAGACAAATCCAGACTTTATTCAACATTTCGGCGATCTTATCGACACTGCAAACATCTTTTTGCTAATCAATAAAGTAAAACCCGATGAGATTTATAATCTTGGGGCTTTAAGCAATGTGCAAACCTCTTTTGAAGCGCCTGAGTACACAGCAGAGGTCGACGCGTTAGGAGCTCTTCGTATTTTAGATGCAATTAAACAATTGAAACTTAAAAAAGAGGTAAAGTTTTATCAAGCATCTACTAGTGAATTATATGGGGGTGCAGGGAAAACAGGAGCTACCTTTCATCCTTGCTCTCCTTATGCTACCTCCAAATTATTTGCTTATTGGGCGACGATCAATTATCGAGAAGCCTTTGGTCTATTTGCTTGTAATGGGATCTTATTCAATCATGAATCTCCAAGGCGTGGGGAGGATTTTGTAAGTAGCAAGATCGTTCAAGCGGCCTTGCGAATTAGTCAGGGGAAGCAGGAGGTTTGTTCTCTTGGAAATCTCAATGCCCAGCGCGATTGGGGGTATGCGAAAGATTATGTAGAGGCGATGTGGGCTATTTTACAGCAAGAGACGGCTCATGACTTTGTCATTGCCACAGGGGAAACTCACTCTGTGAGGGAATTTGTAGAGGCTGCTTTTGAGGAAGTGGGTATTTTTATCGAGTGGCAAGGCGAAGGATTGAAAGAGGTGGGAATTGACAAGAGAACCAAAAAAATTGTTGTTCAGGTTGATCCCTTATTTTTCCGTCCCATAGATCCAGTATGTATTCGAAGTGATCTAGAGCAAGGAATCAAGCATCTCGATTGGCAGCCAAAGACATCGTTTAGAGATCTTGTAAAAATTATGGTGGCAAATAACAACAGTAAAACTTCTCGTGGAGAATAAATAATGAGAAAATTTTGTTTATTTTTTTTGTTTTTGACAACTCTGGTATTTGGTATAGAAGATGTTATGTCTAGGTTGACCAGGCTAGATGGGTTTTCTTCAGATCATAGAACTCGCCTGGGGGAGATCCGAGAACTTTCAAAAGAGTTTGAGAATCAGCATCCCTTTAAAGAGAGCAATGTTCCAGTAGATATCCTTATTCCGACAGTTGAAAAAGATCTTGATATGCTGAAATTTTGTGTGTCTTTTGCGCGGCGCAATCTTATGCATCCCATTAAGAATGTTTATATCGTAGCCCCACCGACTAAAAGGATCATTTCCTGTGCAGAGGAGATAGGTGCGATCTTTGTGGATGAAACGAAAGTTCTCCCTATCCAGCTTCAAGACATTTTTTATTTTCCGGCTGAATGTAGAGGGTGCGATCGAAGGGGATGGCTATTCCAACAATTTTTAAAGCTTAGCGCAGACGAGATTTGCGAAATGGAACATGTCCTTGTCATTGATACAGACACTCTATTGGTTCGACCTCAAATCTATGTCTATGAAGGACGAACTATTTTCCATTGTTCGGATGAGTTTCACATGCCCTACCGTAGAGTCTATGAAAAGATGGTTGGTGAAACAGCCAAAGGACCCTTTTCATTCGTAAGCCATACAACACTTTTTGAAAAATCTAAATTAAAACACTTTAAAAATCATGTTGAAGAGCGTCACCAAAGGCCATGGTTTCAAGCGATCATGGATCTCATGGACAAGGATGAGGGTTCTGCTCATGCTGAAAATGAAAGCTATCCTCAGTTTGTGATTTCTTATTATCCCAATAGCTTTATCCAACTCTATTACTTCAACGAAGGATACAATCGGAGAACATGTCTACCACTCCTTTTGAATGGAAAATTGAATCTAGACCGATATGTAAAATCTGTTTCATTCCACAGCTATATGTAAATTTGTGTTTTAAACTTTAACAATAGGAGCGCGCAGATATTAATCTCTAACCGGTAAAGTACTTGCGCTGTCAATTATATGAAAAAAACAATCGTCACTGCATTTCTAACTCTTACAACTGTATTCTGTTCGGCAAGCATTAAGGTAAATGAAAAACCAAAGCTTAGCGACCATGCTTTTAGCGTATTTTCCCAACATGGGGAAGATGGTATTATTCAGAAGATCTTCGAAACGATTGGATCAACTTCTAAAAGATGTTTAGAAGTCGGAGGGGGCGATGGTCCTGTGGGATCAAATATTGCTAATCTTTGGAGGAATTTAGGATGGAAAGGGGTGCTAATTGAGGCTGATCCACATCGGCTTAAAACTTTGGAGCCAAGTTTAATTGGTTATGATTGTACGTTAGTTAAATCCTATATAGAAAAAGATGAAAATTTAGGGCCAACTATTGATTCTATTGTTGCTGATTTAGGTATAAATGAACCTTTTGATTTGGTGTCTATCGATCTCGATGGTAATGATTATTATATCTTTGAAAGTTTAAAGATGCATCCAAGGGTGGTAATTGTTGAATTCAATCATACGATTCCCTACTACCGCGATATTTATCAAGAATATAGCGATCATAGTTGGGAAATAGGATGTTCTGTTGCTTCTCTTAAAAGACTCGGCAAGGAAAAAGGTTATGAGCTTGTTTCCGTTACTCTCTGCAATGCCATTTTTGTCGATAGTCAATATTTAGATGCCTTTAAAAGGTATGAAATGTCCCTAGAAAAAATGTTTGATACACAATATTTAAAAAACATCATTCTCACTTATAGTGGAGATCCTATAGTAGTTGCCAAAATTAATCATCTGTCTGATGGTTTTTTCAAGGTTGGTTATGCTAAAGATATGAACTGCAATGATTGCTATATTTTAAAGATCAACGAAATCGATTTAAATGATGATGATTTGGCTAAAAACTTTCCAGGCTTTCCCAAAAACAAGCCTCAGTAGTACAAACTTATCGTTATAGCAACTGTTACTTCAAATTAATGTGAGAAAGATTTGGATTTAAATAAAGAGGAATAGCAGACACGCTTGAAGAACTATGGATCAGCAAATCACAGAAAGACATCAAAAACATCTCCACGACCACATCTTCCCCATTTTGAGCCACTTCATTCTGACTCCTTCCATAGTAAGTACAATGTAAAGGATTTCCGTCCCTAGAACGTTGACAGTTATAATAAAGCACCATTCTACCTGAGAGTAATCGCAGCATCTCATTTAAAATCTTCTCTTCGTCAGTTGCTATGAAAAACTGGGTAGCATGATCTGCATATTTTAAAGCTTCTTCCACAGCTCTATAGGGGGCTACAGGAGGCTCTTCTGCTACTTTGTCTGTCCCCCGTATGTGAATGCCAATTGTTCGCTTGTTTTCAAAATAATTCCTATAAAATTGATCTATTTTTGCCTGCACATGCTGGTTTGGTTTTATGTATTTTTTAATTAATTGATGCGCTTGCTCTCTCTTCTCTTGTGTTGTTTTGTAGTATCCAAATGACCCGCATTGATTGCCTTCGCAATAATAGTGAATAACATCACCCTTTTTATATTCCAGGTTGGAAGCGGGAGAAAAATAGTATTCCCAGCTATTTGTAGCTCCGTTAAATCCCTTTGAAGTCCAATATAGTGAATCTGCTCCCCAGAAGATCACGGGGGTCTTTCCGGTTGCCTCGCAATATGTTAAATGGTTGAAGAGAGAATGCAAGCATACACCCATACCTCCTGACCAATGGCCAATCACATATTTTTCCCCATACTGATCTGCTAATAATGTATTCCATAAAGTGCCAACAGAGAGCACAATCTTGCACATATATTTCATAGAATTTCTTTCACCTCTAAAAAAATGTAAAATCACCTTTCGTAAAGAAAAATAAATCGGGGATTAATATAAAGTTTCCCGTGCCCATTTTCGATCATAGAAGCATGAAAGGGTACATGTTCACAAACAGCTGGATATTGGTAAACAAACGAGTTCATCTTCCACATTAAAGATCCAGGTTCTGAATTGAGTATAACCCCCACTTGTCGATCCTCAATTCGAGGAAGAGAATGATTAGTAGAAAAAATATTTATTGTCCTCTCCGTTTTCTGTACCTCATCTAGATACTTTTCGACTCTCGGGTGGTTTATTTTTTGCCCATAGCCAATGATCTTCTTTGCTAGTTTCTCTAAATGTGGCGTGACCACGCCAGAATATCGACAACCCCGAATAGACTCCCTTTTATATATACCACACCCCCCAAAAGCAGAATAAACGGGACACCACTCTTCTGTTTTTTTCAAAGACCAATGTTTGTCGCTAAACCAATCAGTCCCCACGAGTTCAGGGCCTAGGGGTTCGTTAAAATCTCTGAATGCATACCAATCCCAGTACGTATTTGTTTGACCTTTTCCGTAGGCAAATACCGCATCCCATTCTCGATTGGTCTGAAAGATTTCCAGGATTCCCTCACTATCCGGGATCACAACAAAATCCATATCGATCATCATCACATAAGGGCAGTCATCGTATCGAGCATCCATGATTTTATCCAAGAGGATATTCCTTGCACGTGCAATCAATTCGATCCTAAAAGGTTGGTTTTCGTCCTCTTGGTTGGTGCTTTCTCTAAGTAGTTGTGCAAGAGGAACATGATCGCAAGTAATGTTAATATGGGGATTCCTTGCTGCCCACTCCTTTAATATCCTGTCCGAACCATCTGTAGAGTCATTTTCATAAATGACCACTTTGTAATCTTCAAATAGAGAACCTATTTTCTCAATAATTTGGATGGTAAAAGGAAGAAATGGCGCAACATCTTTACATATGCCTCCAATTACAATCTTGCTGGGAATGACTCGACTAGAAAACCCACTCTGAATTTGCCTTGTTTTTTCTGCATTCAAGAGTTTTACTACTTCTGGAAAACGGCAAGTTCTTGCCACTTCTTCTGCATCCATCCCTCTATTATTCAAGGTAAAAATGGTAGAGGCGGCTTGGCTTTTTAATAACTTTTTTACAACCTTAGGACATCCGCTTGCTGCAGCTGTCATAAGAGCCGTGCATCCATTCTTATTTTGGGCTTTAAAATCAGTAGAGGGGAGAGTCGATAATCTTTGTACAAGAGAAAGATCTTTTTTAGACGCAGCAATCATGAGAGGTGTATTGTTTTCTGTATCTATATAGTCTGGAGTATTAAAACCCCTTGTCTGAACAAATGCGTCGATCTCTGGATGTACCTTTGCTATGTCTGCTGCAGTCATTCCTGCATTATTGACCATGTGCATTGTAGCAATACATCGAGGATCTTGAAATAAATGGAACAAAGCATCTCCACTTTTGGAGGCAATAGCGACCATGAGGGCCGTACAACCATTTTCATTTCGTAAAGCGCAGTCTGTATCGGGCAGTTGCAAAAGCTTTTGTACAGGGTACGATGCGTTACTCGAGGCTGCAGCGATGAGAGCACTATTTCCATGGACATCTTGATAATTAATATCAAAATTTTTAGAGCAATAGACATCATGAAATGCATCATGATTATCTGCAAAGGATGCATGAATTAGCTCAGAATTTTTATTCCCATTGATAAGAGGTTCTAGAAATGGCTTATTAAAACCAATTATCTGATCTTCATCTATGAAATGAGTTTTAGGCCATAAAACAATCTTCGCATTAGATTCTTCTTGCTTTGAAAAGAACACCACATCAAAAAGATCAACATTATCAAAAAAAGAACAAAAGCCCTTCTCGAGCAAGTATTCCTTGCCTTTTGTCGTAAGAGAGTCTTTAGCAACTATGACATACTTTGTGTGTGGCAAAAGTTCTGCTAAATTTTCTAGAACATGATCGCAATCCGGAGTATTCAAACAGACCAAATCAATGTTGGTTATATTGTTTTCCCACATCCATTCTGCAGAAGGCAGACGATCTAAAGGAATCTGGTAAATACTAGGATGAGAATCAGTTAGATTTCTTCTCTGATCCTCATTATTGAAAGCAAAGACGGGGCTGTGATAATGATTGCTAAGAGAGATTGCATCCAATCCATGAGAAGGCCCTACTTCTACAATAGTATGAATTTTTTGCTCATCTATTCGACGTGTTATTTCTGGATTAAGATAAAGACACGACCAGTAGTCGATCTGGTTTGCAGCAAAAATTGCGCTTTTTACTAGAGCGCAAGACATCATTAAAAAAAATCGCCATTTACCGCTCATCCTCTTGCACCTTTTTGTTTTAAAAACCTGCCGATTGAGAAGGGCCTTTTCACCTAAGAACTCTTTAAAATTCAAGTTCCTCTGTACAGGTCATAGGGGGTTACGGAACATTCTAAGCGGTAGATATATAGTGGACAGTGTATCATCATACATTTTTTATAATCTCGAAGCACTTCAACTACGAAAGTATTGTCTTCGTCGATAGGAATATCTCTCCATTTGATTTTGTCAAAAATTTTACGACGAAAAGCGGGCTGTCCAAAAAGCATATACCCTATAATCCAAGCATCGTGATAAGTGTGGAAGTAGGCATAGTTTATGGAATCCATTTCGCTGAGCGTCTTCATTTGTGCTATTTGGTCTGGAGCATTGTAAACAAATTTATGCAGCATAAAATCCAAGTTGAATTTGTCGAAAAAATACTGGATCACCTCTATACGTTGCGGATGCGGCAAGTCATCCGCATCCTGGCAAATGATGATTTCTCCTGTCGCATTTGCGCAAGCAATATTCCTATTTTGTCCGGCAAATAGCTTGCTTTCCGAACAAAATAGTTTGACTCGGAAACGCCATGGCTCCTTTTGCAAAGAAACGATTAAAGCGGGATCAATATAATTCGACTCTGACAAAGAAATAACAATTTCATCTGGAAGCACGGTTTGCTGCTCATAAAGTTTCAGAATATTATACAAATGATGAAAGTGTTTATAATGGCATGGGATAATGACACTCGTTGTCTTATATCCTTCTGATGCTAAAGAAGAAAAAGCTAATAAAACGATCCAAAAAAACTTATGCATACATATTGCTCTATTTTAATTTTAGTAAAAATAAACAGAACCAAACCTGTTTTGTTTAATGTATTCACATACGTTGTTTCCGGGACAATTTGTATTAAATTTCCTGAATAAATCTGCAAATTCATCAATATTTCTCGACGTCCACCAATCTAAATGGAAGGAAATGTAGGCCTTGCAGTGATTTTCCAAAACGAAGTTCAATATATCTTCTAAAATTGATTCTTCACCCCCTTCAATATCGCATTTGATAAAAGAGATTTTCTGTCTTCCCATGGGGATATTTGTTTCTATCAACTGTTTTAAGGTGATTGATTGCACTATATAATCGTCCTTATGGTATGGCTGGCTCTTTATGCAAGACATAGAATCGTTTAATGCCTGAAGTCCTCTAGGCCCAAAAATTACATCGCCATTCTTATCGGAAATTGCGCAATTACAAATCGACACATTGTAACAATCTGAAGCGCGTAAATTTTGTTTCAAACAACCCAAAGAGACAATGTCTGCATCTACCGCAAGGACATGATGAAAATGTTTGGAGAGCCAAATTGCAGTTGTGCCAATCCAAGCGCCGAGATCGATGGCTATCCCGGTTGGATCTTTCGCTTCTTCGAAAACTTGAAATGTTTCCGGTTCCCAATGAGGGAATACATTTTTGGTGAAATGATCGGTGGGGGAATCAAAAGAGACAAACTCGTACCAAACATTTTGTTTCAGTACTCTAATATTATCAGAAAATACAGGAAAAAAAACTGCCAAATATAGCGCGGTAACTGTTAGATAAAATGGGAATTTCATACTTTGCCTTGCATAAAGTATTGAGATAGGTGACCTCTTACATAAAAGGACCGATACTACTGGAATAAAAATATTTTTACTACATTTTTTTACAAAAGCCCTGCACGTTGAAAGATTGTCTCCCAAGTTTTACTGCTTTCTCTGTCATCAATTCCACTGTGATGAAAGTTGATAACGTTTGGCATATTCCAATCAATTTTAAACTCATCAGTATAATTTACAGCTATTATAGTGAATTTCAAGGCAGGGAATTTGTTTTTAAGAACTTCTTCAAGGTGTGCAATAGTTGTATAGCTGATGTCCTTTGGATCCCCCAATGGTACTTGGGCTCGTACAAAGTAAACATGCTTTCCTGAATTTATTGCCTTGTAAAAGCGTCGAATGCGGCGCTGCATACGTTCTTTTATAATAGGGAAAAAATTTTGATAAAAATTTTCCTGTGTAGCCTCTGCAGGGCAAATATGTGCAAGAGTAAAGCCATCTTGTAAGGTTACACCGCCGCCATATAGCGTATTCCAGATTCTATTGTGATTTTCAAAACAAATAAAGTTCTCATCAAGAAACTGTGCAAAATCGTCTTGAATCAATTGGATGAGGGCGTTGTGGTACGTTACATTCCAATCAAAAGGGTATGTAAGATGTCGCAACCCATACTCACGTATTTTTAAAAGTGCAAAGCATGACTGACCTAAACATATTACAATGGGTTTATTTTGAATAATTTCATCTTCTTTTGCTTCGTCATGAAATGTTGTCATTCCATATAAACAATGGATTTTTATGTGCAAAAAAATAACGAATAAAATAAATCTTTTTAGCTTCATAAACTTCATAATATTTTTATGAGTTCTTTCGTAACTTTCTGCATAACTTTTTATTGATGTTGAATGTGACTTCGTCTATGGTTACTGAACGATTGATTTTTGTCGCGGACGAGGGAGAAAAGGTAATCGCATAATCATGGAGAAGAGCAGGGATAATGCTAAAATTGGACTGGGGATGAATGAGCACATCAAATAGGAACAATGAATAGAAATCTTCTAGAACATTTTGAGTGTGCGCATTGTTTTGTTCCCTGCAATCAAATATGATTTTTGTGTCAGAAGGAACTGATTTTTTAAAAACTTCCAAGAGGGACAGCGGATCTAAAGCGTCTGTAAAAAGAAAACAATAAAAGGATTTGCCAGGGAATTGCCGGATGACCTCCAAAAGGCCTTGAACATAGAACTCGATAGGGGGAAATTTTGTAAGAAATCCCATGTTAAAATCTCCCGTATCGTATCCTCCTCCTTCTCTGACATGGAGAGCGATGCTGATTCGGCCTGCAGGAGGATGGGTTAGTGAGTAGGATCTCTTAGGAAGAATCATCTGTTTGGCTATCTCTCGAAATCCCAGGTCTTTCCAGTCTATCTCAAAGCAATGTTGTCTTTCTTTAGGTGATAAGAACGTGGCTCTTTCCCAATTACTTTCTGGAAAATAGGCACAGATATAAAGTTTGGGGGTTATTGTCTTTGGGCGATAACGTGAATCAAAGTCTTTAGTAATATAGCTTGTTATTAGTTTTTCGTGATAATTGGGATCATAAGGAAGTTCTATCTCATCAAGAGCAAGGCAAGAGGAATAGGGAAAAGGTTTGTAAAGAAGTGGCATTTGATGTCGGTAAGAAATCCATTTTGCATGAAGATAGGCAAGCAGGTTGTCTCCAAATCTTCCCCCACTAAATTCGTAGGTGATGAGATCTGAGGAATAAGCTTGAGCCAAAAAAAAGGGGAAAAGAAGGAATGTACAAAGGCAATGGATTAAAGAGAGCGCCTTACACATAACGCATCCGTTTATGCTTTTCGTTTGAAGATAGCGTAGCCGTGCCGGAGGTTTGGGTCTTCCTCAATCAGTTGATACGCTGGATCGTTGAGTAGTTTTTCTCGATTTTGATAATTTTTGAACGTACAGGTGTCATCGAGAAGTATGAATCTTGCTCCATAAATTTGCTCGAATTCAGCCATGCCGGTAAATTCAGAACCATCGATGAGCACCATATCAAAGTGTTCGATATTGTTTTCTTTCCGAATCAGTTCGATCCCGTGTTGACAGACCCCCTCACGTTGAACATAGTCTGTATCTAATTTTAACCAACTAAGCACTACAGGAAGAGAAAATTGGTTCAACTTGGAAGGAATTGTTTGATAAAAATGACAAACTTCTTCCGGCCCAGGAAATTTTTCTAGTGGAATGGATGATACATTGTAGCAACGGACAAATGGATTGTCTTTATAGTATGTTGCGAGCTCATGAAAGCGAACGGATGAAATTTCTACGCAGAAGAGAGTGGGATGGTAAGGATTGTCTCGAATCGCGGATACAAAGGCATCTGTGCTCCCTTGACCACTCGAAGAACCAATTTCTAAGATTGTTGTGAGAGGCTCAGTTTTTGCAAGCCGGTAGATGGCATTATAAAATGCATCATTCTTTACTTCTGGAGGGATAATCCTATCGAGATCAGACACTTCAGATGGTTTGTGGTATGCTTTTCCATGAAGAGAAAAAGACACCAACGTAAGAGAGAGGAAGAGAAAGATCATTTTATATCTATTTTTCATTGTAATCCCATGAGTTTAAAGAGTGGTTCTTCGGTATAATTCCGAAAGAATGCCTCAAGACATGATGATTAGTCAAGTTCTTATTTTAATCTTAATAGATCCTCTTCGCAAATAGCGAAATAATTCGAAAGATGAAAATTCTCTAAAGAATCACTCCATTCAGAAATATGGACAAGGCCTGTAGGTATGATTCTAAAAACAACATACTTCTCGTCTCTTAAGCAGTTGAACATCTGTTTTAGGGTTGTTTTGGAATCAATATTACAGCCGCCATACTCAAATTGGATTGCGCGGATTTGATGGTTTTTCAAAAGGTTTGCTGCTCCATTGAAGATTCTCCATTCAGAGCCTTCCGTATCTATCTTCATAAAATGGATCGTCCTAATTTCGTGTTCGGAGCAAAAGTGATCGAGAGTATCTTGTTGAACGGAAATTACTTGAGGATCCGGATGATCCCCTCGGAGCACTTCGCGATAATAAAAACCACTGAGGCCATCCGCTTCAGGGTAATACCTAAATTCAGATGGCCCTATCTGATCAGAGAGGGCATAATCAAATAAGCGGACATCTGGATATTTCTTGAGGGTTTTTTGAAGACTTTTAAAAACGGGCGGAACAGGTTCAAAGGTAAACAGTTGAATGGTCGATTCTGTTTGGAGGGCAAATGAACTCCATTCCCCGTGGTTTCCCCCTACATCAAATACAATATCTCCCGGTTTTAAAAGATGGCGCATTAACAATAATTCTCCATCTTTTGCGATATTCCAGTCCCCGTACCCCATTGCTTCAGTTTCGGTATTTTGAGATAAAATTTGAAAAGACTCTAAACACAGTGTCGATAAGAGAGCTACCGCAAGAAACGTCTCTTTAAATAGTTGCTGCATACGTTGATCCCCTTGATAAGAAAACCCGTAGCTTAGTCAGAATTGTCATTTTTGCCAAGGGACAACTGCCCTGATCGTAGGTTTTTTCTATAGCTTGGTTGCAAGAAGCGTTAATAACAATCTTATGCCAACATGAAACGATATGTAATATGTGGGGGCGGTTGGACGCATTCAGAAATATTGACTGGGAAAAATCTCAAAAATTGCCTATGATACATGAGTCATATACAAAAAATAGACCCAGCGAGATATCAGAAGTTAAAATCGCCCATATACTGGGGAGTTTAATAACAATATCTAAAATTTAATGGAGCTGATCAAATGTATTTAGTTAAGATAGTAGCAACTTTGCTTATTGTGATTAATTTTGCTAATATTTTGAATGCAGAAGTTCAATTTTCCCATAGGAAAGATCCATACGCAACTCATCAACCGGTTCTTTACGAAATTGCTAGTAACACAACTGGGCCTATCATCGAATTTGGATGTGGGCACGGTAGTACTGACTTGTTGCATGAAATTTGTAAAAAAAATGGACGGTTACTCATTTCAATAGATGATAATCAAGAATGGTTACAAAAATTTAGTCTCAAATACCTAGATGATGGATATAAAGAAGACAATTCAGGTTGGCATAAATTTTTTTTCGTTCCAGGGGTAAATCAGGAAGACAGCCAAAATTGCAACCATTGGATTACTTTTTTGGATAACACCGAGTTGTTAAATGAAATTCATTTTGATCTTTGTTTTGTGGATCAATCTCCATGGCAAGCAAGATTGGAAACCATAAAAAGATTTAGATCTAAATGTAAGTACATTATTTTACATGACTGTGATTTTTTTCCTGAATATGGTTTTGCAGGGATGACCCTTATACACACTGATTATGAGAATAGCATTCCAGGCATTTATGTTTTTGATGATATTATCAGATACTTCAAACTTTATTATCCTTTAAAACCCTGGCCTTTATTTAGTGGACCACCCACATTGTTAGGAAGCGATTTTGAGTCAAATTTTCCAGAAATAAATTACGGAAAATATTGATATCTACTATTTATTGAATGGTAGGGAAGACGATTCTTTTTCAAAATCGATATTGTAGTACATCTTTAAAAGTTCACAGTAAATTTGATAGTCTATGACTGATCTGAGTTCATGTATGCCTTTTATTCGAAAATGAAAATCTATACGAGGAGAGTTCGAAGTTTTATATTGATTCCAATCTTCTATGAATTGGATTATCTTCCAAGGAGCAGAAAGCAATTTATAGCCGTGGGATATTAAAAAGCGGCCGATCATCACATCATCATTTTCTTGACCATTGATTAATGCATCTTTGCTTTGTACTAAAAACTCCGCAACATCTGGACTCATATAAAAACCGCTACCCGACGCAAACACAGATCCAATATTGGGGCCGCAATAAAATTTTTCCTTAGGCTGTGTTTTTAGGAAATCCAGTAAATTGGGAAACACATAGAAAGAAGATAAATTCGTCCTAACGATAAAGTCAAACTCTCTTAGCCTAGGCAACAAGTATTCTAAGGATGATATTGTCTTGTTCAAAATTCCTGGGATGACACTTTCTTCTGTTTTGGACCAGATGACATCTCCATCAATTTTGCATGTTAAAGATAAATTGGGGTTGCCCCGAATGAAGTAAGCTTCAACGCATTCCGGATCCAAGTGCATATAAGATCTCCACACGTTTTGCATCATTTTGTAAGGGAAAAAAAGAGGCGATCCTGGAAAGTTATCAGAACAGATGATCAAAACAAGAATTTTCATTGGATGCTCTTGTGCTTGTGCAAATATTTTTGTCTGAAAAAATAAAAAAACACTTATCATGAATAAAAAAAATATTTTTTTCACTTTTACCTCATCGTCTGCCTACACATCACTATTCTAAAGAAACATCCCTCGAATGAAAAGTTTTTTTTCCACTTTTTTATTGACAACATGCAGTTTGTTTTGTGATAGTCGCCGTTCAACATACTTTTGAGGTTTTAGATGAAAATCATTTCTAGTGCTTTGCTATTTCTTTGCTTTAGCTGTGTTAATGCCAATATGGGGCCCGTTGGGTTTTCTCCGTTCCCAAATCATTACTTTGTTGAAACAGGGACCTTGGGAGGAGAGGCCATTGCTATGGTTTTGCGTACGGGGTTATTTTCCGAGATTTACTCTATGGATATCGACGCATCTTTTGTTTCCCAGGCTTCTCGTCGTTTTAGTGATTATAAAAATGTTCATGTTTTTCAGGGAGATACTGGTAAGGATTTGGGACAGATCATTCGTAAAATTGATAAACCGGCTACTTTTTGGTTAGACGCTCATACTGGGAGCACAGATTCTCTCGGAGGAAAAAATTGTCCAGTTCTCGAAGAGTTGGAGCAGATCAAACACCATCCGATAAAAACACATACGATCTTGATTGATGATATGCATTGCTGTGGAACAGCGTTCTTTGATTTCATCACTCAAGATCAGATTATTCAGAAAATTTTGGAGATCAATTCTGATTATACAATTGATTACATTAATGGTGGAAATGAGGGGGAGTATCCTAACAATATCATGGTTGCTCGTGTCTTAGGAAAATAAAGAAAACACCTCAAAGAGGTATTTATAAAATCTTTAATTTTTGCGGTGGTTTTCTATCATTTTGGGTTCTGCTACGGATTGATACCTGAGCGCGTTGTGATCTGTGGTGTCTGTAAGAATGTGGAGATTCCACTCCCTCATACTATACGAATCATGGAGCAGATCGGCTCTCTTTTTGAAGACTATCGAATTGTTATATATGAAAATAATTCTAATGATAGGACTGTTGATATTTTAAGGAAGTGGAAGCGGGGAAATTCAAGGGTATATGTAAAAAGTGAAAAGTTACCCTATTCTACCTTGGATGCAATCATCGTGAATCATAAAAAGGATGGGACTTTTTTTCACCCTGAGACAATTGCCAGGGCCAGAAATCTGGTTTTAGATATCGTGATGTCAGATGCCTATCGAGAATTTCCGTATGTTATTTGGATGGACATGGACTTTAAGTTCCCTCCGAGGTTTGAGGGAATTACTGAGGCATTTGAAACAGATCGAGAGTGGGATGCTGTTTTTGCTTATGGAATTGATCCTCCGGGAACTTACTGGGATTGGTACGCTTTTCGCAACGCAACCTATCCGATTGGCTCCGAGCTTTTGGGCGATTACTGGTGGTATATGCCCAAGTCTTTCTCCTTAAAAAGGACAGATGACTGGTGTCCTGTTTACTCTGCTTTTGGGGGCTGTGGAATTTATAAGAAGTCGTCCATTGTTGGTTGTCGCTATTCAGGGATTGTCACTGAGGATATGGCCGTTGTTGCAAAACAATTGATCGATCAAAATCCCCGGCATCCTCAGATCCTGACCTATCTGGAAAAGTGCCGTCAATTGTCTTCGTTCATGACCATTGAGCACCCAAAGCCTCATCTCTCCAAAATTGAGGACCCGAATGTAGGAGTTATTTTACAACAGGGAGATCCAAGCCCCTTAGTCTGGAGGATGAGTTTCTTTGTTTCTCAATATCCTTCTGTATGTGAGCATGTAGCCTTTCATGCATCCATGATTGCTCGTGGTCATGATAAGCTTTTCATCAACCCAAGACTCATATTTACATATGGAGGATATTAAATATGAGGATTGTTATCTGTTTTTTGCTAATGTTATTTTCTGTTTCATCTATTTATCCCTTTTCAAATCAGCCTGCGAAAGATTGTTTAAATAATAATCATAGAAAAGCTGTGACTTATACTCTGGATGGTGGTCGTTTTGGAGATAAGTTTTTGAATTATTTGCATGCAAAATGGATTTCCTATCGATACAACATTCCTCTACTCTACAAGCCCTTTCCTTATTCTGATCAGTTGATGCTGCATTATGCAGAAACTCCTTATACTCAAGATTGTCTTTCCGAATATGCTCATATGATTAAGCCTTCTTATAAGGAGAATATTAATTACGAAAGTGATCTATCAGCCCTATATGTTATTCCTTATTTTCCTGAGTGTTTATGGGAAAATACCCCTCACAATGGTTATTACTATATTTCTGTAGATTGGGAAGATGAAGAATTTCGTAAAATATTAAAAAAACTTATCAAGCCTCTTTACATACAACCTTTTTTAGAGTTGCCTCAAGATCGCATTACCGTGGCGGTTCATGTGCGAAAGGGAGGAGGTTATGACGATCGTATAGTGCGGATAAGAACACCTTTGAAGTTACCGCCCGATAGTTTCTATATAGATCAGATTAGGCAAATTTATGAAATTTTGGATAAACAGCCTCTTTATGTGTATATTTTTACCGATGAAAACGAACCTTTAAAACTAGTTGAGAAATATCAGCACCATTTGACGGGAATGGATATTCAATTCGATTGTCGTGTGACAGACAACAATCATTATTCCAATGTTCTTGAGGATTTTTTTGAAATGACAAGGTTTGATTGTTTGATAAGACCAGAATCTAACTATTCCTTGGTTGCTTCAAAAATTGCTGATTACAGGGTGATGATTAAACCTGTTGGTTTCAAACGAGTAGAAAATATTCAATATAATAATCTTGAGAGTTTAGAAAGTTCGGTATTTGATGATCTGGTGTATATTAATGAAGTGGAAGTAGAGATTTTGAAAGAGGCTCCGAATGTTAAAGAGCGTTACCGAATAAACTATACCGGAGCAAAGAATCCCCTTTCTTTCAAGAAAGGGGATGAAATAAGCCTTCCTGCTAGATGGAATCAAGATATTAACTATTGGTGGAATGGCCTTTATGTAGCGGTAATTCGTAAATGACAGTCTTTAAAAAATTCAAGTATTTCCGAATCTTTTTTCTTCTCTATTGTTTCTTTGGTTTTTCAATTTCCTTATGGTCAGAAGAAACCAGCTATTCTCAACGAGATACCCATGGCGTACCCCTAGACCAAAAATTAATTGAGATAATGAATTATACCAATGGAGTATTTATTGAGGTGGGGGCATATGATGGAGTTATGCAGTCTAATACCAAACGGTTAGAAGAGTATTATGGATGGACGGGAATCTTAGTGGAACCTTCAGGAGTTCTTTTTGAAAGTCTCTCTTCTAATCGCCCTAATTCTAAATGTTTTCAGTGTGCACTTGGATCTTTTGAAGAGAATAATACCTATGTTTGGGGAGATTTTAATGGTCATCTTATGTCCAGTGTGGAAGGTAAGCGATTAAAAAAGGTTAACCCACTCAAGGAATCTGTCCATGAGAGAGTGCTTATGCGGAATTTGCAATCCATTTTAGATGAGGTGGGTATTTGCCATGTCAATTTCTTTAGCCTAGATGCAGAAGGCTATGAATTTAATATTTTAAAGGGCATTGATTTTGATAAAACCACGTTTGATTACCTGTTGATAGAGATTTATAATAATGAATATGAAGGGACTATCTCTTTCCTTACCGATAAAGGATACAAAATGATTCAGAACTTCTCAAATTACAACGAGAAAATGGATGAGAATTGGGATGGAACCCATAATGACTACCTGTTTAAGAGAATATAATGAGAGCTCTATTCCTTCCGTTTATAATCGTGAATAGAAATATAATGATATCCTTTTTTCTTGTATTTGGGAATGTCGCTAAATTTAGTTACGTTTTTCCATTTTAATATTCGAATTGCCGTCTGATCTGTTTTTGATAAAACGTAATTGAAGTAGATCTCGTATTCCGAAGCGCCGGCAAATAATTTTGGATCAGCTTGTTGAACAAAAGAGCAAAAGGCCTGCCAAAATGGTTTTTGATGATAGGTTTCCACAACGGAAAAAAGCGCGAGGATGACAGGTCTTTGGAAAATCATGTGATGGGTGATTCCGGAATATTCCGGATAGAGTTTTTTAAATCCCGGGATGAGGAGCTCTCCATGATGAAAGTAATGGGGACGGTATTCGATGCCAGTGTTGTAGAGGCCGGCATGTTGTTCATTTAAGAAAGTGACCGGATTTAAAAAAATCGTATCGGCATCAAGGACTAGCACATTTTCTGAAATATCTGGAATGACAAGTGGAGCATAAAGCTTTAAAAGCTGCTGGAAATACCACCCTGTTCTGGATTTTTTGAGAAGAAGTTTAGCTTCAATGCTAGGATTGCCATTTGCAAGGGCTCTTGCAACATCATCGAATGAAAAGGGATAAGCATCTTCGCTAACCCACTCTGCACGTTTGGTGAGTTTTGTTTTAGAGATGACGATCACTCTTCGGATATTCGCCCCATTTTTTTTGATTCCCTCGATGCAAAGATCTAGAGTCGAAAGATCTTTTTCCACGCAGGGGATCACAACATCGATAGGTTCATTGGTGAAAGTAAAAGTAGTTTGGCCATAAACAGTTAAACAAAAAAAACTAATGAAAATAATTACATTACGAAACATGAATCTATTTCTTCAGCGTTCCTTCGAGCTCGACGGCAGCAAAACGCATGAGGGTATCGTAGTGAGAAGGATGTTTTTGGGGAGGCTTTTCTACAGGAGGGGAAGGAGGGGGCTCTTCGATTTTTTTTGGTTCTTCTGGAATTGTTACTTGCCTTGGCTCAAAGGGATTGAAGGGGACGGCTTTTAATTCGGGAACGGGATCTGGCTGAGGTTCTGGGGGAACAACCTTTGGTGCGGTAGCAGGCTCAGGTTCTGGGGGAACAGGTTTTAGTTCGGGAGCAGGTTCTGGAAGGGGCTCAGGTTCTGGCGGTTTGGGGAAGATTTTCGGGGGATCGGTTTTTAAGGAGTTTTCTAGTTAGGTGAGACGGCGGACGAGGACTTCGACGGGAATGCGGTTTTTGCTTTGGA
>CAZXLK010000010.1:0-25692 GCA_964641775.1 uncultured bacterium | reverse complement strand
ACAGCTGACCTCCACGATGTCAACGTGGCGCTCTAACCAACTGAGCTAACACCCCTATCGAATCCAAATATAGTACTCAAAGGAAAAATTGCTGACAACGTATAATCTCCCCATGCACCTCGAACTTGCCAAATGGGTTTGGAAAAATCTTTTAAATCCCCAAGATGTCGTCATTGATGCCACATGCGGCAATGGAAAAGACACCCTATATCTCGCCGAGCTAAGTTGTATCGTCTATTCCCTCGACATCCAGCGGCAGGCCCTTCAAAAAGCCAAAATTCTAACTAAAAATTTTAATATTACTTTTCTCGAAATGTCTCATGAGGATTTAAGCCGGCTTGTCTTGCCTAACCTGCCCAAATTAATTGTCTACAATTTGGGGTATTTGCCGGGGGGAGATAAGACAATTACGACCAAAACCTCTACTACTCTTGCAAGCATCGAATCGGCTTTGCAAATGACAGAGGCAATTTCCATTACCTGCTATCCCGGCCACGAGGAGGGAAAAAAGGAGACAGATGCGGTCCTTCAGTTTGTCTCAAAACTGCCTGCTCAGTGGAAAGTGACCCATCATCACCAGTTAAATCGAGAAAAGGCGCCTTGCTTCATCCATATGATAAAAGCTGCCGCAAATGACCCTCCGCCTTGAATTTTTTTCTGAAATGGGCCTGATGATCTCTAAACATTTTTCAGCTTGCTTATCCTCAGAAAAATGGGTAATAAAATGAAATTTTTCACCGGGAAAATGGATTTGCAGCGCCTGAGATAGTTTTTCAAAACCATCAACATTATGCGCTGCATCGAGAATCACATTACCAATGATTTCAAAGCGGCATTTTGGCCGAATGGAAGAAAACGTTTTGATCCCCAATTTTTGCAGCGCTCTTTTTGCAATGAAATTGTTTTCCTCATCATAAAAACCGCAGCTCTCAAGGACATGGATTGCATCCGGGAAAAACGCCCTTGCGCTAGGACCTACAACCAGCGGAATGCCGGGTTTGGCAATCCCCCCTTTTTGAAAAGCAATTTGTTCCAAAGTATCTCCCAAAACCTCCATGTGGTCATAGCCAATCGAAGTAATGACGGCAATTTCGGGGTGAATCACATTGGTTGGATCAAAGCGTCCTCCTAATCCAACTTCAATGACTGCCCAGTCGACCTTTTCTTCTTTGAAATAAAGAAATGCCAAAGCGGTCATAATATCAAAAAAGGAATACCCTTCTTTATAGACGCGGGCAAGATGCTTTAAAAAAGCTGTTTCTGGGATCATCTTTCCATTGATTTGAATTCTTTCTCGAAGATTTGAGATGTGAGGAGATGTGTAGAGCCCCACTTTTTTTCCTGCAAGACGGAGCGATTCAGCAATTTTCCAGGATACAGAGCCTTTTCCATTTGTCCCTCCTACATGAATCGTTTTGAATGCGCGGTGGGGATAACCTAACTCAGCATCGAGCTTTTGAAAGGCGGCAAAATTCGGGATTTTTCTTTTAGGAAGTGAGTGCAGTAAAGATTTCAAAATTTACCCATGAGGACCCAAGAGAAATATTTCTTGTTTTTCCATGATAGTCGGAGCCGCCAGTTGCAAGCCATCCTTTCTCTTTTGCCACTTGTAAAATAGGGGCCTCCTGTGCTTTCAATAGATTGCCATAATAACATTCGATTCCATCAAACGAGAATTTAATAAGGCGATTTAAAAAGGAGCGCTTATAGAAATGGGGATGGGCAAGAACCGCTTTTCCTTTTGCTGCATGGATGAAATCGATCACTTCATTGGGCTGATATTTAAACCCTTTTGCATAGCAAGATGCCCCATCTTTCAAGAATTTGGAAAAAGCCTCCGAGATCGAGCTAACATATCCTTTTTTCACCATTAAAGAGGCAATATGAGGCCGTCCCACAACGGGAAAATTAAGCTCCTTTTCATCAATTGGCATTTTCTTCTCGGAGAGTTTTTTTAAAATTGCCCGATTTCTTTCGATGCGAAGATCTTGAATTTTTGTGAGAAATGATGCTGCATTCAAATCCAATCCATAGCCTAAAATGTGAACGGGGAGCCCTTCTAATTCAGAAGAGACCTCAACGCCTGTTATCAGCTGAATCCCAAGCTCATCTGCCAATGCAAAAAGTTTTGGCGAATAAGCTGCCATCGTGTCGTGGTCGGTGATCGAGAGTCCTTTTAGGTAAGCCTTTTTTGCTAAATGCAAAAGCTCCTCGGGCTCATCTGATCCATCTGAGCAGGTAGAATGGCAATGAAGATCTGCTCGAAAATCATCCATGAGGGCCAACAATCCTGATTTCAGGCTCTAGTCGAATGTTTGTTTTTTCAAAGACTTTTTGCTGCACAATTCCCATCAAAGATTGGACCTCTCTCGATGTTGCACCACCAAGATTGATCAAAAAATTAGCATGGATGTTAGAGATTGCAGCGCCGCCAATAGAAAATCCCTTAAGAGCTGCCTGATCAATCAAAGCCCCGGCACTGAATCCATCGGGATTGCGAAAGATGCAGCCTGCGCTTTTTTCTTTTAAAGGCTGGCTTTTCATCCTTTTTTGGATAATGACTAGCTGCCTTTGCCTAGTCTCAGAATCTTTTTCTAAAACAAATGTCGCAGACATTATGGCTCCTACCATCTTTTGAAAAGAGGATTTCCGATATCCAAACTCAAGCTGATCTTTAGAAAAAATGCGCACTCCCTTTTCAAAATCCAGATATTCAACTTCTTTTAGTGTGGTTTGAGTATCGGTCCCATTTGCCCCGGCGTTCATAAAAATAGCTCCGCCAACCGTTGCCGGAATTCCGGAGGCAAACTCCAATCCTTTGAACCCCAAAGAAGACGTTTTGACCCCAAGATAAGAAAAGCTTGTCCCGGCTCCAACAGTTACTGCACTGCCCTTCCAATCAATAAAATCAAGGCGGTTTTGCAAAACGATGCCATGAAATCCCGCATCATCAAAAAGGCAATTGGAGCCTTTTCCCAAAATAAAAAATGGGAGATCATTCTGTTTGGCAAAGGAAAAACCCTCGGACATTTCATCTCTTGTCGTAACAGTTGAAAAATAAGAAATAGGCCCCCCTATGCCGAATGTGGAAAATTCGCTAAGGAGCCGCCCCTGCTGCCAATTCAAACTCATTTTTGTACACACAATCGAGAATTGCATTCACATAATCGGCGCCCTCGCGCGTGCCGAACTTTCTCGTGATTCGGACTGCTTCGGCAATCGCCACTTTGTAAGGAAGGTCTTTGGTAAATAATAGTTCAAAGAGGGCAAGACGCAAAGCACATTTTTCCGCAGTTGTTATCCTCTCAAGCTGATAGGCATTAGATGCCGTACTGATCTTGGCATCAATCTCAGGCAGTTTGTCAAGAACCTCCCGTGCCTTAACCGCGGCGTCCATACAAATGCGCTTCGTTACCTTAAGCTCTTTCATAAGCATAAGAGCTGTAGTATCAACCCCTTCCGGCTCAAAGCCCGCGCTAAATAAGATTTGGTAAACTATTTCTCGAAATTTCTGAGGTGGAAAAGCCATATGGGTCCTTCAAAAAGATCGAAGTATAGCATTTAAACCTAATTAACACAAGTCATTGAATATGATTCAATTACGATTGATTTTATCGCATTTTGCAACGCAACCGATTCAATTTTAAGCATTAAATCATGCAAAATCGGCATTGCCCCCATTTTGATTTCATCTAAGGCACATTGTTCATCGACATAGTTTTCACAAGGCATATTAGTGATATCTTTATATTTCTTATGCGTTAAATCCACAATTTCCTTAGCTATGCTAGATTTCTTCTCAATTTCTTTGTATGTAAGAGACTTATTATTAATATCTTGATATATTTTAATCAGTTTTTCCGCCTCAAATCTGGAAGCTTTAATTAAGGCTTGAGCTGCCAATTGTCTTGGACTATCTAGTCCTTCCTCTAAATCTAATTCTTTTAAAGCAACCCATTCACTTGGGCTATTTTCCTGTGAGTCTAATTCTTTTACCCACTCTCTTGGGCTATCATCTAATTTTAATTCTTTTAAGTTCATATAATCTCTCCCTTTTTCCCAATTATTTTATATAATAAAGGCATTATTTTAAAGGAATAGTTATCCTAATATCATTATTGGGATAACCCTATTATTGGGATAAAATCAAAAAAATCTTTATAGAAAAAAGGGGGAAAGTGTTATCTTGCATTCTTTTATGCTGGGTATATTTTTAGATACTGAAGCGAACGGCCTTAATTCTCATATCCATAAGATCATTGAAATTGCCTATAAAGTGGTCGATTTAAAAAATGGGGTCTTAAAAGATGAGTATCAGGCAGTAGTTTTCCAATCTTTTGATGCTTGGGAAAAAAGCGATCCGCAGAGTTTAAAGGTCAATGGGTTTACTTGGGAAGAGGTCCAAAAGGGGAAAACTCCAAAACAAGTATCAGAACATATCATCGATCATTTTGCCTCCCTTGGAATCAAGAGAAAAGAAGCGGTTTTCATTTGTCAAAACCCCTCCAATGACCGGGTCTTTTTTTCCCAGCTGATTGACTCCGACACGCAAGAAATGCTCAGGTGGCCTTATCATTGGCTAGATCTTGCCTCAATGCATTGGGCAGAATCGATGAGAAAAGCGAAGCTAAAGGAAGGCCCTTTCCCTTGGCAAACGGGCCTTTCCAAGGACATGATTGCATCGCATTATAAACTGCCTCCCGAAGAAAAACCGCACCGCGCAATGAATGGGGTATCGCATCTTCTTCTATGCTATCAAACCATCATCGGCTTTCCAGAGAATTAGTCGCCCAAACGACGATGCCCTACAGGATCGCCGCCCAAACGATGCCCTACAGGCCCAAGAGGCCCAGAGACGAATTCCCGAATTATTAAAGCGCTCCTATCTCCAAACCATAAAGGTCCCGCGCAGGAGAAAAAGATCATTCCCAACTGCCAATGTATCCCAAGCAATAAAATCGCATTGACCCCTATAAACCTAACAAGAGTGTTTCTTTCTGTTATAACATCCCAACGATATGGAACAAGGAAACCAACCGCTGCTCCCATAAGGGCGCAAATAGGATGATACGGCAATGCATACAGAAATCCTGCAACACATGTGATTTTAAACACTGTCTTCAGGACATCGTCTGACACACGAAAGTTTGCAAAAGGATGGGGCCTTTCGACTCCAACTGGTGCTATTCCGGCATCCATATTTACCTCCAAAATTTAAGGTAGAAAAGTCTAGCAGATATCTTGAAAAAAGATCAATGAGACCGTTGCATAACTCGCTTCGTTGCACAAATTCGATGATTTTAAAGCCGGTTTGGTTTTTCGGAAATCGACCATATGCAAATAAGTATAGGCGATTTGCGAAAAACCAAACCGGCAAAGAAAGCGCGGATTTGGGCCCGAATGGAGTTATGCAACGGTCTCATCAATACGAAGATGATTCTATTTTGACTTTTCCGCGGAAAACTCGGTAGATCCAAAACCCATAAGCAAAAATAAGGGGCACTCCAATCAGCACCACGATGAGAAGATTGATCAGGGTATTATGGCTTGAGGCTGAATTGAAAATAGTAAGGCTATTGGTTTCAGGATTAATGGTGGACCTGACAATGGTTGGGAATGTTCCAAAACCATAGAGGATTAAAAGGAAGGCTAAAGAGATGCAGGAAGAGACAAATGCCCATCCATCATTTTTTTTCTTAATTTGGTAAGGGATGTTGATAATCGCAAGAAAAGCAATGATGGGAAAAATAAAAAGATAGGGCATATCCATAAAACGTTTGCTCATGTAGGGCATGTAAACTAACGTTGCAACTGTTGTTGCAAAATAGAAAAAGAGAAAGACCATGATGGCAGGGTTAATCCAGCGCTGCACGGTATCGTGCGCCTTCCCTTCTGTTTTCATCAAAAGATAAATTGTACCATGCATGGCAAAAACGGAGATGGAGGTAACACCAACTAAAAGGGCATAGGGCTGAAAAAAGTCTGTAAAAGTTCCTACGTAATCTTGCGAGGCATTGATCGGCATGCCAATGATGAGATTGCCTCCAATAATGCCGACCACAAAAGCAATCAAAATGCTTGCAAAAGAAAAGACTGCATCCCAAGAATTTCTCCAAATCGGAGATTCTCTTTTGCTTCGAAACTCAATAGCAGCTGCCCTAAAAACAAGCGATGCGATCAAAAACATGAGGAGCGTATAAAATCCGGAAAATAATGTGGCATAAACATCGGGAAATCCCGCAAACAAAGCTCCCATGACAATGACGATCCAAACTTCATTGCCATCCCAAACAGGGCCAATGGCATTGAGAAAGATCCTTCTTTGCAAATCATTTTTTGCAAGAAGATGAAGGGCGCCAACTCCCAAATCAAATCCATCCAAAATCACATAGAATAAAACCGCAAACCCAATGACTCCATACCAAAGCGTCTCAAGCATTTTCCCTCATTATGTTACGGTAAATGAGATCTCTATGTTTCATCTCTTCCGGCCCATCTTTGATTTTCCGATCTAAAAGGAAAAGAAAGAGGACCAAAAGAAGAAGATAAATGAGGGTAAACATAATCAATGAACCTTGGACTTGACCGGCAACAATGGAAGTTGATACGCCATCAGCTGTTCTAAGAAGTTTCCAAACAATCCAAGGCTGCCTTCCCACTTCTGTTGCAATCCAACCCGATTGCTGGGCGATATGGGGAAAGAGGACCGAAAAAACCATGGGCCAAAGGAGCCATCTGGTGTTTTTGAGTTTATCTTTTTTCCAATAAATCCATCCGAAAATAGTCAGGGTCGCCATCAGAAACCACATGGCAATCATCAGATGAAAAGTTTGAAAAGCAACTTGGACATTAGGCCACTCATCACGAGGCACAAGGTCTAGTCCTGCAACGGGCGTTTTCAAATTGCGATACGTTAATAAACTCAAGCCCCCCGGAATTTTTATGGAATTTACTCTCTGTTCTTTTTCATCCACCCAGCCAACAACAGAAATCGGCGTGCTCTCTTTTGTTTCATAAACCCCTTCAAAAGCTGCAAGCTTTGCAGGCTGAAATTTTGCAATGAGCCTTGCACTGCTATCTCCGGAAATGAGCTGCAAAATCAAAGAGACTGCTGCAACAGTGAGTCCCAATCGCATCATCGAGCGGGTAATTTCTTTGTGTTTGCCTTTCAAAAAATAATAAGCGCTGACACTGATCACAAAAAATGCCCCTGTGATCCAGCAAGCCAAAATCACATGGCAAAGGCGATCTAGCATCGATGGGTTAAAGACAACTTCCCAAAAATTCGTAACAACTGCTCTTGGACCTGTTGCGGATTGAACAATTTGGTGGCCGGCAGGTGTTTGCATCCAGGAATTTGCCACAATGATCCAAACTGCGCTAAAATGGGCGCCAAGACATACGCAAATATTGGCAAAGTAATGCAATTTTGGACCTACCCGCTCCCATCCGAAAAGAAGCACTCCTAAAAATCCCGCTTCCAAAAAAAAGGCAAAAATCCCTTCGGCAGCGAGCGCAGATCCAAACACATCTCCGACAAACCGCGAATATTTGGACCAATTGGTCCCAAAGGCAAAGGTTTGGACAAGCCCCGTTCCAACTCCCAATGCAAAAACGAGCGCAAAAATTTTAATCCAAAAAGATGTCATCTCTTTATATTTGCGCTTCTTCGTTTTCAAATAGATCCCTTCCATAATGACGAGCATAAGCCCAAGGCCAATGCTAATCGGAGGGAACAAGTAATGAAAACAGGTGTGAAAACCAAATTGTATGCGAGAAAGCGTGACAACATCCATAAACCGATTAAACTTAATTTTTTTCTTATTAACAGTCAATCCAACGATCCGAGACCGATACCGAGACCGAGACCGTGACCGAATTTCTTTCTCATCTCCTTGCCCGATTCCCGCTTTTATGTTATATTTCAATTGGAATTCCCCCTTAGGATATGAGCTTTTTTCATTCGATCATTCCGTTCCTTGAAGTGGTCATCATTGCTGTGATCCTCAACTACGTCCTATCGCTTTTTTGGAACACAAAATCGATGGATTTGGTTTTAGGGTTTTTTGCATTTTTGCTCATTTTGGCAGCATCTAGCTGGCTGGATTTGCCGGTTTTGCATCGGATCATGGTGCTCATTGGAAATGTCTTAGTGATTGCCATTATCATCATCTTTCAGCCGGAGCTTCGAATGGCCCTTTCTAAATTGAGTCTAAAGGGGCGTAAATATCGAGAAATCACCGAATTTGATAAATATTTAGACCAATTGGGAGCCTCTGTCTATCGCCTCTCTGAAAAACGAATTGGCGCGATCATTGCTTTGGAAAACGAAGATTCTTTGGATGAATATGCTCAAAAAGCAGTTCTATTAAATGGAGAATTTTCCCCGGAGCTTTTAGAGACAATATTTGCGAGCAATACACCCCTTCATGATGGGGCTGTTTTGTTCCGAGATAAAATCATCTTGGCAGCGGCGGCGATTCTTCCCCTAGCAGATGATCCCTCTCAGCTTGCAAAATCGATGGGCACTCGCCATAGAGCAGGTCTTGGCCTAAGCCAAGTAACAGACGCCTTGGTGATCGTCATTTCGGAAGAGACCGGCAAAGTTTCGATTGCCCGAGAAGGGATCATGACGCGCGGGGTAAAAATCGACAGGTTCAAAGGGATTATCCGAAGCATTTTCAATCCTCCGCCAAAAACGGGGGTTAAGAAAACAACAAATATCATGGAGTGGCTAAGGACGTGATCTCTTTTTTGAAACGACTATTTTTGGATAACTGGTTTCGAAAATTCCTTTCTTTGGTGTTGGCAATGATCATTTGGATGGTGGTCAACCGCTCTATGACATCGACAAAAGTGGTTCAAAATATTCCCATTCGAGTCATAAACCTTCCTCAAGGCAAAACGATTGCCGGCATGCAGGCAAGCGGAATTTTGCACGATCGGGTCAGCTTGTCTTTGCAAGGCAATAAGACAGCTCTCGATGAGATTTCAGAAAAAGATCTGGAAGTGGTCCTCGATGCAACCGGCAAGCCCAATGAATGGGTAGCCATCATTGGAAAAAAAGAGATTGTCAGCTTAAATCCCGATTTCAATCCTGCTAAAGCGATTTCCCGAGTCTCTTTCGTTGAAAAACAGATCCGCCAAAGCAAATTGGTGAGTGAAAGGATTCCGGTCATTGTAACGCAGCCAATAGGAGAGGCGCCAAAGGGCTATCAATATCTCGATGTCTTCCCCTATCAGCTCCATCTTACCGTAACCGGCCCTGAAGAGACGGTAAAAAGGCTCAAATCCAGAGGCGGCCTAAAACTTACTTTCAACTTAAATAATATTTCCAAGCCGGAGCTCGATACATTGCAAGCAAGCGGCAAAAAAAGAAACGCCGACGCGATCAGCTATTTCGTCCCGAATTCTTGGAAAAAAATCTTAATTACGACACTATCCGAAACCCCTCTTGAAATTGATGATCCTGCAGCAAAGGGGCTTCGCATTGTATTTTCCAGACAAGATATTTTACCTTTAGATACCCCAATCCCCGTCACCATCTTTTTTCCACCCAAATACTCCAATATCCTCAATCCCGAAACCTTTACCCTCACGACCAATGATTTCATTGTGAAAAAAAATGGGGTGAAGATGATTACTGTCCCTCTCTCTGCGCAAGGAGTCAGCCACCACTTTCTCGATCTTGTTAAAAATCGGATTCAACTCGTTGTCATTGCAGCGCCAAAATCGGAAAGAGAGCATCTTCTCTGGAATATCCAATTCATCTGTCCCAATGAGCTGGAAGATCGCTTCGTTGCGAAAATGATTGCAGAATCGGGCGATGAACTCAGTGAAATCCAGCCCCATTTGCGAGAAGATTTCTTGCGCAACCGCTTCCGCAGCTACATGAACCGCTTCCGCCTCTACACACCGGATAAACAAAAACTTCATCTCAAAATCAACTTGGAGGGTAATAGTATTTCTGCTACCCCGACTAATTATCCATGACAATCTTACCCGTGACCGAGACCGTGACCGTTACCGACTTTGATATTTATAGCTTATTCGGTCTCGGTAACGGTCTCGGAATGTGAGGATAAAAATATTTGAAACAAATAGCGATTGTGAAAATGGGAGCCAAATCTCCCGGTGGATTGGAAAAATACTCAGATAGAATTGCTCAAGAATTTGAGAGGCGGGGTTTTGTTGTGGTCTATCCTCAAATTGGAACAATTTGTAAATGGCCCGGCTTTTTGAGATTGGAGCAGTTTGATCGGCAAGTCAGTTCGTGGCTGAAAAAAAATCCTGTAGATATTGTGTTTGGTATGGAAAGAACAAGATCGCAAACTCATATTCGGGCCGGAAACGGCGTCCATGCCGCCTATTTAAAAAGTAGAAGAGCATCAGATGGGCTTTTCAAGTATTTAAGCTGTAAGATTAATCCACTCCATCTTAAAATCTTAGAGTTGGAAAAAGAAGCTTTTGAATCGAAAGAGCTAAAAAAGATCTTTGTGAATTCTGAGATGGTGAAAAGGGATTTGTTAGATAATTATTCGGTAGACCCCTCAAAAATTCATGTGATTCATAATGGCGTTGAATGGAAAGAATATGAAAAGCCTTTTCAAGCTTGGGAAAAAAAGGATCAGGGTAGGCTAGAGCTTCTTTTTATTGGCAATGGATACAGAAGAAAAGGACTCATTCCACTATTGCATGCATTGGTCCATTGCAAAGGGATTCATCTTACTGTGATTGGAAAAGATAAAAAAATTGCAACATTTAAAAAGTATGCTGAAAAACTTGGATTAGAGGTAAATTTTTTAGGTCCGCAAAAAGATTTAACTCCATACTATCTAATGGCAGATGCTCTTACAATCCCCTCTTTTTACGATCCTTTTGCCAATGTCACTTTGGAGGCTTTGAGCTTTGGTCTTTTTGTCATCACATCCAAAAGTAATGGCGCTCATGAAATTTTAAATAAAGAAAATGGAGTAGTGATTGAGGATCTGAACTCATTGGAAGAGATGATTGCAGCATTGGGCAAGGCATTTATCAAAACCAAGGAAAGTAGCAAAAAAATTAGAGCCTCTGTTGCCCAATTTGATTTTTCAAACCAACTCAATAAATTGATCGATGCTGTTTGAATACGTTCTCATCCGGATACTTGCTTTTCCTTTGCAGTGGTTCCCCTACTCTTGGATCCATGCTATTGGCAGAGCTTTGGGCACTTTCATCTATTACTCGTGTCCCAAATATAGAAAACGGACTCTCTCCAACTTGGCACTAGCAAAAGATCTCAAATTATCGCAAAAAGAGCTAGTGCGGGTAGCAAAAGAATCGATGCAAAATCTTGCTATTGTTTGCCTTGAGTATCCAAAACTCTGGAGCGATCAAAACCTTTCCTCAATCATTTGCGAGAATCCCGAATTTGCAGAGTCTATGATCAAAGAGGGAAAGGGCGTTGTCTTTTTCTCTGCCCATCTTGCCAATTGGGAAGTCCTTTTTCTGGAAGGGACGAGACGAATGCCGGGCATTGCCGTTGGAAAGCCAATTAAAAATTTGCGTCTTTACAGATGGATTGTAAAAATCCGAGAAAAATATGGGGGAAAAATCATTGCGCAAAGCAAATGCTTCAAGGAAGGAATTCAGGCATTAAAGGCGGGCTCTTTTGTAGGGATTGTAGCAGATCAAGCAATGCCAAAAAGTAATTATGGCCCCTTTTTTTTAGGAAGAAGGGCGTGGACCACTACTGCCCCTGCCCTTTTAGCCTATCGGACAGGATGCCCTATGATTTTTGCCTCTACTCGAAGGGTAAAATCAGGCTACCTAATTCATTATTCCGATCCGATTTGGCCAAATCAAGATTTGCCTCTGGAAAAAGAAATCCCAAGAATGATGGATACCGTTTTAACTCTTTTGCAAAAAAGCATCCTCGAGCGCCCGGGAGAGTGGCTTTGGCAGCATAACCGCTGGAAACAGCAAACTCCAAAAACGGTGTATAAAAATTATCGCTATGATTCGATATGCCTTATTTTGCCCCAAGACGCAGCCAAAATCCTTCCCCATCTTCCCACATTTAGATTGATCTATCCTCTAGACTCCTTATTTATTTTTGCCCCCGCCTCCTGCAAACAACTTTGCCTTGATGCAACGGAGATTATTTATTATGAAGACATCCATGAAACGCTCAAATTCGATTACCGCTTCAAACTCATCTTTAATTTCACTGATTTCAAACCGATCCGCCGCCATTATCTTCGCTTAAGCGCCCAAAAAGTCATCACTCTCGATGATTTAAAAAAGAGGGCCCAAGGCGATCTTTCTGAAATTTTAAAACGGGTCCTAACAAGGCCGGGGGTGTTATATTCCCGCTAATCGATATTTTCTCAATGGAGAGCTGAAAGAAAATGTAGTACTAGTTGGTGCTGAGCACCATCATCTCATTCATGTTATGAGGACAAGTGTTGGAGAAGTGATCGAGCTTGTCAATGGCAAAGGGGCTTTGGCCTCGGGCAAATTGATCGGATTGGATAAAAAAACAGCTACCATTTCCATTCTGAAATCCTCTCATGAAAAACCTCGGACTCATTCATTTCAGCTGGCAATTCCGTTCATGCGGCCATCGAAAATCGAATGGATTGTTGAAAAAGGAACAGAGCTCGGTGCAAGCGCTTTTCTTTTTTATCCCGCTGACTTTTCAGAAAAAAACCAACGTAATTTGGAAAGACTGCATCTTTTGGCCATCTCTTCACTCAAACAATCGGGAAGACTTTATTTGCCATCTTTGGAAATCCTTGCCCATCTCACAGATCTTTTTGCAAAAGAAGCTACCTTTTTCTTTGGCGACCCTGCGGCCAAAAATCCCATCGAGATTTCTCAAAACATAATTTTTATAACAGGTCCCGAAAGAGGGTTTTCTGCAAAAGAAGAAGAAGTGCTTTTAAAGCATGCTAAAGGAGTTCGTTTAAATAGCAATGTTCTCCGAGCTGAGACTGCCCCGATTGCTGCGGCAAGTATCATTGAATTTTTAAACTTGCAACAGCGATGATTGCAAAAAGAAGACTCACAATCCAAAAACGGTTGACCACTTTGGTCTCCGGCCAGCCTTTGTATTCAAAGTGGTGATGCAGCGGAGCAATGAGAAAAATCCGTTTTTTATTCCGATAGCGGTAGCTGAGCACTTGCAAAATCACAGACATTGCCTCTGCGACAAAAATAGCGCCGGCAATAGCTAAAATCACTTCTCTTCGAAGAAGCACTGCCGCAACTCCCAAAATGCCTCCGAGCGCCAAAGATCCGGTATCTCCCATAAAAACTTGGGCAGGATAGCCATTGTACCATAAAAAGCCCAAAGAGGCCCCTGCAAGCGCCGCCATATAGACTGCAATTTCTCCGCTTCCTTCAATGTATAAAATGTTGAGATAGCGGGCCAAATCAATGTGATTGGATAAAAAGCCAAAAATGGCGAGAACTAAAGAGACCATCATCAAACAACCCGCCGCCAAACCATCGAGCCCATCCGTTAAATTGACTGCATTGGATGCGCCGGTAATGACAAATATAATGATAAGAAAAGAAAAAATCTTCAGCCACCCATCGAAAATAAAAACGGGATCTTTCCAAAAAGGGATGTAAAATTTTTCCACGTATTCTTGGGTATTCAATGTCTTTGTTTTATGGAAAATTTGGGCCTTTGCAACAGGAGGACGAAAAATTTTTTTCCCGGCACATACATCTGTAATAGAAGGACATAAAAGATAAAGAGCAACAATTGCGGAAAAGAGAACTTGAAAAGCCATTTTCTTTTTGGGCCTTAACCCTTTGGTATTTTTGAATCGGAGTTTGAGATAATCGTCATATCCTCCCAAAAAACCTAAAACAATCGTCGTCACAAAAAGGATGAGGGTAAAAGCCGATCTTAGATCCATCCACAAAATTAAAGAGAGGAGCATGGAAGAGAGGATCAAAACCCCTCCCATTGTGGGGGTATCTTTTTTTTTGCCATGAAGCTCTGCCAAAAGAGGGCAATATTCATTGCGGATGGACTGCCCGATTTTTAGCTCGTAGAGTTTTCGAATGAAATAGGGACCTAAAAGAATGGTAAAAAGGAGAGACGTTGCAGCTGCAATGATCATCCTCGTAGAAAAATAGGTAAAGGCAAAGGGGAGCCATTTAGCAAAAAAGAGGATCATCAAAAAGCCTTTCCATTTCCAAATCTCTTGAGCCTTTTACAAGAACAACATCGCCCTCAGAAGCGAGCTCTTTGAGTCTACTTGCCAGCCCTTTTAAATCGGTAAAAAATTCCGCAGGCTTTTTTTCTTGAAACGTTGCAAAAAGAGGTAAGGCATGCTCGCCCAAAACCAGGGCCATGTCAAAAGATTCCAGCGCAAGGCGCCCCACCTCGACATGGGCATCATGCGAAAAGGTTCCAAGCGGCGTCATTGCCCCTAAAACTGCTATCCTTTTTCCCCCTTTTTCCGGATCGGGCAAGCTGCAAAAGGCAGCTTTCATCGATTCGGGATTTGCATTATACGCATCATTGATAAAAACAATTCCAGCCTGCTCCACTTTTTCTAACCGCATAGGAGCCATTTTCAGATTGGGAATCTGCCCCTGAATTGCATCCCAATCAATGCCCATCTCTTTGGCAACAACAGCCGCTGCTAAAAAATTATGAAGAAGATGCTTATATTGAAATGGAAGATCAAATTGATAGGCCCTAAGACCTCTAACATCTAAACAGCCGTCAAGGCCAAGGTAATAATCGGCTGTCTTATCTTCCAGGGAAAATCCGGCCCCCTTCATGCCTTGAAAATCGTGATACCGGGATAACTCTTGAAAATAGACACCTAATCTTAACTTTGGACTTTTGAAAATTTGGGCCTTCTCTTTTGCAATCTCCTCGAGCCCGCCCGGGAAAAATGCCGCATGAGAAAGGGCTACTTTCGTCACAACAGCCACTTCCGGCTGGGCAATGCCAAGAAGCCTTTCCATACCGCCGGGCTGGCTGATCCCCATCTCTAATACAAAGACCTCCTCCCCCCCTTCTCGATTCAAAATCGAAAGGGGCAAGCTCAGCCTGGTATTGTAATTTCCGGGCGTTGACCCAACCCGATATTTTGCCTTTAAAAGCTCTTTTAAAAAATCCTTCGTCGTCGTTTTCCCAACAGATCCTGTCACCCCAATAACCCTAGCCCCGCTCTCTTCCAAATCCTTCCTGGCCATTTCCTGAAGAGTTTTCTCAACCCCTTCAACCCTAATCAGCGCCAGCCCAAAATCAGGCCCCAAATACTCCTTCTCTACAACAGCCCCAACTCCGCCCCTCTCTTTCACCCCTCCCAGGAACCGATGCCCATCTACCCGCTCCCCAGGCAGGGCAAAAAAGAGGTCTCCCGGACCAACCATTCTGCTATCTATCTGATAACCAACTACTTGCAAATCACTTTCCAAAATCGGGAACGCATTTAAATTTTTCATAGCTAACTATCTTACAACCAGCCCCCAAAAAAGGCAAATTCCCCAACCAGCTAATAACTAGATACTTACCAACTTGATAATTAATCCAAATTATGTTAGAATTTTCTTAAACAAAATAACATTATGACTACAGATATTGAAAATATTAGTTCTTCATTACCAGAGCAGCCAACCCAACCCCAAACATGGGGAGAATGGGCCAGTGACAACAAATCAATGGTTGCTGGCGTTGCTCTTGGAACCCTTACTCTAATTGGTGCCTCTACTGGAGTAATAGACTGGAATGAAGCTGGTTGGATCCTTGCAACAACGGCAGGACTAGCCCTAACTCCTAAAGTTGTTGATGTAGCATCTGAAGTCTTAAATACTCAAACAATCGAAGTGGCGGAAGCCGTACAAGAAACTCTCCATAAAATCGATGTAGTGGATAATAAAGGACGACAGTGGAAAGAAGTAAACATACCTATCCCTAAAGGGCTAACCGATGCAGAAAAACAATTGGTCTTAGATCAATTTATTTTATCTACACTCGATAAAGTTGATGCTGAATACTTAGAAGAAAACGATAAACTCATTTTTACACTGGGAAACACAATCGAAGAGGATATCCAAGTAGGACTAGAAACACCTGGTAAACAAATTGAGCTACCTTCAATACCATGGGAAAAATCTGATCGATCTAAAGCTTTAATTGAGGTTACAAGATCCTCTAATAAAACAACTGCTATTGCGATCCTTAAAGGTGCATTAATAGACCAAAATGGAATCATATATAAGAATCATTCGAAAAATGGAACGGTTTTAAATTACTGTTTTTTCAATGCCCCCATGGCAATTTTATATTCAATTCCTGAAGCAAAAGTAACACTAGAAACTGAGCATGAAGAGCTTCGGAAACAAAAAAACCATAAAACGAAAAACCTCTTTCCATTCTTTAAGGCAATAACACCTGATGTCCCTCAAGGCGAAGACCAACCCTTAAGAAATGGAGATGCTTTTGAGTTTCTACAAAATGTTATCGACAAAACACCCGAGCTTAAGAAATTACTCCCGCAAAAACAATTGAATGACATAGGCTTACCCGGTTATTACTTACACCCTGATGAGAATAATCAAAATTTAGAAGCATTAATCAGAAATTCAGAAAGGTCTTTAGCACAGGATTCTCCCCAAATATTGCCAATACGTATCGGACGGGCATACAATAAAGAAGCAATACAAATTGAATTGCAAGAATCTATGTATGTGAATGGCACTGAATATGAACTGCAAGGATTTACCGGATACTCCGGCGATGGAAAATCAGGCCATTACTGGTCTTATTACAAAGAAAATGGAAAATATTGGGTTATGGACGATTGCCTATACAAAGATTCAGGAGGTCGCCAAGAAATTACTCAAGACCAATTCGTGGAATTGGCAAAATATAGCGACACTCTGATCTATCTCAAAAAATAGTTTTCCAATCTAAGAAAGCATTGACCCCATTGCCTTATTTCTAGCATAATGAATACCCTTTGGTGGCATAGCCAAGTGGTAAGGCAGGGGCCTGCAAAGCCCCCATCCTCAGTTCGAATCTGAGTGCCACCTTTGCTTTACATAGTCTCTACCCCAATCGGCAATCTAGAAGACATTTCCCAAAGGGCCCTTAAGTCTCTTGAGGCCTCGGATGCGGTATTATGCGAGGATACCAGGCGAACCAAAATCTTAATGGACCGCTTCGGCCTTAAAAAAAAGCTTATCCCATATCACAAATTCAATGAGGCAAAGTTCCTGGATCAAGTACTTGAAAAGCTCGAATCCGGCATGACTTTAAGCCTGGTTTCCGATGCTGGCACCCCTTGCATCAATGACCCCGGATTTCGCCTCGTAGAGGCCTGTATCAAACGGGATATCCCCTTCACGGCCATTCCCGGCCCCTGCAGCCTCATCGTCGCCCTTGTCCTATCCGGTTTTTCCACAGAGCGCTTTCAATGCATTGGCTTTTTGCCAAAACAGGCGGAAAAGATTCTCGGCCATTCCCTTTTTTATCCCGGAACAACCCTTGCCTTCGTTTCTGCAGAAAAGCTCCATTCTACTTTAAAAATTCTCCAAAAACTCTCCCCCGAGCGCCCTCTTGCCATTGCCCGCGAAATGACCAAAACGTTTGAAGAATGCAAAAGAGGCACTGCAGAGGAGCTATTATCCATCAAAGCAAAAGGGGAAATCGTCCTCCTCATTGGCCCCTCAACGGCCGAGCCTCCTGAAGATCCCGAAGAGTGCATTCGCCTTCTTCAGCAATTCCATGGCCTATCTTTAAAAGATGCAATCAAACTTTCCGCCAAGCTTTTGAAAAAGCCGAAGAGAGAGATTTATAAAAAATTCCAACATCGTTGAAAATTTAACCACCGAGAACACCGAGGGACACCGAGGCGGCTTTGCCGCAATTTTATTTTTTTTCTCTGTGCTCTCGGTGAGCTCGGTGGTTAAATTTTCAGAGATCTGTTATAGTCCCTATTTCCATAAAAAAGAGGTGTGAATATGAGTCATAAGGAAATCATTTTTGAAGAAGACGCTCTGCATGCGCTTTTGCAAGGCGTAAATCAAATTGCAGATGTAGTTGCAATCACACTTGGGCCTCGCGGAAGAAATGTGGGTCTTGATGTCAGTTGGGGCTCTCCTACAATTACAAGCGATGGCAATAGCATTGCAAAAGATATTGAAATGAAAGACTCATTTATCAATTCGGGCGCCACCTTGGCCAAAGAAATGGCTGCCAAAATCAAAGAAAAATCGGGCGATGGGACAACGACAGGGATCGTATTACTTCGCGCACTAGTTCAAGAAGGGGCAAAAAATATTGCAGCAGGGGCAAATCCCACAGCAATTAAACGGGGCATGGATAAAACGCTCGATGCGCTATTTAAGGAAATCGATGCAATGGCATCTCAAGTCCAAGATGGCAAAGATACGATCAACATTGCTACCGTTTCGGCATCTTCGGATCGAGAAATTGGAGAAAAGATTGGCGAGTGTTTTGACAAAGTGGGAAAAACGGGGGTCATTGCCATTGAAGAGGGAAAAGCTACCGATACGATCATTGAAATTGTAGAAGGGATGCAATTTGATAAAGGCTATGCCAGCGCCTATTTTGCAACGGACGGCGAAAAAATGATTGTAGAATTGAATCATCCAAGTATCCTCATCACAGATAAAAAAATCACATCTGCCCAAGAAATTTTGCCGATCTTGCAACATATTGCAACAACAGGACAAGAGCTTCTCATCATTGCAGATGATATTGATGGAGATGCTCTCTCAACTCTTGTCGTCAATAAACTGCGCGGGACATTAAAAGCGGCTGCAGTAAAAGCTCCCGGCTTTGGAGATCGAAGAAAAGCGATTCTGGAAGACATCGCCATTTTAACGGGCGCACAAGTAGTTACAGAAGACAAGGGGATGCTTTTAAAAGATGCTGAAAGCGATGTTTTAGGAAGAGCCACCCAAATTGTCATTGGAAAAGAAAAAACCACAATCATTGGCGGCAGCGGCGATGCAGAAAAAATCAAGGCCCGCATCATAGAGATCGATGCAGAAATCAAGCTTGCAACATCCAACTATGATAAAGAAAAACTTCAAGAGCGAAAAGCCAAGCTGCAAGGAGGCGTTGCCCTCATTAAAGTCGGCGCTCCAACAGAGTCGGAGATGAAGAAAAAAAAGCAGCTTTTTGATGATAGTCTCAATGCAACAAGAGCCGCTCTTGAAGAAGGGATTGTTCCGGGAGGAGGGGTTGCATTACTAAGAGCCTCAAATTCTCTCAAACTACCCCAATTATCTACTGAGGAAATGGTAGGGGCAAATATCTTATTCAAAGCATGCGCTGCACCGTTTCGCCAGATTGTAGAAAATGCGGGCTTAGATCCATCGGTCATGCTCTATAAAGCTCTAGAGCTTGGAAAATCTTTCGGATTCAATGCAATTTCTGAAAAACTGGAAGATCTGATGCAATGCGGAGTGATCGATCCTGTAAAAGTGATCAAAAACTGCATCGCACATGCAGTATCGACTGCAGGAGTGATCCTTCTCACAGACGCCGTCATCGTGGAAGGGAAGGATTAATCACCGTTTCCGATCCCGTTACCGATACCGAAATTAAGTTAAGATTTGAGTCGGTCACGGTAACGGTCTCGGTATCGGTCACGGTGGTTAATTCTTGACTTGAGACTTGCATCACCCTTAACTTGAGGGGTAAGATGTTCCTTTTTATTTTTCCTTTGTTTCTCTTTGGGTCGATGCTCACAGATGCGGATGCCATTGGGAAAAAGTATTCTCAAATGGTAGCAAAGCTACCCCCTCCTTCTCAAAAGCCTTTAGAAGGAAAATTATTGGATACTGCCTCTTCCTGGCTTGTTGTGGATCCTTTTCATCTGAAAGATCTCAATTGGGAAATGTTGCAAGATATCGGATTCAATGGACTCTATGTAAAATCCTTGAAAACAGGAGGAGATGCCAGGACTGGCTTTGGCATCGATCCAAAGTGGAACATCGATTGGAAAAGCATTATATCCAAAGCAAAAGGGACAAAAATTGCATTGATCGGAGATCTCATCGGTGCAACGACTGGACTCGGAGATGATTTTAAACTCGCGCTCCAAAATGTAAATACTTACCCGGAGCTTTATCATTTGATCGAAATCAAGCCCCAAGATTGGGATCTTTTAAGAGATAATGTTTCATGGCTTAAGCTGGGTGATCTCTATAAGAAAGGATATATTCCGAAAGCTGCAACTCCCTATCAAAAAGAGAGCGCTTGGAATGCAACAGGTAAAATTCTGGGGACAGATGGCATTGAAAGAAGATGGATCTACTTAAAAGAAAATGAAAATGATCCGGTCCTCTCCTTCCTTAGCCCATCTTTTGGCGCAGATCGGATTGCGTCTGCAGACGCTTTGGATTCCATTTATGATTTGCAACAAAAGATCCTCGTTCTTGACGACCAAATTCCAAGCTTTGCCCAAGATACCTTATCTCTTTGGATCCGAAAAATCGGAGGATTTTCCATAGGATCATCCATTACATCTGATGCAAGATTCGATTCCGTAACTCTTCATCCATTATTGCATGCCCTGTCCTCCCAAGATGCATCTGCCCTTAGATGTCTATATAAAAAATTGCTACAAAATAAAATTGCCATTTCCAGCCTTATCCATACACTTACACCCACAAAATGCGAGGGCAGAGGATCTCGAAAAATTCAATATTTGGATGAAAAAATCACAAATGAACTTCTCAAAGACCATGAGTTTAGAACAAATACCATAAGCTTTCCAAAAGATCAAAAAAGTCAGCTCCTTTTAGCCTTTGCCTATGCGATGCAGCCAGGCATCTTTTCGATCCCTTTTGATGAGATGATTCAGCACGCAAGTCTTGGCGGCCAGATGAAAAGCCAAATTTCTTTTGCATCAAGCTTAAGAAACATTCTTGTTGGTAGAACAAAAAGCAAAATTGCAAAGGGAGAGCTCGTCCAAGTTCCAACACCATTAAACCCTGCAACTCTACTATTACTGCATCGATTGGAAAAAAGCCGCTTTTTCCACCTTTTAGCTCTCAATTTCAGCAATTCTCCCGTTCAAGAAAAAATCACCGAGATGGGGATTCAAAATACATGGGCAATTGATCTTATGGCAGAGAATGGGACAGCAAAAGATTTTGAAAAGGGCACTTTCTTTTTTGATCTTCCTCCTTTATCTGGTAAAGTTTTTCTCTTTCAGCCAAAATACTATGATTGATGAAAATCGCTATACTTTGCGCTAAGGGAATTGGCGATGCGCTGATTTTACATTCTTTAAATCTCGCTCTCACAAAAAAAGGGTGGGATGTCACAACAATCAGCCCTCACTTACAAGGCTTTGGGAATTGGCTAAGGGGAATTTCTGCAAAAGATCTGCAAGGCGATTTTGACGCCTATTTTTTGCAGCATACGAATAGTTCTCAAAGCTTTGAGATGCAAGAGAAATCCTATGTTTTTTACGGGACCCATAACCCTTTAAAGCACGCTCCATTTCGAGAAGATAAAGATTACGTTTGCAACCGGACAAAAACAATGGTTGAAAATGTCGATGCTGCCGCATTAAAGTTTTTTGGCGTAAGTACCAAAGGCTATGCAATGCTGCCACCTAAAAACTTAATCCACAGGCGGAATAAGAGGCGCGTTGCCATCCATCCTACTTCTTCAAATCATGAAAAAATATGGCCAAAAGATAAATTCATACAAGTATATCAAAAGTTACAGCAAATGGGTTATGATCCTGTCTTCACCGTATCTTCTCAAGAGGCAAAAGAATGGGACAGCCCGAAATTTTTAACTCTAGGCGATTTAGCTGCATTTCTTTATGAATCAGGGGCCTTTATTGGAAATGACTCTGGCTTAGGACATCTCGCCTCGCTTTTGCAAATCCCCCACCTCATTATTGCAGGAGATGGCCTCCAAATGCCTTTATGGAAAACAGGGTGGTATCCGGGGATCAACCTCGCCCCCCCGTCCTGGCTGATGAATTTCAAGGCTTTTCGTAAAAGATGGAAACTATTTATTTCACCAAATAATGTAATTAAAAATTTAAATAAAAGTATTTTATATTAATTCGCCAATTTATTATATTAAACTTATGAAAGACATTCCCCATCACATGAAAAAACTCAATCGCCACGTGATTCGTGACGCGCAGCGCGAAGAGGCTGGGGCAGAGAGCTACCCTCCTTTTACTCAATCAGATGAAGAAAAAAGAAAGATCGAAAAGAGGGAAATGAAAAAGGAAAGAAATGAGCATGTCCCCCAACACCCTACTGAGGATCAAAGAAATCAAGATATGAAACACCGCGCTCCCATCTTTGATCGCAACAATGCTGCACCTAAGCACGGAAAATCCAGCAAAAAGAAAACACCTCCCCTATGAGGATAGCGCAGCTCTCAGATTTTCATTTTACCCATATCACCTGGAATCCCTTTAAACTCTTCTCTAAGAGACTGCTAGGCAATATCAATTGGTTGATATCGCGAAAGGGCGTGTATAAAACCACTCATTTAGAACCGCTCCCAGATCTTTTAAAAGAGCTGCAAGTGGATGTGGCGCTTCTTGGCGGAGATTTTACAACAACTGCGCTGAAAAGTGAGTATGAAAGAGCAAAGACTTTTGTCGATAAAATCCCCTGTTCTTGGATAGCCATTCCGGGCAATCATGACCACTACACCTATCGATCTTGGCGGGGCAAGCATTTCTACCGCTATTTTTCAAATAAAAGAGAGACGATTTCCCATCCTGTTGATTTTTTTAACCTGAAAGATCATGGAATTGAGGCCCATCGGATGGGCTCCGGATGGTGGCTTCTTGCTCTTGACACTGCAAGAGCTACGAATTTATCATCTTCTCGCGGTATTTTCTCTGAAAAGCTGGAGAGTTACATTGTTGAAATCTTGAGCTTTATTCCGCCGCAAGACTCGGTCATATGCTTCAACCACTACCCTTTCTTTCCTCAGCATGAGCCGCATCGAAATTTAGACCGGGGAGAGGCTTTACAATCTCTTTTAGAAAAATTTCCTCAAATCAAGCTCTATCTCAATGGCCATACCCATCGCCATGCCATTGCCGATCTGCAGCCCAATAACCTTCCTATTCTTCTCGATAGTGGCAGCTGTGTCCAAGGATTTGAGGCGACCTGGAATTTAATTGACCTAATCGATGATCATTGTATCGTAACTGCTTATAGATGGAATGAACGGTGGGAGCCGTTTCGCAAAGAAAAATTCGAATGGAACCGTGGTATTCAGAAGGGTTAAGATTTAAATGCACCGGCTGCGGCAAATGCTGCACCGGATCCGGCGGCTATGTCTTTTTGACCCCAAAAGATTTAGAACAACTAGCCAATCATCTCTCTATATCCCCCGAAACCTTTAGATCCAAATATACCCAAAAAGTGGACGACAGGCTTGCTCTCATTGACAAGCCTCATACAGACGAATGCATCTTCCTCGAAAACCAAAAATGCACCGTTTACGACGCAAGGCCCTCCCAATGCCGCACCTTTCCCTGGTGGATCTACAATCTACGATCTCCCAAAAGCTGGCAAGACGCAGCTTCCCGCTGCGAAGGGATCAATCACAAAGACGCCCCCCTCATCCCCCTCCCTAAAATCGAAGAACAAAAAATGACCTATCTCGATCATCTCCTCGAACAAAACTTCTCTAATTAATATCCCCTTCCTCCTACCCCTGCCTGTGCCCGTGCCCGACCCCATGCCCTACCCCTTGCCCGATTTAAATATTTTGAAGCCGTTACATAGCCTGTTCTTTTGCAAGAGAATCCTGAACGATCTGGAGTGCTTCTTCATAAGTTTCTGCATGGATGGTTGGATATTGTTTATTCGGTCCATGATTGGTATAGGTCAAAACTCCATCTCTTGCTGATGCAGCGCATAAGGTTCCCTCACCAAAATCTTTTCCATTACGATCAATAAGAAATATAGATATTCGAATATTTTTGGGCTCGAAGGGATAAACGGTTAAGAAAGGTCGCATGCGTTCATCGCTATTGATCTCAGCAGCGAAGTCTTGGATTGCTAAAACCAAAAATTCTCTTGCTTTAGCCACATCCATGGGTTTCCGACATTCAAAACCCAGATAGAGCATTCTGATTTCATGCGATACCGACCCACCAATCGTCCCAGAGAAAATCAGCCCTGTTTTCTTACTGATCTTTCTTGCGGCTTTGTTCCTAAGCTCATAGGTTGTTTTTTGCCTTTCGTTCGGACCCCAAGGTTTACCGAAATAACAACCGGATAAAGCTAAAACCAAGAGTAAATAAACCATATATTTCATAAATATTCTCCGTTATTATTTAATACGCACCAATATATCTCATTTCTTCGGAACTCTCAACTTTCGTAAGCGCCTCTTCGTAAGTCTCTTGATAAATGGTTTTGAGGCGATTATTTTAATTGTGAATATCAAATGTTAATATTCCATTGTTTGCTGATACAACGCATAATGAACCTTTTCCAAAATCGCCCCCATTTCGATTCTGGATAAATATTGAAATTTCTATGTTTTTAGGTTCAAAGGGAAATTTGTCTAGATATGTACGGATTCGTTCATCTCCATTGATCTCGCTAGCAAAATCTTGAACTGCTTTGATCAATAATTCTCTTGCTCTATTCATATCAATGGGTTCTCGATAAACAAAAGCTAGATATAGCATTTTGATTTGATCCATCATCTGTCCACCGGTGCCACAGGGAATTAGTCCAGTTTCTTCTTTGATTTTGATTGCCGCCTTTTTCCTAATCTTATTTGTGATTGTCTGCTTATCGAAGGGATTAGGAGGGCCACCCCATTCACAACTGCACAAAACTAGAGCTGCTAATAAATAAAATATGAATCTCATTGATATTCTCCATTATTATTCAAATATTCTTTAATATGTTTATCAATACTATCAGCAAAGACCGGATTTTGAAAAGAGTGGGCACTTTCAGTCGAATTCGGTTCCTGTTTTAACCAAATAATCTGTTCTTGATATTCTATTGCCTGTTCTAGCAATTTTGACATACCGCACTCATTGGGATCAAGCGCTCCCCTATAAACCAGTTCACCGTACGGGACAACATCCCCTTCGCAAGCATAGTTAAAAGATTTAAAACACATTTCATCAGGTACAACTGCTGCGGGGGCGATGGCGACAACGATGATGCGATCTCGAATCTCCTCAGGCAGGCGCGCAAGACTATTTCTTATATGGAGGGCTCCTTGACTATGGCAAAATTGCAAATATTTAGCATTGGGACGATTCATATTTTCCAGATGAAAAGCTGTCCAATTTTCGACAAGAAGTTGCTCTGTATTGAGTGAAGTCCCTGCATAGTTCATTGTAAAAATTTCTCCAACATCAATTACCGGTCCATGAGATTGATTCAAAACCCAATCAACCTTTTGGTCAGGGACAAAAGAATGAAGGTAGTTCAAATTCCCAATAGCATCAGGCTTGTAATTATACATTCCATTTATTCCCGCAATGCGCAGGTGAGACGGACTTTTCCCCTCAATGGATGTGAGGTGGCATGACGTTTCTGGAATCCGAAATGGGTCATCGGAATTCTCTTGCTTGAGTATCTCTTTTCCAATCATATCGATCACATTTGCAACCCAAGGTCTTTCCTCTGGGGCCGAGGGAAAGGATGGAAAATTCCCTTCAAAAGGGGGAG
>CAZXLK010000009.1:0-26147 GCA_964641775.1 uncultured bacterium | reverse complement strand
AGAGTCTCTCAAGCCTAAAACCCGTGCCTTCCCGATACCGATACCGATACCGAGCCCGAGACCGAGACCGAGACCGTGCCCGATCTTCTTACTCAAACAATAAATAAGGATTTTCTGAGCCCATCCTTCTTCCCAGTGCAATATTTTCTTCTTTGCTTCTGTTCCAAATCATTTCATTCCAACGAATTCTATCACCATGAGCAATACCTATTTTTTCATAAATTTGGTTTTGTTCATCTGGAGTATGGATTCTTTCAAAGTGTTGGATGACAGCAACTCTTGATGGCATTTGGAAATCAGCACCTGAAAACTCTCGCAAAAAATCTACAAATTGAAAAAGAGTCCGAAGAGCTGCCTTCACAACTTTTAAAATAGGCTCAAAAAGATATGTCTTAAAAAAACTGGGAGGGTTATTGTTTGGGAGGATAGGATTTGCTTGCATGCTTTTATGTTACACCACGTTAGAGTATACTAATAGCCAAATTTTTCTCAGAAGTGTATGAAAAAAGTATGAGGCTTTTTCTACTCTTACTCCCACTTCTTGGTTTCTCAGAGGATTTTAGAGCAATTAAAATGCATGCTCTTTATCTAATGAGCCAGGGCCAAATTGAGGAGAGCTTTGGTAGATACCGTGAATTTGCAAGCCAATCGGGGCGGCACGATTTTGAAGCTTTGCAGCAAATGGGGCTTATTCTCTTACAAAAAGGAGTCCAAGATCCCGAATCACCCACCTTTTTAATGACTCTTTTTGGAGCAGGTCTTTCGGGCTCAAGCGGCGCTTTAGAAATTTTGGAAAAAGGGATCACCCACTCCGATCCTCAAATCCAGCTTCTTGCATTGAATTTTATCGCCAAATTTGATGACGATCTCACCCACGATCTTTTCCATCAGGCGATGAGCTCCTATTATCTTTCTACCCGGATGGAAGCTGCCTTTTATCTAGCGCAAAGAAAACATCCTCATGCAGTGGGGCAAATTGAGGGGCTAATGTTTCGACTCCCTCCCATTTTTAAACCCTATTTCCCCTCTTTTTTCGCGCTCCTTGGGACAAACGATGCCACAATTTCATTGAAAAGGCTCATCGAAGATACCGATCCTCAAGTTCGCATTGAATCGATCTTAAATGTTGCCAAAACAGGGCGAGATGATTTCTTGCCGCTTCTTCGAAAAAGACTCACCCATGCTCAAATTGCTGAACTGGAAGCAACGATTTTTGCAGTGGGTGTTTTAAAAGATGGAACATCGATTCCTAAACTCAAAAAATTAGCCCTCTCTTCCGTTGATTCCGTTCGCCTTGCGGCATCTCTTGCTCTTTTCCGTTTGGGAAATAGAAACTATATCGAACCAATTTCCGCCTTAGCAAAACAAAACAACCTTTTTGCAATAGGAGCGCTTGGTGAGATTCAGGGAGTGGAAAATACATTGGCAGAACTTGTGATTTCATCTGATTTACAAGTGCGAATCAATGCAGCTATTTCACTTTTGCAAAAACGGGATTCCCGATGTCTTCATCCTCTTCTTGAAATGCTGATTCAAGATAGTAGATCTTTAGCTTTTTACCCATCTTCTTCAGTTGGAAGGACTCAAATGGCATTCAAAGCTGCCCCATCGGCTGATCTCAGAGCAAAAGATCCAACCATGAATCTCGGTTTGAGTACAGCCATTCGGGAACATTTCCTTCGAGAAGCGATCCATTTGCCGGAAGAGACTTTTCTTCAGATTGCCCGAATGATTTTTCAAAAGCAGCAAAACGATATGATTCCCGTTTTGATTACCCTTTTGGAAAACTTGGCTACAAATGAAGCTGTTGCCCTTTTACAAGAAGGGACGCAAAAGTTTGCAGCTCCTCTCATTCGAGACTACTGCCATCTTGCCCTCTATCGACTGAAAGTCGATGGACCGCATGAAGAATATATCAATAATTGGGTCATGATCCAAAAACAAGAAGAGCTCATCCGCCTTCGACCTCTTCTTCCTTGGAAATATCGCCTCGAGCAAACCGACTATGCCCTTACTCCCGACGAAAAATCACAGCTTCTCATTGAATCCTTCCTTTCGATCGCAAACCGCCGCGATGAAAAAAGCATCGATTTTCTTCTGAAAGCCATTCAATATAGCAATCCTACAAACCGTTTTGCCCTCATGGGGCTTCTCATGCGCTGTACAGAATAGAATGCACCTCTTACAATTTTCTAGATGCAATGGCTTCTTGTGTTTTTTTGCTTTTCTGTTTTTGGGGTGCAAGTTCAAGTGGATTTGCGAAATCCTGTCTTAAGAAAAGGTGTTTTGCATACAGATAAAGGGGGTGTCATCAAAACGAAAGGCCTTCGCATTCAATCAAGAAATATTGAATACATAAATAGCAAGGGAGTGCAAAGCATTCGGGCCTCAGGCGATCTGATGATCCAGTATAAAGACCGGATCTTTATTGGAGAGAGCCTCTCTTTTGATTTTAATAGCAACTCAGGAACCATTTATCAGGGAAAAACTTTTTTAGATCTGTGGTATATCTCCGGGGAAAAAATCGAGCTTTATCCGGATGGGACCTATGAAGTAAAAAATGCGGTCCTTTCCATTTCAGAAAATAAAGAGAGCGATTGGGATTTCTATGCAAAAAAAGTCGATGCCTATAAATACGATCTTTTCCATGCAAAACAAATTGCATTTCGCGTTTACGAAGTTCCTACTTTTTGGCTCCCTTCCCTTAAATTAAATCTAAAAAAAACCAAAAAAGATCCGGTATTTCGCTACTTTCTCAATTGGGATAAAGGTCAGGGAATTCGAGCAGGAATGCGCTACCAACTCTATTCATGGCGGGATTTTGCCTTATTTGGCCGGGTTGAATATCGATGGAGCACCGGTTGGGGAGGGGCGATAGAAACCGAATATTTCCCTCCGAATTCCCATACAACCTTTGTGACAAGAAATTATGTTGGAACAGATCGATTGGAAACCGCACCTGATAAAGAATTTCGGTTTCGCCTCGAAGGTCTTTACAAATGGAGAAGCGAAGACGAGAAGACCAATGCCGCTTTAAGCTGGGATAAATATAGCGATGTACGGATGCCCTATGATTTTAAAGATGAAGATTTTGAAGTTGGAGCTGCAAGACAGACCCTCTTTTGGGTTCACCATCAATCGCCTTATGTCATCGTCAATTGCAAAGCAAGGCCCCGTGTCAATACCTTTGAATCGATTAAACAAGATTTTCCCACATTGTATCTCAATACCTTGCCTCTCAATTTAGCAAATACCGGCATCTTATCGTCCTTTTTTTTAAAGGCATCCTATCTCGACTTTGCCTATTCCGATCAACTTGCAAAAAACACCACTTTAAAGCCTTTAATGGATTACAGGTCGGGGAGATTTGAAGCAAGAGAGAGGCTTTATCGTCCGATTTATCTAGGCCCATTGACTTTTACTCCTAATCTGGGAGCAATTGGCATCCTTTACTCAAATAGCAGGTCACATGAAGCAAAACCTCTTGGCCTATTATGTTATGGGGCAGATTTATCAACTCGTGGCGAAAGGGCGTTTGCGAAAAACATCCATGTAATAGAACCATACGCCGGATTTTTAGGTCTTACAAAACCAACAATCCACCCTGATGATCATTATACTTTTAGCATCATGGACGGCTATAACAAAATGAGCCAAATCCATGGAGGGCTTCGGAGCCTTTTATTTAAAAAAGATCAGATCCTTAAAGGGCCGTGGTTTACAGCTGATCTTTATACCGATGGTTTTTATTCCGATCCCGTAATCCCTGAGTTTATCCCCTATCTTTATCTTTGGCTCGAGTGGCGCTTCCCATCTGTTTATCTGAGTACTCACAACTCCTGGGATTTTCGCAATCAGGTGCTCCATTTTTCCAATTCCCGCTGTAAATGGACGATCAATGAAAATATCGCCGTAAGTCTAGAGGCCCGCTACCGTTCCGAATATACCTGGCGAAAAGCAGACCAGGAAAATTTTATCCTCGACGTTACCCGCCCGCAAAGCCAGCTCCTCTCTTCTCCCCTTTCTGATCGAAGATTTACGATCCTCACCGATATTTTCTGGCGCCTCTCCCCTTTTTGGGAATGCCGTTTCCAATCCCACCATGGCTTTCTTCGCTTTACCGAAGATCCCTACAATGAATTGAAAATCGATCTCTATACCTGGCTCACCTCATCTTTAAAACTTAGGCTCTCTTACAGCCACCTCGATAAAGACGATCGATTTACCTGGGAAATCTATTTGATTAAAAAGTAAAAGTTTTTTATTATACTTCCTTCACTATAAGAGGAAGATAATGAACGGGATACATTTCAATCCACTTTCTATAAATACAACGGAGATAGAAGATACTCGAGAAGAGAGAGAGCCGACTCCTATAAAAAGGTATTCAGAATATTTGCAGTCATTTGAAGGTGCCCATGTGATCCCCTTTCCCCTCTCTCTTGTACCGGGTGTAAAAAGAGCTGGAGAGGAACTCTCAAGTCCGGCAAAATTTCCAACAATTCTTGATTTCAGTGAAGAAGAACGCAATGACTCTGGCTTGCCATCCTCCGAGATATAAAAGAAATCTTTGGATTGAGATTCCTCTGGAAGTTCATAAAGAGAAAATACTTACTGAAAAATATGAAGTATCGTTAGAACACATCACGGTAAAAAAATCTGAGATTGCCGAGGATAAAAAAAAAGCTCTCGAAGTTGCAAAAAAAACACTGACAGAATGCCCAAATTGTTTAAGAAAATTTCTCAAGCCTCAACCCCATTTTTTTTGTTTTGATGGAAGAATACATTTGGCTCCCCATGAGAGCTGTTGGAATATGCGTAATCACGCCTATTTCCATAGGTTTTCAGATATTTGGAAAGCTCTCTTTTCCGATTTTTCAAAAGAGGGAAAGTCATTTGAAAATACATTCTATATTGTTGTTGATCTTCAAATATTTGCATTGACTAACGATGCATCTTATCTTAAGAAAGATGAAATCCTAACGATTTTCAATCGATGCCTAGAACATCATACATACAATATTGTAGCAAGGCTCGTCTCCTACTTACCTCTCATCAATCAAACGGAATGGGACAAGCCCTATTTTTGCCTCCTTGCCAAAAGAATTTTAGAAGTTGCAAACAGTGTACTGATGCTTTTGGAATCTCCGAATGAACCAAAAAACGAGCCTATCATGAAGTATATTCGAACCTGTCACCAAACCTCCACCCTATTGCAAATCCTATCCAATTCTGAGAACCCTAATTAAAAAATGAACAGGATCTGCAGGATTTTAGGATTTGCAGGATGATTTTCTGCCTACGGCAGTTCCGCTCGATTTCTTCGAAATCGGCGGGATGGACGAGAGGGGAAGCCCCTCTCGAGCTCTCCCCAGATCGGCCCGAAGGGCCGATTATAAACTTTGCGCCCTTTGCGTTAAAAAAAAGCCAGCGACGTTTTCAATCCCGAGATTTAGTCACCCGAATTCAATGAGTTGGTGATGAAAAGCGTTCCTATTTTTAACGCAAAGGCGCAAAGGGCGCAAAGAAAAAAATATTCCAATGCCTACACATTGCAATATTGTTTCTTGATCCGTTGTAATTCGGGTTCGATGGCTTTGCGGTCTTTGGGAGTGGCGCGGTCTATGTGGAGTACCCCGTTGAGATGGTCATTTTCGTGCATATTGACTCTGGCAAGAAAACCGATGAGATCCTTTTCGATAAATTCCCCTTTTAGGTTTTGATAGCGGATATGGATTTTTTTGGGGCGGGTGACAGGGACATGGAGTTTCGGCAAGGAAAGACACCCCTCTAGCATAGACTCAGTTTCTTTGGAGGGGTCGGATAGGATAGGATTAATCACAATATTGGGCTCTCCCAGCTGATATTTCCCTTCTTCATCTAGCCATTCATCGCGAAACACATAGATTCTAAGTAATTTTCCCACTTGGGGTGCAGCTAAACCTACGCCATTGTAGTGGATCATCGCTTTGACCAAATCTTCTGCAAAGGCAACGATTTCAGGAGTGATCTTTTCAATCGGCTCTCCTTTTTTTCGCAAAACAGGATCGCCGTAATAATGGATGGGAAGGTATTTCATTGAGGAAGAGGCTGCTGCATCTCAACAGCTGGGGTAGCAGTTTCTACTTTTCTTCCTAAAGAGGCGCTCCAAAGTGATAAAATCAAACATCCAATGAGAAAACATCCGGACAAAAAGGCTGTGAATTTCTTCAGCACATCGGCAGTCGATGTTCCAAAGAGCGAGTCGCTCGTATCGCCGCCAAAAGAGGCCCCTAATCCTAAACTTTTTGCCTCTTGGATCAAGATCACAAAACATAGAATGACTGAAACAAGAAGAAAAAGAACAATCAAAATGTAAAAAAATGCTGTCATGGTTTTCCTATACTTTTAATAATTGATGCAAAGCTTTGGGCATCAAGAGATGATCCCCCTGCAAGTACTCCATCAATATCTCGTTTTTTCATAAAGTTTGCCGCATTTTCACTCTGCACCGACCCTCCATAAAGGATGGAGATCTCATCTGCTGTCCGTTTATCAAAGATTTCTTTGAGCTCCGAGCGAATTAGTGCATGGGCCTCTTCGGCAATCTCTGCAGTTGCAGCTTTTCCCGTCCCAATTGCCCAAACAGGCTCGTAAGCAATGAGGATTTTTTTAGCATCTTCTTTTTGGATCCCTTCTAACCCAATCCGAAGCTGCTCTTTCAATCTTTTTTCAGTCTTTTTGGATTCCCTTTCTTCCAGTGTCTCTCCCACGCAAAAAAGAGGAATCAAATCATCCGCCAAAGCCCGGGTGAGCTTTTTTTGGATCATTTGATCGGTTTCGGAAAAGTGGCTCCGTCTTTCGGAATGACCCAATATGACAAAGGATGCCCCGGCTTCTTTGAGCATCAGGCTCGAAATTTCCCCTGTAAAAGCCCCTTCTCGGGCCTCATGCATATTTTGGGCGCCAATCACAAGTGGCGAGTGTTTGGCTGCCAGGGAAGCGGGCGCAATGGATGTAAATGGAACTGCCAATAAAAAATTCACTTCACATCCTTCCACTAAAGGAAGAAATGTCTCAATGAAATCGACAGCCTCTCGGGCAGTCTTATTCATCTTCCAATTCCCAACTACATATTTCATAAATGAATAAGGATAGGCTGAATTTGCATTTTAATCAATTCTTAGAGAGACTTGGGGTCCCATGAAAATTTTAACTGTCTCCGAGTTGACACAGGCGATCAAGTCCGTCCTCGAGCCTAATTTCCGAGGCATCACTGTGAAAGGGGAGATTAGCAATTTTAAGCTCCAATCCTCCGGCCATCTCTATTTTAGCTTGAAAGATGCAGGCTCACAAATTTCTGCCGTATTATTTCGAGGAAATGCCGCTCAGCTCAGCCGGATGCCCAAAGATGGTGATCAGGTCTTAGCAGTTGGAGAAATCAGCCTTTATGCCCCCAGAGGCCAATATCAGATCATTATCCGCGAGCTTCAATTTTTAGGCGTTGGGGAGCTTCTTCTCAAATTCCAACAGATGAAAGAAGCCCTAAAGGCTAAAGGATATTTTGAAACGGATCGGAAAAAACCCCTCCCAAAATTTCCCAAACGGATCGGTGTGGTGACAAGTCCAACAGGTGCTGTGATCCGAGATATTTTGCATGTATTGAAACGGCGCTTTTCCGGGGTTCAAGTTCTCCTTAATCCTGTCAAAGTGCAAGGAGAAGGAGCAGCGCAGGAAATTGCAAAGGCAATTTTTGATTTCAACCGCTTTGGCAATTGTGATGTGCTCATTGTTGGCAGAGGGGGCGGGAGCATTGAAGATCTTTGGGCGTTTAATGAAGAAATCGTTGCAAAGGCAATTTTTGATTCTAAAATCCCGATCATCTCAGCCGTTGGCCATGAAACGGACTTTACGATTGCCGATTGGGTAGCTGACGTTAGAGCCCCAACTCCATCGGCTGCCGCAGAAATTGCAGTCCGCGAAAAAGCAAATCTTTTTAAATATCTCTTTGATGTAAGAGATCAATTGACTGCTCGGACAACCGTTAGAATCAGGCAAGAAAAGCAAGGGCTCATGAATCTAAAGCGCCACCCCCTCTTTAGCTCTCCCTTCAATCTCTTGGCCGGAGCCTACCAACTCCTTGATTCTTCAAAATCGAATCTGGAAGTGTTGCAGCCATCCAAGCAAATTGCCCAGTGGAAAGAGCGATTTACCCCATTTCCCCAAAGATTTGAAATGGCAGTGATTCCCTCAATTACTGAAAAAAAAGAGCGTCTGAAAAGACTTTGGGAGCATCTCAAATCGCTCGATCCTCAAAATCTTTTAAAAAAAGGCTACTCCATCCTTTTTTCCGATACTACCGTGATCCACTCAGCCAAAAATCTTCAACCGGGCCAGTCTTTCACAGCTCTTTTACATGATGGCAAAATCAGAGCTACGAGTTTGTGAAAAAATTGGGACCAAAGCGACTTTGATGAAATTTTTCTGCAATTTTTTTGATTCAATCCGAGGTCAACTCGAGAAGAGTTGATCGAAGGATTGAAGCGGAAAAAGGGCCAAAAATTTCGCAAAGGCGCGCAGGTAACGATTTTTTCACAGACTCTAAAGTCCAAGATTAAGTGTTTTTTAGGATTCGAGTTCGTTGATTTTCAACTCAACTTCTTGGATAGCAAGGTTCGCTTTTTCAAGTCTCTCTTTTTCTTGATCGATGAGCTCTCGAAGCTGGATCGCTTTTTCAAAATCAAGTCCTGAACTTCCGATTGCTTTGCGATGCCCCTCTAAAAGATCCTTGATTTCTTGTCTTCTTGCTTTTCTTTGATCTAAAACAACTTTTAAGTTTTCTAAAGCTTTTCGATCATCATCGCTTAGGTTTAAAAGAGATTCTTCTTTTTTATCAGCTAAAAGATCCTTCAGCGGCCGTAAAACCCTTTCCAATTGCTGCTTTTCGATTTTAGAAATCTCTAGACTCTCAATCTCTTTTGCAAGTTCATCAAAGCGAGCTTGTACTGGTTCCAAATCAAGCTCCGGCCCTTCTTTCAATAGCACACCAGCAGTTTCTTTGATTTTTGCAACTTTTTCTCTTTTCTCTTGCAAGGCTTTTCTTGTCGCCTCTTCCAGCTCTTTTGCTTTTTGCTCTTGCGCTGCAACGTGGGGCGCTCGAAGTTTGGCAAATTCACCCCTTAAAAACCGAACATCATCTCGGTGCAGTGTTGTCTCTCTCATTTCCCTTGAGATCTCATCGATTTCCTTATCGAGATCGCGAAGAGCCATATCAGCTGCTTTGACCTTCAGTTCTTCGATCTTTTGCTCAAAGGCGCTTCTCTGTTCCGATGAAGCCTGTTTTTTTTCTAAAGATTGTTTTTGATGTTCCTTTTCTAAATTTCTAACAATATCCCAACATTCGCTGAGTTTAAGTCTTGTCCGATTAAAACATCCGCTGCTTAACGTAAAGACTTTGGCCATCCCTTGCAGCGATTTGATCTCTTCTCTGAGCGCATAATAAGGGGCGCCAACTGTTTCCGTCCCTACAAAATGGTTTTTCACAAAGCCCTCGACATCTTTTTCAAACTCGGAGCTTACTTTTTCAATCAGCTCTTTACGTCTGGGGAAAATTCGATCGCCAAGTTCAGAAAGCCGTTTGAAAAACTTTGCCTTAAAACGGATCCTCATATCGGTTTTAACAACTTCCTTGCGAAGTGAATTGAGCCTGCTTGCCAACGTATTCAGCAAATTCAGCTCACGTTGAACTGTAGTATAAGCATCCAAGTTTTGCTCAATGGAATGGCAGCGGGGCAGCTCTATTGTATTTGCTGCCAAAAGCGTCTCAAAATTGCCAAGGTCATTTTCAATCGATTGAATGGCCAAATCGATTTGCTCCATGGCAAATGCGCTTTGCTCTTCCAAAATTTCTTTCAGCCTGCGCGCCTCAACCGTAAGTTCTACGTAATCCCCCCAAAGCTTTGAGCGGATCGCCGGATTTAAATTCTCTTTAAAGCAGGGAAGAATCTCTTTTCTTGCATCCCAAAAATCGCGGAACCTGGGACTCCCTTCTTGGGAAATCGAGCTTCGCATGAATTCTAAACCAAAAGCTACTTTTTCCTCGGGCGAGCCAAGAGCTGCAAATTTTTCATGAAACTCTTGAAATGTAGAGCTCCCCTCTTGCTCAATTAAGGGATCGGATGGTCCAGAAACTGGGTTCATTTGAAAACCTTTGAAAATATTCAAGAAGTTTAAGGAAAACTCAGATTTTTATCAAACTCTAACAAATTATTTGATTTTCGATCTTTCCTCAGTTCATTATCATAACATGCGTCTTTGGCTTGCCATGTTGTCGATTTCTTCTCTTTTTGCATGGGACGAAATAATCCCACCCGGGCGATTTTGCCCTATTTCCTCTTCTGGCGGAATCACTTGCGGCGCCTCTATCTTGATCTGGCAATCCAAAATGTGGGGCTTTGAATTTGCCGGAAAATCTTTCGATCCGACTGATGCCGGCACCTCTTCCGTTACACTGAGCGAACAAATATTTGTCCCTGATTTTGCCTGGCGGCCCGGACTAAAACTCGATCTTGGCTATGATTTTGGCTTTGATGGATGGGATCTTGATTCCCGCTGGACCTACTATAAGGGAGAAGACACCCTATTAAAGAAACATTTCGAATCGCTGACGTATTCGGGAATGGGAGTTGTCCCTCTCTGGTTTTATCCGTTTTATAACGTTTTATCTCCCAATCAAATCCGCTTTGCCGATGGAAAAATGAGCTGGGACCACTATTTCAATTCGATTGATTTGGAAATCGGCAGATCCTCAATGCTGACGGAATATCTGACGCTCCATCTTTTCGGCGGCCTAAAAGGAGCCTGGATGCATCAAAATTATTTCGTAAAGTATTCGGATGGGACAATCATTGAAGCAATTGTCCCCGGAATAGACGGCACAATTTCTTACGCACTCCTTTCCAGCTTCTCCACATTTAAAAATAAAAGTTATGGTGCAGGTCCTAGAGTAGGTCTCGATTCAAAATGGGAATTGGGCTGTGGCATTAGCGTGGTTGCAGACGCCGCCTTTTCCCTTCTTTATTCAAAAATCGAAACCCATCGCAACCAAAAAGACTTAAATCAAAATACAACTACCGGAGCCATCCAGCCCTTTCACATGCATCTTGGCACAAACGGCCATGATTTAAAGCCTGTGATGGAAGCCAAACTGGGCTTTGATTGGAGAATGTGTTTTTATACATGCTCTATCATGGAATTTGCGGTCCAATATGAAGTCCAACTTTGGTGGGGACAAAATGTCCTTCGCCGAAATTACTCCCATGCCGAGCCGGGCACGATGTTTTCTATGATGGGAGATCTGCAAATGCATGGATTAACTGCCAAGGTAGGTTATGCGTATTAGCCTCTTAATTCTACCCCTCTGTCTTTTTGCTCAGTTTGAGACTGATCTTACCCTGCTCGTTTGGCAAGCAAAAGAAGATGGGCTGGAATTTGCAGCGAAAACTAAAGCGCCATCCACCACTGATATCTCAGCTACGCTTCAAACGGTTCATGATGAATGGGCTCCCGGCTTTAAACTTCTTTTAGGCTATCACTTTGATGAGAGGGCTTGGGATCTGAATTTAAGATGGACCTGGTTTTATTCCCGCTCTGAGAGAACGCTCAATGAGAATCTTTATCCCTTGTGGATCCCTCCTCAAGCAGCTATTTCCACCATTCCGATTTACAGCCATGCCAAAGGGACTTTTCTTTTCCTCATGAATGGCTTCGATGTTGAACTAGCTTATCAAACAAATCTATCCCCTCTTCTTTTACTCTCCTTAAATGGGGGTCTTAAATTTATAGAGCTGCATCAAACCTTTCGAGCCAAGTATTCGGGCGGTTTTTTTGATGGAACCAATCAAATGATCGAATCTCATGCCCAGGCAAAACTGAAAAATACGGGAGCAGGTCCTCGCGTTGGTATTGGCTCTGAATGGCGTCTTCCTCACCATTTTTCTCTCATTGCAGAAATGGCAGGGGCGTTTTTATTAAATAGTGGTGAGGCCAAAAGAAAAGACCACTCTATTGGCACTACCTCAGGGACTACAGAACAAATTTCTCCCTTTGTCCATGAACATGCTTGGGTTGTCTGTCCTCTTTTTGAAGGCAGAACCGGTCTACAATGGGATAGGTGCTATGAAAGGATCCACTTAAGCTTTCTTTTAGCCTATGAATTTCAAAATTTTTGGGCTGTGAATATGCTTCCCCGTTTTGCAGATAGTGCAATCTTTTATATGCCATTTACTTCCAAGGGCAATTTGATTTTGCAAGGTTTTTCACTTAGTCTAAATATGGGTTATTAAATGGTCCTTGTCTTTTTATTCTTTCTCTCTTCTCTCTTTGGAGAAGTCTTTACAAATTTTGATTTTCTCATTTGGCAAGCACGGGCAGATGGTTTGGAATATGCCTACAAAAATAGCGGATCTCAAAATGATCAAAAATTAAAATCTTTTGAGCCCGATTTTGATTTCGAGCCTGCTTTTAAAGTGGGAGTGGGAGGATATCTTCCCTATGACTCTTGGGAGCTAAATGCCCTTTACACCTTTTATCAAACCAATAGCCACACAACTGAGAGTTTTTCTTTTGATAGAACGGCCTCTCCCGGCCCCGGGATGATTTCTGTTTGGACCTATCCGGCAGCTTTTTCCAATAACAATACAGGCGCCCGTTTCCAAACAGCTAAAAATCGATGGCGCCTCCACACATCGATCCTTGATTTGACCCTGGGCCGTCCTTGTGAATTTGCCTGCTATTTTTCTGCAACTCCCTCATTCGGCCTTAGATCTGCCTGGCTGCACCAATTTTACAAAGTCGAGTTAACTTCAGGAAATCTCATCCAATTTGGCTCCTCAAATGAAGTCACGGTCCTATCATCGCATCTCAATATGTACTCTTATTCGAATAACTTTGGCCCTCTTTTTGCCTGCAAACTAAAATGGCACCTTGGCAATAACTGGAATCTTTTCGCCGATGTCTCCGGAAGCTTTCTCGCCTCCCGTTTCCATGTCACTCGTTCCGAAACCGACCTATTTCTCAATCTCTCATCTCTGCTCCAAACCGAAACCATCCGTCTGAAATCTCAATATTGGACCTTTAGGCCACAGGGCCAAATCGCCATAGGTTTGCCCTTCTTCAATGTTTTTTGCGCCAGCAAAAGATGGATGATTTATCTCATCAGCGCATCCTATGAAACACAAATCTTCTGGAAGCAAAACCAACTGCTCCGCTATATTGATACCCTAAATACTACAAGCGCAGGCGCAAACGTCGCTCCTACCCAAGGCAATCTCCTTTTCCAAGGCGTTAGCCTCGAGGCCGGCTTTGATTTTTAGAGGATTTCATGGCATCTCCCATCCGCATGACAAGCTTAGATCGGCCTGCACTTGCAAATATTCTCCTCTTTTCCGATAAAAAAACCGCACATGATTTAGCTTTTACCAATTCCAAAATCTACGATGTTTATAAAAAAGTTCAAGAACAAAACGTAATAGACAATCACCCAATCTTGAAGATGCTTAATTCGTCATCTTTCATAGAAAAATACAATAGGGTCCATCTGCAACAATACCTTCTCTATGCAACTGCTATCGATAACATACTTGATGCTGAAAGGGAGGAGGAAGATGATTTTCAATGCCTCCAAAATGAGGTGAAACGTTTGCTAACAGTTTCTTTTACACCTTTAATGCGATCCAAATACTGCCCTATTAAGCTATGCTTGCGCTTCGCCGAAGAACTTATGGATGACACATCTTCTATCCTACTTGCTTCTATCATACGCAAAGATGAAGAGCTCTTTAAGAATTTCAAATTTGATACCCTAAGAAGTGGCGACAGTCTAGCAGTTGCAGCATTATTTTCTATTTTATTGCAAAGTCCAGGGTTTTTCGAAAAACTCTTACCCTATATGACCCCCTCTCAAATAACACCTCAAATGATGGCATTGACTCTTCGATTCCTAATTGAAAATGATTGGAAAGGCGCTGAAATGCTGGTCCTCTCTAGCCCGATCGTTCTCGAAAAAGCCTTAGAATATTATGCAGATAATCCCGAAATACTAGATAAAATCCAAATTTTCCAATCCAGCCTTACAAACTAAAATATTTAATTATATATATTTATAATTGATTATTAAATCAAGTTATTATATAATTTACCGAAAGAAAGGAAATTATATGAATAACATTAATGATTCTGTAGTTAATGTCATGTCATTTTTGGATATGAAAAGCGTTTTAAGGTTCGCAATAACAAATACAAGATATCTCGATACGTTCAGAGAATATAGGGATCAAATTACAATAGATTACCACCCTGTTCTTCATTGGTTAAATTCTTCATCCTTCGTCAATAGATATAATAAAGTAGATCTTTATCAGTATCTTCAATATGGAAAAAAAATCCATCAAATCCTGGTAGGATCAAATCAAGACGACAAGATCCTCAGAGTTCAAAGTGCTGCAAATAACATGTTGGATCTGCCACTTCCTGCAAAAAATCGAAGACAATTTTGTTCTATGGTAGCGATCTTTTCCCTTTTTAAGGAAATGACACATGCTTCTATTCCATTTGCCTATGCTCTTAATTTAGCAGCAATTTTGCGAAATGACGGTCCTCTTTTACAAAAAATAAAAACCAACGACAACATATTTTTATATCATTTAGCAATTATGGCGCTTGCTTTCAATAAAATGGATGTATTTGCAGAAATATTTGCTCAAATAGTCATGAATGAAGGGTTTAATGAAAAAATCGCTCAGCTGAGACCAATCATGTTCGGCTTAGGCCTAGAAAAAAAACAATATGATGTATGTGAAGCAATGCTCGCATCAGATCCTTTGTATTATCAAGATGTTTTATTTTATTTTGTTCAAAATAATGATTTTGCAAGATTGGAAAAAATCTTGAATTACCTATCTATGAATGGTCATCCCATTTCATCTCAAATCATTCATTCTATGATTCGAAAGGCAGCTGTTTTCGATGCAAAAAAAGTGTTAGATCTTCTTTTTAGAAAATATAGGCAAGAAATTCAAACCGAAGTTCTAAAAGAAATTCTTGTTTTACTCACCACAAAAAATGATCAATTTTTTACAGAAAATTATTATGCCGATACAGTCACAAATTTAGAAAAGACCGAATTGCAAAACCACCCTGTTTATTTAGTGATGATCAATGAACTCAATACTCAAATTATCAGGCGAGAACCAGAAATGAAAATTCTTCCTGTGGACAATTTGCCCCACGAACTAGAACCTGTACCACTCCAGCCAATGGGCATCCTCGAGGAAATGGAAGCTGGAGGATTTATAATCGATCCCATGGACGAGGATCCGAATTAGATGATCTATCTCTCACCTTTTTTCTCAGTGTCCTCAGTCAAGCTCAGTGGTTAATTTTTTTATTTTTATTCCCTAATCATTCTGCTCAAAATCCTGAAGGATAATTTCCTTCAATTGATCGATGGTGTAAGAGTCGCAATTGAGCCAGCGGAAAAGGGGCTCTTTCCGAAACCAGGTAAATTGTCTTTTGGCATAGTGGCGCGATGCTTTTTTAAACTTTGCTAAAAACTCATGGAGATTTTCTTCTGTTTGCCCGCTGTCTAAATATTCGAGGGCTTGGCGGTAACCAATTGCTTGCGATGCCGATAGGTTTTCCCGAAGCCCCATGTTTTCCAAACCACGAACTTCTTGTAAGAAGCCGGCTCGGACCATCTCCTCGCAGCGCGTTTCAATCCTTGCATAGAGCCTCTCCCTTGCATAATAGATGAACCAGCACCGAAAATCCCAATCTTGGCATGAAAGTTTTTCCGGTTTGGGAAAATCACTCACTCTTCTTTCTGCAATCGTCATGATTTCTAAAGCGCGGATGATTTTATGCCTGTCAAATTCAGAAATCGTTGCGGCGTAATGGGGATCGAGCATTTGAAGCCGTTCATACAGAACTTCTGAGCCAAGTTCTTTCATTTGCTTTTCCAGCTGTCCCCTCACTTCTGCATCCGATGGGGGTCCATGAGGTGGGCCATAAAGAAGCGAATGGATATAAAAGCCGGAGCCGCCCACTACAATGGGAACATTTTCTCTTGAGACAATTTCTTTAAAGGCGCTTTGAGCAAGTTTATAAAATTCTGCGACATTGAAGATGGTGTGCAAATCGCATACATCGATCAAATGGTGGGCAATTAAGGAGCGCTCTTCGGGACTAGGCTTTGCAGTTCCAATATCCATTCCCCGATAAACCTGAGCCGAGTCTGCCGAGACAATTTCCCCTCCAATTGCCTGAGCAAGCGAAAGTGATAACTTCGTCTTTCCCGCTGCAGTTGGGCCTGAGATGACGAGAATTCGATTCTTTTTTCCCTCCGATGGAAGTTTTTTTTTCAAAGGAGAATGGAGAAGAGCGGATGATCCGGATGATGATTTCACTTCTTAAACTGAAGGGCTTCTTTTTCACTGGGAAAGATATGCAGGATTCGATCGAACCCTGCCATTTGGAGCACTTCCTCCACTTCGGTACTAAGAGCAAATAGGACAAAAGATCCTTTTTTTTCTAATCTGCGGCTTGCCTGCAAAAGGACCCGCATCCCGGCGCTGCTCAAATAATCGATCTTATCAAAATCAAGGGCAAGCTGATTGTGTTTCTCATCGATCAAATTTTGGATCTTATGATCCAACATGGGAGCAGTTACCGTATCGAGCCTTCCAGTCAAACGGAGGATCACCACTTTGTCAATTTCTTCCAATTTGATCTTTAGATCCATGCTCTTTATCCTTGGATCACTTCAAGATGAACTCTTCTTCCAAGCCTTGCTCCAATCGATATGGCAAGAGTGCGCATCGATCTGATGACGCTCCCTTTGCGCCCTACAACTTTGCCAATATCTTCAGGCGCCACTCGAATTTCAATCAAAAGACCGCTTTGCCCATTGACGGCGCGGATGTCGACCAAGTCCGGCTGCGCTACGATATTTTTTACAAGATAGGCGATGAACTCTTCCATAAAACCTCCGCAAGTGAAGGATAAATTAGCACCCTCATTCCATGCAAGAAGCTTCCCAATCTGTTAGAATTTTTTTGAAAGTAGAGTATTTGAGCTCCTTTTCGGCAATTTCGGGTTGAAAGGCATCCACTCTTGCATCGGAATAGCTATACCGAAGCCCTAAAAAGGGAATCCCCCTTTTCTCCAAAGCCTCCTCCACTTCTCGCAAATGAGTCCATTTATCATTGACAAATACCACTTGGGTGGGCGCTAGTCCATTTTGATCCAAAAATCGAAGAAGAGCCGCCCCTTTATTTGTTCCTGCCGTAAAAAGGATCCCTTTTCGAAAAAGTGCCCCTTCCCCATACCAATCAACTTTGACGGGAGCTGTTTTAAAAAGATCAAAATGGAGTGATTGAAGCTGTTTGACAGTCCTTGTAGCAAGAGCTAATCCTTGCGTAGTCAATCCCATCACCGAAATTCCTTGATTCTGCAATTCTTCTACAAGAAGATCCGATCCCTCTTCCACAATTTCGACTTCTGTTATATGCCGAATCGCTTCCCAAAGACCCAATGTTTTATCAAGAGGATCATCGACTCCCCGCTTTTCATTTTGCTTTAGCTCATAGCGAAACCAAACATCTGTTCCCAAAGTTTGCTTTGGAATCAACAAAGTATCATCGATATCCAAAATTACCAGAGTTTCTTGATTTACTCGGCTTTGTAAATCATTAAAATGGGGCGCCTCAATAATGGTGGCAAAAAGAGCAGCAAATAAATAAAACATCAATGACTTAGGTTGAATCGATTTTTTGCAAGCGCAAGAAGCGCGGAGACTGCTTCATGGGCATCAGAGCCTATGGCTTCAATCCCGATTTTTGCTCCCCTTTCGGCAGCAAGCATCAAAATTCCCAAAATTGATTTGGCATCCACAATATAATCGTGATAGGAAAGCAAAATGGAAGAGTTATAATTTGCCGCACATTTGACAAGCTCTGTTGATGGGCGGGTATGGAGCCCATTGTCATTGAGCACAACAAAGAAACTCTTCGCTTTTTGATTCATCGCGTAATCAAAATTACGCTAATCCTATTTTACTTTTCAAGAGCTTCTTCGAACTCTGTTATTAAATTTGAAAACCTTTCCATTGCGGCATCTATGGCAACAGTCTTGCGCATATCAACACCCGCAAGCTGCAATAAATCCAAAGGATAGCGGCTTCCCCCTGAAGAGAGAAACTCTAAATACCTTTTCCTTGCATCCTCTGATTTTTCTGCTTTTTCAAAAAGGGCAAGGGCAGCGCTCAGTCCCGTTGCATATTGATAGACATAAAAATTGTAATAAAAATGGGGAATGCGGGCCCATTCAATTTCAAGCTCTTTATCCAGAACTAAGTCAGGTCCATAATATTCTCGATTGAGCTTGATGTAATGCTCTTTCAAAAGCTGAGGCGTAAGCGGCGTCCCCTCTTCTGCCCATTTATGAATCTGCAGCTCAAATTCTGCAAACATCGTTTGTCTAAAAATCGTAGCCCTGATCCCCTCAATGGCATAGTTGATGAGATAAGCCAGCTCTTGTTTTGTTTTCAGTTTCTTTTTGATCTCTTTCAAAAGAAGCTGCTCATTGAACGTCGACGCCACTTCGGCAACAAAAATCGGATATTGGGAATAGATATAAGACTGGCCCCGCCTGCTTTTTAAGCTATGCATGCTGTGCCCCATTTCATGAGCAAGGGTCAACACATCGTTCAAAGTCCCATGGTAATTCATTAAAATGTAGGGCATGCTGTCATAGCATCCGCTGGAATAGGCTCCCGATCTTTTTCGCGGCGTTTCATAAACATCGACCCATCTTTCCAAAGTTAACCCATTTCTTACATCTTCTTGATACTCCTTTCCAAGAAGATGCACTGATTGGACAACTGTATCTACAGCTTCCGGGTACTTCATAGCAATTTCTACATCCTCAACAATCGGGACCATGAGATCGTAATAATGGAGCTCACCCAGACCCAAAAGCTTTTTTCTTAGGGCAATATAGCGATGCATCACAGGATGGGCCTTTCTTACAGACGCGATCAAATTTTCATACACCGAAACATCAATCTGATTCGGAAAAAGGGCTGCCTCCAAGCAGTTTTTGAATTTGCGGGCATTGGCATTGTAAAGATGGCTTTGCACCTGCCCCTGCAAAAGCTCGCAAAACGTATTGGCATATGCCTCATAAGAGCGGTGCAGATTAATAAACGCCGTCTTTCGTAAATTGCGGTCTTTGGAACGCATATAGGAAAGGTAGCTTCCATTCGATAAAGGATGCTCCTCTCCATTCGAATCAATTGCAGGGGCAAAAGTAAGATCGGCATTATTCAATGCGCTAAAGGCCTTAGGAGCCGCATCGAGCGCTTTTCCAGAGAGAGCCATGAGCTCTTCCAACTCTGCCGATAACGTATGCGGCCTCATTCTCCCCACTCTTTCCAAGAAAAATTTATAGGGTTTTAATTCCGGATATTGGGAGAGGCGCTGAAAATCGGCGTCTTTTAGAGATAAAAGCTCCGGCTCAATCCAGGAGCACTCATGCTGAAAATCATGAAATAGGCTTGAAATCAGCCCATAATCCCGTTTTGTGGAGTCATTTCCTAGGTCTTCATCCATTCGAAGATGGGCATAGGTATGGAGCTTGGTGAGCCTTCGATCAAGGCCAAAATAGAGCTCAAAAAGGGATGCCACTGATTTAGGATCGCTTAATCTTCCCTTGTAAGAAATGATTTGAGGCCATTTTGGAGAAATTTCTTTACCTTTGATCTCTTCAAATTCCACATTCCAGGCATTAGGGGTTGAATAAAGGGCCTCTACATTCCACTTGTCTTGTTTTTCTAGCTCATTTCTGGTCATCATGCTTACCTTTAAATCCTTGTAGGTTAGTAGATTTGCTGATATCATGCAAAGAAAAATTATAGTACTTATCCCAAATATTAGCAATCTTTTCAGGGATTTGCTAAATCGATTTGCTAAAAATTCCATAATCCGTTATATTCCTTTGTGATTGAATTTGAAAAACCATTTTTGAATGGAGAAAACCGATGGCCCAAGAAACCATAAAAAAAACCAAACTGAAACCGCTAGGAAACCGAGTTCTCGTCCAGAGGCTCGAGCCTGAAGAAACGATGAAGGGGGGAATCATCCTGCCCGATTCGGCAAAGAAAAAACAAGAAACGGCTAAAGTCATAGAGCTAGGCTCTGGCAAAAGGCTCGATGATGGCACCATCCTCCCCATCCCCCTCAAAGTAGGCGATGTCATTTTGATGGATAAATATTCCGGACAAGAAGTGACAGTTGATGAGGAAGAGTATGTGATCTTAAAAGCAGATGACGTCATCGCAACAATCGAAGATTAAATTTAAGGAGTAAATAGAACTATGGCACCAAAAAATATTAAGTTCAAGGAAGATGCCCGCCAAAAAATCTTAAAGGGCGTAAGGACACTGGCATCCGCTGTAAAAGTGACGCTTGGTCCAAAAGGGCGAAACGTTGTGATTGATTCGAAATTCGGCACGCCAAAAATCACAAAAGACGGCGTAACGGTCGCAAAAGAGATCGAGCTCGAAGACAAGCACGAAAATATGGGCGCGCAAATGGTTAAAGAAGTGGCTAGCAAAACAGCTGATAAAGCTGGCGACGGCACCACAACTGCGACCGTTCTTGCAGAAGCCATCTACTCAGAAGGTCTTCGAAATGTAACTGCCGGCGCAAACCCAATGGATGTAAAACGGGGCATTGACATGGCAGTAAATACCGTTTGTGAAGAGCTCAAAAATATGAGCAAGCCCATCAAAGACGCAAAAGAAATTGCCCAAGTTGCAACCATTTCTGCAAATGGCGATAGCGATATCGGCTCTATCATTGCAAAAGCAATGGAAAGAGTGGGCAAAGATGGAACGATTACAGTAGAAGAAGCAAAAGGGTTTGAGACAACTCTAGACATCGTCGAAGGGATGAACTTTGATCGAGGCTATTCTTCTGCCTATTTCGTAACCAATGCAGAAACTCTTACTTGCGAATATGAAAACGCACTTGTTCTCATTTATGAGAAAAAAATCTCTTCAATGAAAGAATTCCTTCCCATACTTCAAGCAGTTGCCGAATCGGGAAAACCCCTCGTCATCATCGCAGAAGAAGTAGAAGGCGAAGCTTTAGCAACTCTCGTTGTCAATAGACTTCGCGCTGGCCTAAAAGTTGTGGCTGTAAAAGCTCCCGGCTTTGGCGACAGAAGAAAAGCGATGCTCGAAGATATCGCGATTTTAACGGGCGGACAATTCATATCGGAAGAGCTTGGCATCCAGCTTGAAAAAGTGACGATGGATATGCTCGGACGGGTGAAGAAAATCATCGTGAAAAAAGATGATACAACGCTCATTGATGGCGCGGGAAATAAAGACGCTGTCAAAGAGAGAATCGCCCTTCTCAAAAGGCAAATCGAAGAGGCAACTTCTGACTACGATAAAGAAAAGCTCATGGAGCGGCTTGCAAAACTCTCCGGCGGCGTAGGAGTGATCCGCGTTGGAGCTGCAACAGAAGTTGAAATGAAAGAGAAAAAAGATCGCGTAGATGATGCAAAAGAAGCGACCAAAGCGGCTGTTGAAGAGGGAATCGTCCCCGGCGGCGGAGCGGCGCTGATTCGGTGTCTTCCCGTTCTTGAAAAAGCAATTGCGAAACTTACCGGCGACGTAAAAATCGGTGCAGAGATTATCCTCCGCTCCCTTTCTTATCCGCTTCGCCAAATCGCAGAAAACGCAGGCAAAGAAGGTTCTGTCATCGTCCAAAAAGTAGCTTCTATGGAAGCTTCCGGTGGATATGATGCTCGTGAAGATGCCTACGTCAACATGGTAGAAAAAGGGATCATCGATCCTACGAAAGTTGTCCGCTGCGCACTGCAGTTTGCGGCATCGATCGCAGGCCTTCTTCTCACCACAGAAGCGATCATCACCGAAGAAGAACAAGATAAGCCAGTAGCAGCATCTGCCGGCGCTGACATGGATTATTAATCCATAATAATCCTTTCTTATCCCACAAAACCCTCGGCTAAAACCGGGGGTTTTTTATTTCACCACTGAGATAGAAACCACAGAGAAAAATAAAAATTTGATTATTTTAATCCCGAAAAATAAATAAACATTTATTAATTTGTTAAATTAGTATATAATGTTAATAAAATTAATGGAGATAAATCATGTCAATTAGTGAAATCAATTCGGGACAAAAACCCATAGGGATAACGCCTGCAGAAGACCACAAAACAATCAAAAACCTTCCCTCAGCAATTTTTGCAAAAATTCATGAGTTTAGCGATGCCGAAACGATTAGTCGTATGAGCGCAACTTGCAAACGTATGGATGAGGAAAATGCAAAGGCTACATATGAAGCTTTGATTGGCTTTCCTACACTCGCAATGGTAGCAAAGAATTCTAGTCTCATCGAGACTTGCAGTACCTTCAAGGAAAAACTAAAGGCACTTGTCCATTATGAGAAATTGGCTAAAACATCTCGATATTTACCAGAACTAAATCTAAATCAATTTACTCCAAACTTGTCCTTTGTAAATGCAAATAAACAAATCATTAATGGTGTGTCTAAGGCTCCTGCATCTATAGATGAATTATTTGTTGCAGCACATCACCTGCAAGACGTTGGTCTAATTGATGCCTTCGACAAAAAATTAAACCTTTTTCAGCATGGATCAATATGTATGGCAGCGCAAATGTGCATGCTTCGAGATAATAGAATGTATATGGAAAAGTTAATTAAGCGTCACTTGTATCGAGCACGTGATTATTATGATTTATTACTCTTTGCTGCTAAATTAAATAAAATGGATGTTTTTGAAGATTTGCTTTCTCAATATACAAGTTTCATACACCATGAACTCTGCCAGGATAATTATCTTTATCGAATCGGCAATGAAAATATTAAAGCATTTACATTAATGATCAATACAATACCAGTTAAATATCCTGGCCGTACATTAGTAAACCTTGCAAAATCTAACTGTAGCGAAGCCATCACCGAGCTTTTAAAAGTGGCAGAAGAATCCCAACCAAGTCTTAGTGAAGCAATACAAGCAGCTGCTTTTAAAAATCATCTTCAAGCTCTTCAAGCAATTTTTGATGCTAGGCCTGGCGATGCAATCCATTTAGCCGCTTTGATCTCCTCTCTCGAACAATATTCATTCGTTGTCAATCCGACAGATCCTGCAATCATCCAATTATTCCATCAACAAATTGTAGCTCGTTACGGACAAGCTGGTTTGGATGCACTAATTGCTGCTCAAGCAGCACCCCAAACAATCCTAGCTCATCAACCAGTAGCTATTAATCCGCCTCTAATAAATAAAACAGTAGCCATATATTTTGCTGGATTTTTTACAGCATGCGTTTTAGTGGGAATCATGGAAGCAATGAAAGCAGCATGGGGTTATTGCAATCCTTTCACATAAGCTTTAACAATCTTAATAGGTTCTACAGGTTTGTCATTAGGGCCGGTTTTCGCAGCTTCCATTTTCTTGACAATGTCGTAGCCTGAGGTCACTTCGCCGAAGATCGTATGTTTCATGTGAAGCCAAGGAGTTGGGACAGTTGTAATGAAAAACTGGCTGCCGTTGGTTGCAGGACCGCGATTGGCCATGGCAAGTAGGCCCGGTTTATCAAACTTTACGGAAGCAGCGCATTCATCTGCAAAGGGCTTTTTCCAAATCGACTCCCCTCCTGCTCCTGTCCCTGTCGGATCGCCCCCCTGAATCATGAAATTCTTGATGATCCGATGAAAAATGATCCCATCATAATAATGCTTTTGAACAAGCCCTATAAAATTTTCACAGGCTTTTGGTGCAACATCGGGCTTTAATGTCAGCTCAATATTGCCAATATTCGTTTCAAAAACGACTACGGTTTGAACAGTTTGTTTGGTCATGGGAGCACTCTCCTGAGAATTTATGGTTGTAAAGGGCAAAACGGCCACTAAAGCCAGCAAAATCTTTTTCATCCTTACCTCAAAGTTTAACAAGGAGTATGAGCTATCGGGCGATAAGAAACAATGAAAATTATTCTATGACAAGATATCTTTAAGTGCGTGGAACCGGTTATCATTGCCATCGTCATTTTAGGCCTGATCTTTGACTACACAAATGGCTTCCACGATGCGGCAAATGTTGTCTCCACTGTCATTGCAACCAGGGTTCTTGCTCCCATGTCTGCCATTGTAATGGCAGGGGTTTTGAATTTCATAGGAGCTACGCAAATTAGCGGCGTTGCGCAAACGATTTCCACAGGCCTTGTCCATGCAGAAAACGCAAGCCAGGTTGTAGTTTTAAGCGCCGTTGCAGCTGCCATTTTTTGGAACCTTATCACCTGGTTTTTTGGCATTCCAAGCAGCTCTTCCTATGCCTTAATTGGAGGACTCATTGGCTCTTCTTGGGCCCATTTGGGAATCGAGACGATCATCTGGAATGGCGTTTTAAATAAGGTGGTCTTTCCAATGATTCTTTCCCCTATCATTGGCTTTTTGGTGGGCCTCATCATCATGAAAACCCTATTTTACTATACGACTCACAATCCAATGATCCATGAAAAAAAGATTTTTAAACATCTTCAAGTCGGCTCTGCTTGCTTTGTCGCCCTTTCCCACGGACTCAATGACGCACAAAAAAGCATGGGTATCATTACCCTTGGCCTTTTTGCAGGAGGCTATATTCTCACTCCCCAAATTCCTCTTTGGGTGATCGCTTCTTGCGCGGTTGTGATGGGCCTTGGCACTGCATCGGGCGGCTTTCGGATCATAAAAACCATGGCCTTTTCCATTACCAAAATCACCCCGATTCAAGGCTTTGCTGCCGAAGCTTCCGCATCGGCAGTCATTCTCACGGCAAGCTTTCTTGGGATGCCGGTCAGTTCCACTCACGTTATTGCCGGAGGCATCACCGGCGTCGGCACCGCAAAAGGGAGAACCGCCGTCCGCTGGCAAACTCCCCAGCGACTCGTCATCGCCTGGATCCTAACTCTTCCGGGAGCAGGTCTTGCCGGAGCCGCCGCATATTGGATCGTTCATATGGCCGGATTGGGATAATAGGTGTTTGCTGTTTCATCAAAAAAAGCTGTGAGCTCAGGAACCTTATCCACAAACCATTCTCGAAATTTCCTGATCTCTTTTGCATAGTGAGATGTTCCATTCCATTTGGGATCAAAACGGATATGCTCAAGATCAATCCGGATCAGCTCATCATCCAAAAATCCAAAATTATCGAGAAACTGCAGGGCAGCTACTTTGATTCCCTGATCATAGAGAGATTTCGTAAGCCTGAATAATTTGGTAATCGCATTTTTTACCTGATCGATTTCTCCAATCGATAGCTTATCTAATATATAGTCCCAAACAAGAACCGCCTTTTTTTGGACAAAAAATTCATTTTCGTTAGGATCAAACAAACTGATGGAACCATCTTTTTCAATGAGTTGAATTCTTTGATGAAAACGGTGCTTGGGATGAATGAATTGATAATAAACCATCCCGCTTTCTTTAGGAATGTAGTGAGCGGCATTGATAGGGCCAATGCATCGATTGTATTTCACTCTTAATTCTTTTCTCCGATTGGCCAAATAGGAGAAGAACGGAATCTTGTCCCAATGCGATACAAACTCTTTTTGCACAAAAGTTTTTAGGACAATTTTACCATCATCAGAGACATAAGCTCCACTGGTTGACCCTTTCCCGCAATATCGAAACGGCTGCGCAAAAATCTCCGCCATCTCTTTTTCCGTCGAGGGAGTCCAAACAGTCGCTAAGACATGAGTATCAAACCACTTTTCATAAGAATAGATGAACCGATAATACCATCCGCCGGCACTTAAAAGTATTAACGCAAAAACAAAAGCAAAGATCTTCCATTTCATTTATCATATGCTCTTTCATTTGAGACTTTAAGGAAAGAGCAATGCTCTTTCCTTGCATGTCAAAAATTAGTTAGCGGCTTCTTCTTTTAAGGCTTCGTTTAAGATTGCCACTAATTCGTCCTGATGTTCTATGACTCGCTGTTGGCCAAGAAGCATAGCGCGCTGTGTGACTTCGGGCATTTTATGGATTGTTTTTTGTCCGGTTGGGGTCTTG
>CAZXLK010000008.1:0-29583 GCA_964641775.1 uncultured bacterium | reverse complement strand
CCACGGCTACCAAGCCGCCAAAGCTGCTTATCTAGCAGATTTTGGCCGATAAGTTGCCTTTTTGGCCGATAAAATAAATACTTACTTTTGTTCGCCACTGCAACATTAAATAATTGTTATTAATTCCCAATAATTTAAGCGTTTATTATAATGTCAGCCAAAAGGATTTTAATGACATCTATTACAGAGATAAATTCAATCAGTGTAGCACCAAAAGTTATAGCAAAACCACTTTCAGTCACTTCAAAGGTTTGTGCAATTGCTGCATACAACCTTTTAAATGTAATCTCATTTGCTGCGATTGGAACAGGTATTGGAACTCGAATCTTTCTAGGTTCCAGTTATAAGATTTTAGGGATGAGTACGCTAGGATTTTCAGGAATGTGTTTCATCGCGATCAATGCTGTTAATTTGATTATGTTTCTCATCATAGTAAAAATGACGATCAATGAATTGGAAAAAAGGAATGAAAGATTGAGTGAACAATTCAATGAAGCTCACAAATTAGCTGAAGCCCAAATCTCAGAAATCGAACAATTTTTTAATTAAAGGAGAATAGTATGACATCGATTCCAGAAACAAATATAATTCCATCAGCGCCGCCGGCATACGAAAATCTTGTAAAGAGACTTCCAAAATCAGCAACAAGTCTAAAAGTTACAACTGTAGCTGCCAAGATTTTGTTTGGGGTGGCAGTCGGAGCTTTTGTTACTTTCTGTGCAAGCAATTCTGTGATTTTATTGGCCTTATGTATGGATGAAACCATCTGCTCAGTTGCCCTTTATTCAGCATGTACGGCAGTCATTTCTTTTGCCTCCTCATTCTTTCTTTGGGGTTTGAGGGAGAGTTTGATGTATCAAGATCCTCATGAACTTCGCATGATGAAAAAAAAAGCGATTATATCTACTCCAGAAGAAATTGTCAGAGATCATGGAAAAAAACACATGTATCAAGTGATTAGCGAGGGCGATTTTCGAGCAAAACTACAATATCAAAATGGGCTAGAGTTCTTAAATGCACAAATTAAGGCTTTGCCAGTAGATCTTAAAAACAAATCTCCTGAGGAAATTCAAGAAATCAGAATATCCAAAGCTCAATTGAAATGCGATAAAGATAAAGTAGAAGTAGATTATCAACTGCGCATGGGCAATTTGCTCACATCCTTAAAAGAAAAAAATGATTAATTCTCCCAGTATGGGAAAAAATTCATATTCCCAGAAGAGCTCAGTACATAAAAATAAAGTGCAAAATAGGGTACTGCTAAAACCGGGATGTTCTTTACAACAGCGAAAACCGCAAGAGCGGTTGCTACAACTACAAGAGCGATTTGCAGAACGGTTTTAGCAACAGTGTTGACATTTTCATTAACAGCATGGTCATCAATTATATGAACCCTTCTCCGATCCAAAGGACAAGTATTCTTATATTGCAGCCATGTATTAATACACTCTACATGATATTGATGTCTTCCAGGGCAATCGACCCTGCCGAGTTGTTGATTAGAAAACATATCTTCACGGCAGATTACGCATTCGCCTACACTCATTTTGAACCTCTTCTAAAAAAGTGAAGAAAAGATATTAGTGAAAATTATTCTTTTTCCAATAGCTTTTTTTCAGAGATCCGCTGCATCCGGATTTTTTCTTCTGAGCTGAGAGCATCTTCGCCATGGCGCAAGATACGGGCAAGCATCGCATCCATAAATTGCTCGTCATTCATGACGGGCTCGCCGGATTTGATGTCGTAGATTTTGCTGGGAAGGATTTTTCTTCTTAGGTTGAGTCGATCGATAAATCTCAAAAAGCTCCGCTCAAATCTTGCAAGAAAGGGAAGCGATGTGAAATTGAGGGTGACTACAAGAGTAAACATATAGCCAAAAAAGGCGGCCCCTAGATAGGCGAAAACGGGAATCCATTGGGATCTGGAAAGATCGATGAGAAGATTCAGACCGATAATTCCCAAGATGAGATTACGCGCTTTAAACGGCATCGCGAAAAAAAGAAGGAGCTGGGCATCGGGATGTAAAATCACCCAAGAAATGAGAAGCCCGTAAAGCACAGTCGAGCTGCCATAAAGGGAGTAGGGGATATTCAGCCCTGCCATAGATCCCCAAGCAATAAGCCCTGCAAAAATAGATGTTCCAAAAAAGAGAGTTAAAAATGCTTTAGTTGAAAGCTTTTCCAAAAGGCTGGTTCCAAAGATCCAGAGCAAGTAGAGATTGAAGGCAAGATGGAGGATGCCCGATGGAAAGGGGTGGATGAAGGGGTAGGTTACAAACTGCCAAAGAAAAAGATTTTTTACCCCTAATTCCCCAAGGGCAAAATAGGTCCCCACCCAAGGAGAAAGGGCAGAAAGGGCAGCTACAGCCCCTAATAGGAGTTTGAGGATTTTGGGGGTGCGGGAGGGGGCAAAGCTATGACTCATAGTTTTTTTTTACCACAAAGGTGAATTTTGTTGTTATTTTGGAGCTCTTGGGCTATAGTGATTAGCGGTTTATTTAAGAGTTCAATTATGAAGAAAAACACCCATCCACCTTATCAAGAAGTACTTTTCGTCGATTCCTCAACGGGATCTAAGTATATCATTGGCACAACTTTGCAGACAAAAGAGAAAGAGACCTTTGAAGGCAAAGAATACCCGGTTTGCCGAGTCCCAATCTCTTCCTCATCCCATCCTTTCTTTACCAAATCGAAGCAATTCATTGATTCTGAAGGGCGTGTCGACAAGTTTGCGAAGAAATACCAGCGCAAAGTCGAAGAAGTGAAAAAGGCTCAAGATAAGCAGGAAGAAGCGAATAAAGCGAAAGCAGCCAAAGTCACGAAAAAGAAAAAGTGAACGAGAAAGTCGCAAAGCTGCTGAGCCGGCTTAGGGAAGTCGAGGATCTTCTAGGAAGGCCGGAGACCCTCTCTGACCAAAAGGCCTATAGGCAGCTTACCCAAGAACATGCTCAGCTCTCCGAGCTGAAAGAAATGTGGGGAGGGTTCCAATCTGCTCAAAAACAGATTGAGGAAAGCAAAGCTCTTCTAGAATCAGAAACCGATCCTGCCATGATCGAAATGCTGCGCGAAGAAATCGCACGGCTCGAAAAGGAGCGGGAAATGGCAGAGGCTTCTGTTCAAAATCTTTTAGTCCCTCCTGATCCACGCGATAGCCGTCCTATAATTTTGGAGTTAAGAGCAGGAACCGGCGGAGACGAGGCCGCCCTTTTTGTTGGCGATTGCGTCCGAATGTATCAATATTACGCCCAGCAAAAGGGGTGGAAATGTGAAGTCCTTTCTTCTGCGCAGTCAGAAATTGGCGGTTTTAAAGAATATATTATGTCCCTTTCGGGGCCTAATGTATACCGCATGATGCAATATGAAGGGGGAACGCATCGGGTCCAACGGGTCCCTCAAACGGAGACGCAAGGCAGGGTCCACACTTCGGCCATCACCGTAGCAGTTCTCATGGAGCCGGATGAATCGGAAAACATCGAAATCGATGAAAAAGATCTGCAAATCGATACCTATCGAGCCTCAGGTGCGGGGGGACAGCACGTCAATCGAACCGATTCTGCGGTTCGCATTACCCACATCCCCACAGGAACAGTCGTAGCGTGCCAAGAAGAGAGAAGCCAACATAAAAACAAAGAAAAAGCGATGCGGCTTCTAGCCTCGAGAATTGCCGAAGAGGAGAGGCGAAAGGCTGCAGCCGAAATGTCAGCTACTCGGGCCTTGCAAGTGGGAAGTGGAGATCGCTCCGAAAGAATCCGCACCTACAATTTCCCCCAAAACCGCGTAACGGATCATCGGATCAATGTCACGCTCTATAAATTGGATCGGGTGATGGAAGGGGATCTCGATGACTTAACAATCCCGCTTGTCAATTATTTCTATCAAGAAAAGCTCAGAGAATGAAAGACGACGAACCCCTTGAATATAAATTAGGCTCTATCGATTTTTATGGATGCAAACTAAAAATCGATCCCAGAGTTTTAATACCGCGCCAAGAAACTGAGATTTTAGTCGATCACATTACCAAAAAACTTCGTGGAAATTCTCTTTGGGATGTTTGCACGGGCTCCGGGTGCATTGGGATTGCTCTTAAGAACAAATTTCCCCATTTGCAAGTGAGTCTCTCCGATCTTTCTTGGGATGCTCTGGATCTTGCCAAAGAAAATGCTCAAGGCTTAGATATCGAGATCCTACATGGCGATCTTCTTGCCCCGTTTCAGGGGAGAAAAACAGATCATATTGTGGTCAATCCACCCTACATCTCTGAAAAAGAATATTTTACTATTGATCCCTCCGTGCGTGATTTTGAGCCAAAAATGGCCTTAGTTGGTGGGGAGAAGGGAGTGGAGTTTTATGAGCGCCTGGCTGCCGATTTACCCCCATTTTTAAACCCTAAGGCTCAAGTCTTTTTGGAAATTGGGTACAATCAGGAAGAGCCGCTGAATCAAATTTTTTCTTCACAAATTTGGAAAAAAGAGTGCCTGAAAGATTGGTCGGGAAAAAGCCGTTTCTTTTTCCTTGAAAAGCAATAACTTTTTGGAGTATCATTTATACAAATTATGTTTGGTAAACTAACTGAAAAGTTTCAAAATCTTTTTTCCGGCCTCTCCGGCAAGAAGCTCCTATCTGAGCAAAATATTGCAGACGCTGTCCGCGATGTTCGCCTTGCTTTATTGGAAGCCGACGTCAATTATCAAGTAGCTACCAAATTTGTTGAAAAGGTCAAAGAAAAAGCCCTTGGCGATGCAGTCCTAAAATCTCTCACCCCATCTCAGCAATTCATCCATTTGGTCCATGAGGAGCTGACCCAGCTCATGGGGAAGACGGAAGTGCCGCTTGATCTCAATGGCAAAATTTCTGTTTTGATGCTTTGCGGACTTCAAGGCTCCGGCAAAACGACAACCTGCGCCAAACTCGCAGCCTACATCGGCAAGAATGAAAAACATAAGAAAATCCTCCTTGCAGCTTGCGATTTGCAAAGACCTGCAGCAATCGTTCAGTTGAAAAAACTGGGATCCGATATTGGCATCGACGTCTTTTCCCAAGAGGGAGAAAAAAGTCCACTTAAAGTAGCCAAGGCAGCTTATGAAAAAGCCAAGGTAGAATCGTATGATGTCTTGATTGTCGATACGGCAGGAAGGCTCCATCTCGACGAGGCTCTCATGGAAGAGCTTGAAGAATTAAAGTCCTTTTTAGATCCTCGCGAAGTCCTTTTTGTTGCAAGTGCCGCAACCGGGCAAGACGCTGTCCGAACAGCGAATGAATTTGATAAAAGGGTCTCTCTTACCGGCAGCATTTTAACGATGCTTGATGGGAGCGCAAGAGCCGGCGCTGCAATCTCAATTCGAGAAGTGACCCAAAAGCCATTGAAATTTGAAGGAATTGGGGAAAAAGTAGGGGATTTTCAACTCTTCAATCCAAAATCGATGGCCGATCGAATCCTCGGCATGGGCGATGTGATCAACCTCGTCAAAAAAGCCAAAGAACATATCGATGAGAAAGAGAGCGAAGAGCTTGAAAAGAAAATCCTTAAAGCCACCTTTACCTATGAAGACTATCTCAAGCAAATGGGGATGGTAAAAAAAATGGGCTCTTTCAAAGGCCTTTTGAAAATGATGCCCGGAATGGGCGCATTGGGTGATATTGATTTTTCCGATAAAGAATTTGGGAAAATGGAGGCAATCATCCTATCGATGACTCCTCGCGAAAGACAAGAAAAAGACGAATTGGAATTTTCTCGGAGAAAACGGGTTGCAAAGGGGAGCGGGGTCGATATCGAGGAAGTCAATCGCCTCGTAAAGAGCTTTAAGAGAGTAAAACAACTATTTAAGAATATGCCGGACATGAAAAGTCTGAAAGCAATGAAAGGAAAAATGAAATGGCACTAATTATCCGCATGAGACAGCAGGGCGCAAACAGCCGCCAGCATTTTCGGATTGTCGTAACTGATGTGAGACACCCGAGAGATGGGAAATACCTTGATAAACTAGGTTGGTACTACCCATTTGCCCCCAATGACAAGAACAACCAAATTGATCTTGAAAAATTGCAATATTGGATCGACAATGGAGCGCAAATCAGCCCGCGCGTCCGTTCCCTCGTAATGAAAAAAGCGCCAGAAATCATTAAAAAGATAACTGAAAGAAAGGTAGCAAAACAGGCTAAAGCAAGGGCCAAGAGAAAGAAGAAGTAGTCGCCCGTGCTTTTCGATATCCTCTCCCTCTTTCCTGAATACTTTAAAAGCCCATTTGAAGTGAGCATGTTGAAAAGGGCGAGAGAAAAGGGGCTGATAGAGATACGCCATACCGATATTCGGAATTTCTCGGAAAATAAGCACAAAAGGGTAGATGAAAGGCCTTTTGGCGGAGGGCCGGGAATGGTCATGCAGCCGGGGCCGATTGTTCGGGCAATCCGAAGCGTGAAGAAGGATAGATCCCATGTGATCTGCCTTTCGCCGCAAGGAAAGCCAATAAACGCTGCCAAATGCGAAGAGCTCGCCCAAAAAGAGCATCTGGTCCTCCTTTGCGGACATTATGAGGGGATAGATGTTAGGGCTATTGAGCTAGAGGTGGATGAAGAGATCAGCATTGGCGATTATGTGCTGACAAGCGGGTGTCCTGCAGCGATCGTTTTGGTCGATGCAGTTTCCCGTTTTATCCCGGGAGTGATTGGGCATCCGGAGGCAGTGGAAAAAGACTCGTTTCAAGATGGGATATTTGATGCCCCCCATTATACGAGACCCGAGATTTTTGAAGGATTAGAAGTGCCCGCCATTTTGAGAGGGGGCAACCATGCTGAGATTGAAAAATGGCGAAAAGAAGAAGCAAGAAAAAAAACCAGCCAAGTAAGGCCAGAGTTATTAGTTAAGGAGACTATATGAGCCGCAACCCTGCGATCGTTGAGATTGAAAAAGACTATTTAAAGAAAGAGCTTCCCCAATTTAAAATCGGGGACACAGTTCGCGTAAACACCAGAATTATTGAGGGAGATAAAGAAAGAATCCAAGCCTTTACAGGCACGGTAATAGCCAAAAAAGGGACCGGCCTTTCAGAAACCTTCACCCTTTACCGCACTGCCTATGGTTCCAGCATGGACCGAGTTTTTATGGTCCATAGCCCTCGCATCACCGGCATCCAGGTGATCCGTTCCGGAAAGGTCCGTAGAGCCAAGCTCTATTACCTCCGCGGCAAAACCGGCAAAGCCACAAAAATCAAAGAACAATACACAGGTGCAGCAGCAACTACTGCCGAATCCCAAGCCACCACCGCACCTACTCCCGCCCCCGCTGCTCCTGCAGAGCCTCAAGCTTAATTCTATATGCCCGCTAATTCCTAGCGGGCTATTTTGCTTTATAATGTCTTAATTATACCGTTATAACATGATAAAAACGGTAATTATGGCAATAAATCCTGCTACTATTTATAGCAATCTTCTTTGGTCAAGAAGATTTAGCAGCTTTGCGAATTTCTTTCGAGGATGGGGCTGGTCGCAAGAAAGCAAAGATGAACGATGCCTAATGGTACTAGAAGAAATGCGAGAGAGGATGTTTGCATTGCAGAAATCATTTTATGCAGTTCGTGGCAACGAAGAAGAAGCACGGAGAATCCAACATAATATAACTGCCTTGAATGCAGAATATGTACCAGTATTAGACAGTGAAAAAATGAAAAACGTGGCAAGTCGTTTGACTAAAGCCCAATTTGAGAAAATCATAGACGATGTGGGCAAAATTTTTCAACGTTTTCATTCCGATCAACCCAATGAATCCGAATAAAATATTTGCGAGAAAGAGTGCTGCTTTGGTTAAATGTTCAGAATGTTATCTGTCATTTCCAAAGAAGAGATCCTTCGTCTTCGCAGAATGTTCAAGCATGAAAGACGTTTGGTGCGAGAGGGATTTTCGAGGATTGCAGGTGTTGATGAAGCAGGAAGGGGACCGCTTGCGGGGCCTGTTGTTTGTGCGGCGTGTATTTTACCATCGAAGGTTTATTTCGAACATTTGAATGACAGCAAGCAAGTTGCGCCTGTTATTCGGGAAGTTTTGTATGGGAAAATTACAGGTCACCCGGGAGTGAGATTTGCGGTTAGCGTCGTTGATGAGGAGACGATCGATCGCGTTAATATCTTGCAGGCAAGCTTTTTTGGAATGGGAAAGGCAGTTAGAGAGCTTAAAGAGCCTCTTCCCGAATATATTTTGGTTGATGGGAATCAAGCGCCTGTGTTTGGGATTCCGGCCTTAGCGATTATTGAAGGCGATAGCAAATCCGCTTCGATTGCTGCGGCATCCATTATTGCAAAAGTTACGCGCGACCGAATTATGGTCGAATATGATAAAGAGTTTCCTGAATATGGTTTTAAAAGACATAAAGGCTATGCAACTGAGGAACACTTGGTAGCCATTGAAAAATACGGGCCCTGCTCAATTCATCGCAAAAGCTTTGATCCAATTAAATCTATATTGAATCCGGAAGAACAGATTTCTTTTCTTGATAACTAACTGGTATTTTATTATAACAGACATAAAGGGCTTGTATGCTTATAAGCATGACGGGCTTCGGGCGAGCTACCCGTGAAGTATCCAATGGTCAGCTCATCGCCGAAATTCAGTCTGTCAATCGTAAATATCCGGAAATTTTTATATCGATCCCAAAGGAATTTGCCCGTTTTGAGCAAGATGTAAGATCTTGGGTTCAAAACAAAATTGCAAGGGGTCAAGTCAGCGTTAGGATCTTTTTCTTAAATAATAATCATGTATCGATTCCAGACTCAAGCTCTTTAAAAAAACAAAAGATAGCATGGGAAAAAGTAGCTAAATCTCTCGGCTACAGTCCAAAAGCGATTGATCTGGAATTTCTTATGAAATATTCTACCTTCCACAAAGAAGTCCAATTTGCCGAAGAAAAAGATTTTGCTTCTATAAAATCATGCTTAATGGAGGCTCTAAAAAATCTTTGTTTTATGAAAGAAAAAGAAGGCAAAGCAATGACTGCCGATATTCGAAAAAGGCTTCTTCTATTGAAAAAGTTTTTAAAATCGATCGAATCATTGGCGCCCGCATCTGCCCGTAATCTAAAAGAAACAATCGTTCAAAAGCTATCTACCATTATTGATTCTGAGGCGCTTGCAAGAGAGGCGGTTTTATTTGCAGATCGAATGGATATTAGTGAAGAAATAGCACGATTGAAATCTCATTTCGTTCAATTTCAAAGCATGTTACAGGAGAAAAAAGGACCTGTTGGTCGAAAGATGGATTTTATGATCCAAGAAATGGGCCGCGAGATCAATACGATCGGCGCAAAATCGGCTGATGCAAAAATTGCCCATCATGTGGTCGCGATGAAATCGGAATTAGAAAAAATCAGAGAACAAATCCAAAATATCGAATGAAAGTATTAGGAACGTTAAAAAAGGGTAGGATTTTTGTAGTCAGCGCGCCAGCCGGCACCGGTAAAACAACGCTTGTCCGGATGCTAATGGATGAATTTGACTCTGTAACAAGAAGCATTTCCTATACAACGCGGAAAATGAGGCGGGGAGAAAAAGAAGGAAAAGATTACCACTTTATCAGCGGGGAAGATTTTAGAAAAATGGTCAAAGTCGATGCATTTTATGAATATGCAGAAGTTTTTGGCGAATACTACGGCACCTCGAAAAAAGAGGTAGAAAATCAGCTAAAAAAAAGAAAGCATGTAGTCCTTGTCATTGATACACAAGGAGCAAAACTTTTAAAAGAGGTTCTCGACGCGGTCTATATTTTCATTAGTCCGCCGAATCTAGGTGAACTAAAAAAGCGTCTCAAAGGGCGTAAATCGGATAGCGATGCCTCGATCGAAAAGCGCCTTTCATGGGCGCATAAGGAAATGGATGCGGCAAGAGAATATGACTATCTGATTGTAAATGAAAATTTGAAAGTGGCCTATGAGATTTTCCGCTCAATCTTTATCGCAGAAGAACATAGGATGTTGAAAGAAACTCTTATCTAGTCTATGCTCTTTGGCATGTATCAAGATATGTTGACAACAGAAACGTTAAGAAAAAAATTTAAGAATAATTTTAATCTCTGCAATTTCGCGATTGACATTGGCCGCACCATGATCCACGGGGGAGAGGGGAACGTCCAATTGAAAGATATCTTAATAGCAGTAGATGCTCGGGCAAGCGAACAACCGAAAGAATAAAGAAGATTTCGTGGAGCGCATTCTCATCACTTCTGCATTGCCATATGCAAATGGACCGCTTCATTTCGGCCATATTGCAGGGGCATACCTTCCGGGAGAATGCTACGCCCGATATCAAAGGCTTATCGGTAACGACGTCCTTTACATTTGCGGCTCTGACGAGTATGGCGTAGCTATCACTTTAAGCGCAGAACTTGCCAAAAGAACACCCAAAGAGCAAGTAGATCTCTTCCACGGAATCAATAAGGCTCTCTTCGAAAAGCTCCAATTTTCCTTTGATTATTACGGCAGAACGACCCAGCCCGGCCATGCGAAAGTGGTTCAGGATTTTTTTAAAGTCCTCGATGCAAAAGGGTTCATCGATGAAAGGACAGAAAACCACCTTTATTCAGAAAAAGAAAACCGGTTTCTCGCTGACCGTTATGTCGTAGGGACATGCCCCAAATGCGGCTATGAAGAAGCAAGAGGCGATGAATGCCAGCGCTGCGCAAGCACTTTTGAAGCAACCGATTTAAAAAATCCCCGCTCTAAATTAACAGGCTCTCCTCTCGTATTAAAACCAAGCACCCATCTTTATCTTCGATTCGATCTCTTTAAAGATCAGCTAAAACGGTGGATTTCAGAAAAACATTGGAAAGAAAACGTCCTCAACTTTGCCATGCGCTACATCGATGATTTAAAGCCGCGGGCAATTACTCGTGACTCTGAATGGGGAGTGAGCGTCCCGGGACGACCCGGCAAAGTCTTATATGTCTGGTTTGATGCTCCTATTGGTTATGTTTCAATTGCAGAAGAATGGAGCCCTGAAAAGTGGAAGAAGTATTGGCTCGAAAAAGAGACAAAGCTTGTCCACTTTATCGGGAAAGACAATATCCCATTTCATGCGGTGTTTTTTCCTGCCATGCTCATGGGACAAGACCTTCCTTACAAACTTCCCGATGAAATCCCTGCCAATGAATTTTTGCTTTTAGAAGGCAAGCAGTTTTCCAAATCAGAAGGGTGGTACATTGACCTGGATGATTTTTTTACAAAATATAGCATTGATCAGGCCCGCTATGCAATTGCTGCGAATGCTCCGGAGTCTGCAGACTCTGAATTTAGCTGGAGAGATTTTCAAAAAAGGTGCAATGCAGAGCTTCTTGGAAAATTTGGCAATTTTATCAATAGGGTTTTGGTTTTTGCAAAAATGCATTTAGGTTCAAAAGTTCCGGAAATCCAAGCTGATGAGGAATTTTCAGAAAAGATCAATGCTCAGATGGATATGATTGGCAGAAGCTATGCCTCTTTTCATTTGAGAAAAGCCACACAGCAAATCATGGAGCTTGCTCAGCTTGGAAATACCTATTTCGATAGCAAAAAGCCATGGATTGAGGTCAAAGACCCCGCAAAGCGGCAATCTTTAGAAACGACCATTGCAGCCTGCATCAAATGTATTGTTAACCTTGCCCTTGCCTCTTCTCCCATTATGCCTCAAACTGCGCAAAAAATTTGGAACATGCTAGGATTTGAGACGGAGCTTGCAAAAGAAAATTGGGAAAAGATCCGGCATTTGAATCCTGCAGGACAAATGCTCAAAGAACCGGAGATTCTTTTTCGCAAAGTGGAAGATCAGGAAATCTTGAACCAAATTGCCAAACTAGGGAAAAAAACGATGGAACCAGCAGCTACAACTCTAAAAACTCCAATCACCTTCGATCAAATCGAAAAGCTAGATCTTCGAATCGCACAAATTCTTGAAGCTGTAAAGGTTCCAAAATCGAAAAAGCTCTTAAAACTTCTCGTTGATCTTGGCTTTGAAAAAAGGACCGTAGTCTCCGGCATTGCGCTCAACTACGAACCTGAAACGCTTATTGGCAAAAAAGTGATTCTCGTTGCAAATCTAGCCCCCGCGACCATTATGGGAATCGAAAGCCAAGGGATGATCCTCGCCGCCTCTTTCGAAAACGATGTTGAGCTTCCAACGATCCAAGCCCTGCCTCCGGGAAGTTCCGTCTCTTAGGAAATAATCACCACAGAGATAGATACCACAGAGGGGTAGAATATAATAAAAATCTTTTCCTCTGTGGTGTCTATCTCTCTAGGTAAAATCCTCTATTTTTAAATAAATTCGAGTTGTTGGTTGGGAAGTTCTTGAGGCATGAGCCCGCTTTCTTTTAAGGCATTTTGAAGGCCGGTGTAGCGCTTTTGCACTTGGTCATTGTGGATGGCAATGGCAAGGGCTTTTGGGGTCCCTACAAGATAGACCTGTTTTTTGCCGCGGGTCACGGCCGTATAAAGTAGATTTCTCTGCAAAAGCTTAAAATGGGAGGTATGGACCGGCATTACGATGCAAGGAGCTTCGCTTCCTTGGTATTTGTGGACCGAGGTTGCATAGGATAAAACAAGGTCATCTAGCTCCGTAAAATCATAAGGGACGCTTTTCTCATCAAAAATCACCGTCAGCTTTTGCTCTGCGGCATCAATGAAAGCAATTCTTCCAATATCGCCGTTATAGACGTTTTTGTCGTAGTCATTGCGAATTTGCATGACCTTGTCGGAAATGTGAAAGCGGCGTCCTGCCCGAAAAAGAGGCTGGTTGCTTGGATTTAAAAGCTCTTGCAACGAGTCATTCAGCATTTCTACGCCAATCCCACCTCGCTTCATTGGAGAGAGAACTTGGATATCGTCAATGGAGTCGAGTTTCCACTTTTGTGGAATTTCTTTTGCCACAAGCTCTAAAATGATCTCGCGTATGGCCTCGGGATTTTCTGCTTCAATGAAATGAAAATCGCTATCTACCGGGGTTTTTAATGCCGGAAATTCCCCATGATTGATTCTATGGGCATTGGTGATGATTTTAGAGCCTCTTGCTTGTCGAAAAATTTCAGTCAAAATGGAAACTCCAACAAGATTCGACGCAATCATATCGCGAAGAGTCGTCCCAGGACCTACACTTGGAAGCTGATCGATATCGCCGACAAGAAGAAGCTTTGCATGGGAAGGGATTGCCCGAAGAAGATGAAAAAGAAGGGGAGTGTCGATCATGCTTGCCTCATCGACAATAAGAAGATCGGTATCGAGGGGATTATCTCTTCCCCGTTTAAACCCGCCCGTCTTAAAATCCATCTCCAAAAGGGCATGGATCGTAAAAGATTTTCTTCTAGTAATTTGAGAGAGTCTTTTGGCAGCTCTTCCTGTTGGCGCAGCTAAAAAAATCTTGATTGTCCTTTTTTCCATCACCTGCAAGATGGCATTGGTGATCGTGCTTTTCCCCGTACCGGGGCCACCGGTTATGATGTGGATCTTTTCGCTCAAGGCCCGAATCACTGCCTTTTTTTGCCCCACATCAAAGCGAATTTTTTGCTGCCCTTCTGCCCAATCTACGGCCCTTACCGCATCAATGGGTTTGAATTTCAAAAGAGAGCTTTGGAGCCTGATCAGACTTTTTGCAATCCCTTGCTCATAAGCAAAGAAGGGTCCTAGCCATAGAAAATTTTCTTTTTGAATCAAGATCCCTTTTTGGACAAGGGCTGCAATTTCAGCCTCCAAAAGATCGACTCCCACATCAAGGGCCGCCTGAGTGAGCGGCAATAGATCTTCCTTTGGAAAACAGGTATGCCCCTCGCCGGCAAGCTCCCAAAGAACAAATTGGATGCCGGCGTGAAGCCTTTCGGGGGAATGGAGCTGAAAGCCAAGCTTTAAAGCCGCGGCATCGGCCAATTTAAAGCCAATTCCCGCCACATCTCTTGCCAGGTTGTAGGGATTTTCTTTCACCTTTTCGATGCTCATTTCCCCATAAACCTTATAAATTCTTTGTGCATAGGCAGGACTTACCCCGTGAGTTCTTAAAAAGATCATGACGTCTCGGATTGCCTTCTGCTCTCTCCAGCTTTCCTTCAAACTCTCAATCTTTTTTTCCCCAAGCCCCTCTACTTCGTAAAGACGATCGGGCGTTTCCTCAATCACCTTCAAAGTATCATTGCCAAACCGCCGTACAATCCTCTTGGCAAACCCCGTCCCAATGCCCTTTACAAGCCCCGATTCCAAATACTTTTGAATCCCCGCCAAATCGCTCGGCATATCGACCAAATATTCGGCCACCTCAAATTGTCTTCCATGCATTGGGTGCATTTTCCATACCCCTTGGCACACAACCGCCTCTCCGGGTTGCAAGCTAGGCATAATGCCCACCACAACAGTAAACTCTTTTTTTCCCTTCTCCTTCAACCTAGCCACCGTAAAGCCATTTTCCTTCTGACTAAAAACGATTGCCTCAATACTGCCTTTGATTTCTTCCATAAAGAATTACGTTAACACTTATCCTCAAGAGCCTCAAGGTGAATTTGCTTTTTCAAAAAAACCGTTTTCTATATAATCTTAGTTTTTGATCCGGGTTAGCTCAGCGGTAGAGCAGTGGACTGTTAATCCATTGGTCGCTAGTTCGAATCTAGCACCCGGAGTTCTCTATTTTGGTCTTAGGCGGTTCGAGTCCACCCGCCCCCAAAAGGTCTCTTTCTTATCATCCAGCGGAAAACAGAAATCAGTACGTTTCAGTCCTCCTTCGAGGAGATGTTCACGTTTACAACATGTAATTCAACGCTTTTCGCATTTTACTGGGCTTTTTGGATGGAGAAAACTCATTGGGCATAAAGTTCTCTCCCAATGGGAAAGCAGAATGCTGTTTATTGCGTCAAAATCATTTAAAGTTCAGTTGGTTACGATTTATCTAGTTGGAATTGCTGGAGACATGATAACTTTTCTTTTTTTAAATTGACCAAGGAAAAATTATGCTTCGTTTGATTGTATTGATTCTCTTTTTTCAATTATTTCAACCACTGAGTGCAGTTGAAGTCACTATGAAGGACTTAGAGATGGCACAAAAAAAAATCAAGCAAAATCCTTCTATTGGTCGAGGACGAACTAGAATAATAAAAAAAGGAAAGAAGCAAAAATATCCTCATCTTAAAGTATTAGTATTAAATACAACACCTGAAGATAAAGAGTGTTGCATTATCAGCTATGCCTCTTACAACAAAACCTATCCTCAGCTACTACAGTTCTTGCTCGGACGTTTAAAAGATACATTCAAAGGCCACGTCTTATATAGAATTGGTGGCTGGCCAAATATGGAAAATGGATGCTTAGCGCATAGTGATTGTCCTTATGGATTTAAAGCTTGCGCTTTTCAGGAAGCCTACGATCTAGGATACAAAAAAATATTATGGCTAGACTCTTTATTAAACCCCCTCAAAGATCTTACACCTTTATTTGATGCAATTGAGAAGAATACTGCCATGTATAGATATGATGCTTACTTTTTAGAAAAATTTATTAATCAAAATGTACTTGAGGCATTTAATCTCACTTTTGACGAAGTGAATTCCTGCAAACATATGGCCGCAGGAATATTTGGGCTCAATTTTAATAATCCCATTGCTGTTGAATTTTTAAAAACTTGGCATGAAAGTGAGGTTACAAAGAAAAAGGCCTATTTTAACTATATACCAGAACAGATCCCATTAAGTATTTTATTGCGTCAATTTAAGTTAGACGAATGCGGATTTCACGATCCTTATTTGCTTATTATTGGCAAAGCAACATCAAAAGATCAAGATTTCTTTTTTGAATGGGATCCTATTCGAAAGAACACACATCCATCTAAATGGAAATAATATTTTTTTATAGTGTTTCTGTTGCTGTGTAAAATCTTAATCGTCTGGAATAAAAAATAATAAGGGAAAATAAGCCGAATGAAAATCAAATTTTCCAAAAATATCGATAGCACAGGTCGATGGATCAGATTAACGCTTGGAATCCTCCTGTTAGGATATGCGTATTGGAGGATGAGCTGGATCAGTTTGATTCTGGCATTTTTTGTCTTGTTTGAGTCTATGATGAGCTGGTGCATCATCTATCAAATTTTTGGCAAAAATAGCTGCCGGATTAAGCAAAAAAAATGATCTATCCATTGGTCATAAGAGGTTGTGAAAAAATGGGGACGTCCATCGATTTTGCATAAATTTTTCTGGCAAAGTATCAGGCACTTAAGACTAAAAAAAATATTATTTTACAAAATATTTCCTTAAGCATAAAGTTTACTTTTTATTTGCTGCTGCTTTGACGTCTAGCAAAATAAATTAAAAACGAAAGGGGAAATTATATGATGTTTCGCTTGATGATGATCATGATAGGGCTTGCTACCCTATCGCCAAATCCAAATAGCTTGCTTGCTGATTGCTGCTGTCCGGGAGGAAGAGGAAGCTCCCTGATTAGCGGTGCCGGAGGGGCTGCTTCCCTTGCGGGAGCTGCGGGATTAGCAGGAGCTCCGGGACTGTCAGGACTTCCAGGAGGAATTCTTTCTTATGCATTTGTTTATGAGACCATTCCAACGGGCGGACCTGCCGTAGTTGTTGCACCTGGGCTCGGCACACTTAGCGATATCCCATTTAATAATGTAGGTGCCATTTCTCCCGATGGCTCTTATACTTTCTCAGGAGGCGTTTTAACGATTAATACTCCTGGGGTATATGTTGCGCGCTACGATGTTACAGTACCTTCTACAGTGTCTATTACGCCCGCTTTTCAGTTGTTCTTAGGAAATACGGCCATTCCGGGCACTGATCGGGGCCTGGGTTTAGTGACGGCTCAAGGAGCAGAATATGTCGGCCAAGGGATTTTTACTGTAACAACAACCCCGGTAACTTTGACCATTAGACCTATTGGTACATCGACTGTTACCTTGCTCAGCCCTTCTGGAGGAGCAACTACAGAAGCATCGCTCACTGTGTATAAGTTAAGCAATTAAACCCAAGGAATCATTAGTATGAAAATCACAACAAAAACCATCTTTCTAATCTTAATGACTGCATTTATGGGTTCAATGAGCTGCGTTTATGGAGATTCAACGGACACTAGTGAACTAGCGATGAGGAATAATATTCCAAAACGTAATGCAAGGCATGAATTCTACCGCTGTAAACAGTGTAATCCTCCTAGTTGTAAACAGTGTAATCCTCCTAAATGTTGTGAAACATTTTGTGCGTTAGCACCTAGGTTTTGCCAATCTTTAGAAGGACGCTGCCATTTCGCTCTTGATGCAGAAGCTCTCTATTGGAGATCCTCTGTTGAGGGTTTAGAATGCTCCTTTGGTAGAACAGAAATTAGTGAACGATTAGCGAGTGCTGTTCTCATCACTGACATCAATGAAACGGATGATGATCCTAGCTTTGATTGGAAATGGGGCTTTCGTGTCGGCGCGCTCTTTGATACTTGCAGCGGATGGAACGTTTCATCCTATTGGACCCATATGAATGGCAAAGCTCATAGAAATTCCGAGCCAGACAACCATGGCTCATGGAAGCTACAATACAATGTCATCGACCTAGACTTGGGCCATTATTTCTGGACAAGCCCTTGCTTTCTTTTCGACCCATTTATTGGTGTGCGCGGAGCAATTATCAAGGAGCGGCTCAGCACAGACCTATCAGCCCAGTTAACTACAGGTACAGGTAGTGCTAATATTTTTATAGATAATACTGCCAAGCAAAAGTATTGGGGAGTAGGCCCGCAACTCGGTGCAAAAGCAGATTGGTATCTGGGAACCGGTTTTAGCCTTGTTGGCACGCTTGACTTTGTCCTTTTATATGGACATTTCAAGATCCATTCTGACTATTCTACTACCCTTCCAGCATCTGTTGAGAACGTGCATCTAAAAACCAGGTCCGATTCTGTGATTACCGGCTTCGATGCTCTTTTAGGAATCAAATGGGAAACATTCTTTTGCTGCGACAGAATGGCTTTTTCATTGCAAGTTAGTGGAGAGCACCATTCCCTGTTTGATTTCAACAAAATTGGCGGAGGTGATTTAGATCTGGATGGCGTAACTTTTTCAGTAGGTCTCCAATTCTAATTTAGAGCTCCCGTTCAGCATTTCTCTTCGAACTTAAGGCCCGTACTCGCGGGCCTTTTTTTTTAAGTCCTTTAGTCTCAAGATGATTTCGTTCTTTATGGCATTCATGCTATGTTGCTGTATATCAATATCTTATGGTTTTTGCCAAACACTTAATTAAGATGCTCGTTATTAATGATTTAAAGTAAATCAAGATTTGGCCAAAAATCCCTGTTTGCTTATCCCTTTATTCTTAACATTTAATAATAAGATAGTTACGACTATTATTTAATTAGGCTCTCTATTTACAAATTAATAATTTTGTGTTATTATAGGTATAGGGAGTAATATGACTTTAAATATTTCTGAAATTAATTCAATATTGAATTGTGCGAAAGAAGATCTTAAATCAACGTCTCTTAGCCCTAGTCAAGCAACACGGGCTACAAGAACGATTCAAGATTTCATGGCCATCAATCAAAACCTACTTGAACTCTCCTCTCTGAACGACGACAAGCTTAGCAATAAATTAATTAATAAAATTACTTCAGGCGCAGCTGAAGATGGTTTCAGTGCAGGCAATGGCGCTTTAGTGACAAAAATCCAATTGTTTACGGAGACTTATTTTAAGTCAAAAAGTAGGGGGGATTTGAAAGGATTTTTCAGTTGCTTTAGCAACGGTGCGCCATGTTTGAATGGACGCACGGAAAGTCTCGCAAAGTATGCTGCCCTCTTGGAAAATATTAATATCGATTCAATGCCAGATCCTGAAAAATCTCTCTATCTGCCCGGCACTATTTTCGGGGAAATCATTATGGAAAACTTCGAAGATGGAACTGACGGAGCTTCATTTGTAGCATATGTTAAAGAAAACATAGAAGTGATTGCGAGAGAATTTGAAACAGCAAGTCCTGAATATCAAGCCCCTTTTATCGAAGCTTTATCTATGAGTAACGTTTATAGCCTCCCGGAATCGGAAGAGATCGATTGGAAGACAGCGATTTTAAATCTTGTTGATTCCCGTTATTTCTCAACTGTGTTCCAACAAACGCTTACTTACGTTCTTTAAAAAAAACTTAAAGTTTTTTCTCGGCAATGAACTGAATACAAATAGGTTGTCCAACACGTTCTTGACGGTATGTGCAGGATTTGATTTCATATCCTGCATTTTTCAAGATGGGTCTTGCCATGCGCCGATCGGGAAGAAACCATCCACCCATTTCTTTAAGGACATTCATTTGAATGATGTGAAGTTCAGTAGCAGGAAGAGGCGGCGATCGGAAAAGAGAGCCGATGAGGATCCCCTTGTCTTTTAAAAAGAGATCATGAACCTTAGCCAAGGTCTTTAGAAATTGAGCAGGATCTATATATTGAAAGATATCAGCTGCAATTACGAGGTCCACAGGTTCTTCAGGATTAAATTCTGTCGCATCCGCCTCAACTATTGTCAATTGTCCGGAGGCGATTTCTCTCTCATGCATTTCTCTGAAAACATTCAGTGCGGAAGGAGAATTATCTACAGCAATGACTCTCCATCCTCTTTGTAGCAAAAATGCAGCGGCAGGACTATCTCCACATCCCAAATCTATTGCTACTTTCCCACAACCAAGGGTGTTTTTAATAAAATCTTTTACAGCGGGCAGAAGCTGGTGGTTCCCTTTGCCATCATTGGCGAATATGCCCCAGTAGTCCTTCTTGTTTATCGGCATGCCGGGTAAACGGCAATCCATTCTTCCGCGCCAACGAGTCGCAATATCTGCCATCGATTGGGAGATAATTTCCATATCCCGTGCAGTTTGGTCATTCATTTCAACGATCGGATTGTCTACAGGAGCGCTTAGGATTTCATGAATCATGTTCATTGTCTCTGGATTTTTGGGAACTAAAGGAAATTGTACATTCATATTGATACCGCTCGTGATTGTCCATAAAAATTTTAGGCATGTAGTTTAACGATTTAGATTTTCTAAGTCACCAAGAAAAAAGTGCTGATGCAGACTACAACCCCAAAAACCACTAGAAAAGTCCCTGCAGAGCGATTGATCCAAGTCATTACTTTTCGATTCGGAATTTTTTTGTAACGAGTAAAACAAAGGCATATAAGCATCCAGGCAAAAATTGATCCGATCAAGATTCCCAAAATCATTTCGATGTGCTCAAAAAATGTGCTTACCCTATAGAGTCCTAGAATTGCAAAAATAGCTAAAAAGGCAAGAAATGCAGCTGGACTTATCACTGTGATGAATGCAATAGAGAAAAAATCGATGATCACCCCTCTTGTAAGAGAGGCTTTTTTTCTGATCGCAGTACTTTTAAAAAAGAAGATTTTTATTCCATATCCAATCAGCAGGAAGCCAACGATGAGTCGAAGCCAAAACTGGTATTTGATAATATAATCTGAAATCCAGCCCAGACCAAAAATAGTAATGATAGCAAAAAATAAAATGGCGAGCGTTTGGCCGATGCCTAAAATAAAGCCGTATAAGGGACCAAATTGAAGAATTTTACGAAACCAAAAAATCCCAATAGGACCTAGTGGCAGGGAAATCAAAAAGCCTAAAGCCACACTTTTTAGGATCACGAGGATCATTCGAATGGTATCTCCGATCTATTCTTTAAATAAGCATATAAAAACAAAGAAATCTACTAACGATTTTTTCACCAGCTCGATCTGCATCATTGATATTATTGAGCAAATCTGGAATGAAAAGGAATTTGTTGTATCCATGTAAATTGGGGGGAGTTATGCTAGTCACGATTTTAATTATTTTCTTAATTTTGTTGTTAATAGGGGCGTTTCCGGGATGGAATCACAGCCGTTCATGGGGATATGCTCCCTTTGGTCTCTTAACAACCATTTTAATTGTTATTTTGATTTTGTGGTTATTGGGTATCATTTAATCTTAGTCTGTTAAAAGATGAACAGAGTCCTAAATAATTTAATATATAGTCTATGGACTCTGTCAGAGATATACATCTATGTATTAATTCTAGGTATGATATAAACTCTTTGCAAGCAACCAAAGCAACTGAACTTATTAAAGGAAATAATGCTATTTAAAAATCTCTCCCTTTGTAAAGAAATTCTTCAAGCAATTGAGGAAAAGGGATATACAGAAGCCACACCTATCCAAATCCAAGCCATACCTATCATTCTGAAAGGGGGGGATTTGCTCGTGGGTTCACAGACTGGAACGGGAAAGACGGCCGGTTTTACATTGCCCCTTCTCCAAAGGCTGATGGCTACCTATCGAAAAGAAGCAAAAGGGCGAAAAGTACGGGCACTGATCCTGACCCCAACGCGTGAATTGGCAGCACAGATTAGCGAAAGCGTATGTGTGTACGGAAAACACTTGCCACTAAAAACTCAGGCAGTTTTTGGGGGAGTGAATATCTTTAATCAAATCAAAAAGTTAAAACAAGGGACCGATGTTCTGATCGCGACTCCCGGTCGCCTGTTAGATCTTGTTTCTCAAAGAGCTGTTGATTTGAGCCATGTCGAAATCTTGGTCCTCGACGAAGCAGATCGGATGATGGACATGGGCTTTATTAACGATATCAAGAAAATTATGTCTCTTTTGCCGGCTAATCGGCAGAGTCTTTTATTTTCAGCTACCTTTTCAAGGGAGATTAAGAATCTGGCTCAAACGCTGCTTAAATCTTTCCAGATTATTGAAGTTGCTCCTCATAATACTCCGGCAGAGCTTGTTACGCAGATCGTTCATCCTGTAGACAGGCAGCGCAAACGGGAACTTCTCTCTTTTCTGATCTCTTCACAAGAGTGGAAACAAGTGTTGGTTTTTACCCGTACAAAACACTCCGCAAACCGACTATCGCAGCAATTAGTAGATGACGGCATTTCTGCAGATGCCATACATGGGAATAAGAGTCAGCCGGCTCGAATGAAAGCGCTTAAGAGTTTTAAAGCGGGTATTTTACGAGTCCTGGTTGCAACAGACATAGCATCGAGAGGACTCGATATTGATCTACTTCCCCACGTTGTGAATTTTGAGCTTCCTCAAGTCCCTGAAGATTATGTACACCGCATTGGTCGCACCGGAAGAGCAGGGAATGAGGGTTGCGCTTGTTCTCTTGTTTGCATCGATGAGCGTAAATTGCTTGCAGATATTGAGCGTTTGTTAAAGCAAAAAATTCCTACTGAGGTGATCTCGGGGTATGAGCCCAATCCCTCCATTGCTGCAGAGCCTATCAGACAACGGGGTAATCGTCCGGCGAATAAGAATTTCCATCCGAACAAAAAATCTTTCGGCAGAAAGAGACGATTCTTCTAAAAAAATTGTCTTAGGTCCAGATCATCGATTGGCTGGGACCAATCCCCAAATTTCTTTTGACGAAAGAGCTTAACTGTTGGATACCAGGGAGAATCTTTGCGTTCGAGCATCCATCTCCAATCTGAAATAGAGGGGAGCAAAATCCAAGTGGTAATTCCGGCTGATGCAGACAAATGGGCAACAGATGACTCGATGGAAATGATTTTTTCGCATTGTCTGATTGCATCTAAAGTATTTTCCCAAGTATTTATTGGGGGTTTTTTAACCTGATATCTATCTAAAATCCGATCCTCTTCTTGTGTGATCTCTTTTTGCAGTGAGATAAACTCAATTTCCCGATGCTCCAAAAGAGGGATCAAAATCTTTAAATCAATAGATCTGGACCAGTCGTATCTATTTTTTGGAGATCCTTTCCAAATGATCCCAATTCTGTTTTTTTTCTGAGAACACTTTTTATATGGAAATGGGGGAGGAATTGTCGAAATATTTGTTTGAAAAATCGAAGGCAAACTGAGCAGATTTACATGCAGATCATGTTTAGGAATAGAATCGAATTCAGAGATCAAAGGCAAAGTGAGATCGGAAAGAAGAGGATGCAAGCAAAATCTAAAAAGAAGCAAGACTCTGCAATCATATCGTTTGAGAAGAGGGACATATCTTAAAAATTGAAAGGTATCTCCAAACCCTTGCTCCTCTAAAACAAGAAGAGTTTTGCCTTTTAATTGCTCTCCTTGCCATCTAGGGGTAGAGAGCTTTTTTTGCCGAATGTCAAACTCATTTTTTTTCCGATATTCATATTCTTTAAATCCGTTTTCAAAATCTCCTAAACGAAGATACAACATCCCTAAATTTGCTCTCGTTTCAAAATATTTCGGATGGCGAATGATATTTTGTTTGTAAATTTGAATGGCCTCTTGAAATTGAAAACTAAAAATTAAAATGCTAGCGAGATTATTCCAATGCTCAGGATTTTCAGGATCGATTTTTGCGAGATTTTCAAAGGTAACTTTTGCTTCCTGGAACCTACCTAGTTTCATCAAAATGATTCCTCGATTATTTAGAGCAATTGGATCTTTGGGCTGCAAATGGAGGGCCGATTCTGTTGCTTGAAGAGCTTCTTCAAAACGCCTCAAATCAAGCAAAACCTTGCCAAGGTTGGTGTATGCAATGTAATTTTTGTTAGAAACTTTTATTGCTTTCTCGAAATACTCAATCGCAATCTTATGCTCTGTTGCTTGAGCTGCAACAATCCCAAGGTAATTGAAATCAGTAGGCATTTATATCCCTTGAAGACACTGACTAAGAAGATGGATTGGATCTCTCCAATTACCCGGAATCGATTGTCGAAAGAGCTTGACTGTGTGATACCAAGGAGAGTCCTTTCTGTGGAGCATCCAGCGCCAGCAATGACATTGAGGAGTCAAAAGCCAAGTGGGAGTGCCCAAGGTTGCGGCCAAATGACCAACCGCTGATTCAATAGAAATAACTCTCTCGCATTGAGCAATCTCTTGGGCTGTATCTTTCCATGTGTCCATTTGTCCTTTTTTGATTTGATATGCATCTAAAAAATCAGCTTCTTTTTGAGAGATTTCTTTTTGTAAAGAGATAAACTCCAATCCCTTGATTTCGAAAAGAGGCTTCAAAAGTTGAACATCTAAAGATCTTGCCCAATCCGCTCTTTGATTGGGATTGCCCTTCCAAACAACTCCAATCCGGCTCTTACTTGGCTTCCACCCAATTCCTTTGATTGGAATCGGTGGAGGAATCGATGCTAATTCTGTTTGAAAAATCGATGCAAGACTCATCAGATATACATGGAAATCGTGCTGCGGATAGGGGGCTTGTGGAGAAATGAGATGAAACGGGAGGTAGGCAAAAAGTGAGTGCAGGCTCGGTTGAATGGCAAGGATGATTTTGCAGCCGGTTTTTGCAAGATAAGGAATATATCTTAGAAATTGGATGATATCGCCATAGCCTTGCTCTTCAGAGACAAGAAGAGTTTTTCCTTCAATATTTTCTCCTTTCCATCTGGGAGAGAGGATTTTTTTCTGAGAAGAAAAAAGATGGATTCGATATTCATATTCCGTAAAGCCTCTTTTGTAATCCCCAAGCAGAAGAAGGAGCGCTGCAAAATGGGCCCTGGAATAGAAATGATCAGGATGACGAAGTACTAGCTCCTCATAGATATCGAGGGCTTCTTGGATGCGAGACTTGGAAACTAGAATCGATGCCAAATTGTCAAAATGATTGGGATTTAAAGGATCTATTAAAGTGAGTCTTCGATAAATCTTTTCAGCTTCTTCTAAATTTCCCAATCTTACGAAAACGGCTGCTTTGCAGTTTAATGCTGCAGGGTCATTTAACATATTTACTTATTTTAGGATGTAATTATTAGCAAAAACTAATTAAAGATAAATTATAATATGAAGTGAATTTCGTCAACTTTATACGGAATAAGCTTTTGTTTCGTCAGTAAACACTTTTGTTTGTTCAAAATTCATGATCATCTCAGCATAACTTCGGATCTCACCAATTGCTTTGGTAATTTTATTTGTCAGCTCTTGTAAGTCGGTAGATGCTAAATCAGCAGGTATCTTATTAATTATTGCCTTGAGATTGTTTTCGTACTTTATTGCCTTGATTTGATCATTTATTACATCTAATATAAGCTCCGGTGTTAATTTTTTTGTTTTTCTGATGAGAGTTCCGTAAGTCCTCTCAAGTCTATACCAAGTATTATGAGCAGGTTCTGATATTTTACAAAGATCTATATAGATCGCTCTCTTAATTCTCTTTCCCATGAGATTTCCCGATATAAATTTGCATATCATTTTACTCTTAAGGCAAAATGAGTAACAGATCTTTTTTTTGGACGATTTTACCCATGCTTTTTGTGACGATCACTGATCTAAAACTTAGCTCCCGTATCAAATATCCGAGTGTTGGAATTGAACTTCGCACCTCCAATAGACCTGTATTGCTCTTCAATGAAAAGCCTTTGGATCTCACTATTTTGCCTTATCATAATTTTGAGGGGGTGCCAGACAATCTAGATGCAATGTATCAGAAAATGCAATGCTTTAAAGCTGATACATATAAAATTGCCGTGACGACCCCGTCTACCATCGATGCATTGAAGATGCTCTTATGGGGCAAAAAGCAAGACAAAGCAACCGTTATTTGCATGGGAGAGAAGGGGAGTTTTGCTCGGGTTTTAGGAGCTGTGGTTGGCAATCTGGTCGATTATGCCTGTTTAGATGCCCCGATGGCTCCGGGGCAGCTCAAGGTATCGGAAATGATGGATATCTACAATTATCCGAAACTGAATGCAGATACTGCCATTTACGGGCTTATTGGAAGTCCGGTTGATCAAAGCCCCGGACACATTTATCACAACGCCGTTTTCCAAAAGAAAAATCTCAATGCCGTCTATGTAAAAATGGATGTTGGACCTCAAGAGCTTAAATGTTTTATACCTCTTGCCAAACAATTAGGAATGAAAGGATTAAGTGTGACAATGCCGCTAAAGGAAAAAATTCTTCCCTTTGTCGATGTTCTAGATCCAATTGCTGAAAAAATAGGCGCTGTTAATACTCTTGTTTTTAAGAATGGGAAAATTTATGGAATCAATACCGATGGCTGTGGAGCATTGGATGCCATAGAAAATAAAATGAAAGTCGAAGGCAAAAAAATGGTAGTTGTAGGCGCGGGTGGTGCTGCCCGGGCCATTGCTTTTGAAGCTAAGCTGCGAGGAGCTGATGTTTGGATTTACAATCGGACAGAAAAAAAGGCCTTTCATCTTGCCAAAGAGTTTGGATGCAATGCATGCAAAGAAATTCCCAATTGTGAAATACTCATCAATTGCACTCCAAGTCCAATCCATGTCCCAACCAACACTTTATACATGGATATTCGGTATGGAACCAACGCTGACATAACCGGAGAGGAGATGTTTTTAAAACAGGCGGCGAGGCAGACAGATTTTTGGCTATAAGTTCTGAAATTATTATTGGAAATAATCTCTTTGATCAAATCAAGTCGAAAAAGGGTGTTGTTGTCATGGATGCTGCTTTGATTGAGCTCTATGGCGATAAAATAGATGCTGATTTGATCGCAATTCCCAATAAAAAAACACTAAAAACTCTCCATTTTCTCCTTAAGGCACTTTTTGAAAAAAAAGCAGATAAAGAGACGACTCTCATTGCAGTTGGCGGAGGAAATATCACCGATTTGGCAGCCTTTGCTGCGTCTATCTATATGCGGGGCATTGATTTGATTTTAGTTCCTACTTCACTTCTAGCTATGGTTGATGCTGCAATTGGGGGAAAGACAGCAATTGATACCCCACTCGGCAAAAATCTGATTGGAAGCCTTTATCATCCAAAAGCCATTTTTATCGATTTAGATACTCTCAAAACACTGCCTGAAAAAGAGTGGATCAATGGACTTGCCGAAATTTGGAAAATGGGCCTTGTTTATGACGCTTCGATTTTACAAAAAAAGCGAGATAATCCGGAGCTGATTCGGCATGCAATCAATGCCAAATTGGCAGTCATGGAACAAGACCCAATAGACGCTTCAATACGCCGCATTTTAAACTTTGGCCACACATTTGGACATGTGATTGAAATTTTGGGAGGGGTGGATCATGGCCAGGCAGTTGCCTTTGGCTGCCTGATGGAGGCTCATTTAAGTATGGCACTTGGCTACTTAGCCAAAGATGAGTTTAAGCAAATTGAGACAATTTTTCCCCGCCCCGATCTCAAAAATTATGATAAGTGTAAATTTCTGGAAATTATTTGCCGCGATAAAAAAAGTAAAAACGGCATTCCCCGATTTGTCCTCATTGATCAAATAGGCCATGCGATCCCATTTGACGCGGCATATTGCAGGGAAGTGAGCATAGGTGAACTAGAACCAACATTAAAGTTTTATGGCCTCTAATCATTTTGGAGAAATCTTTCGGATGACAACTTTTGGCGAGTCCCATGGGCCGGCAATAGGAGTTGTGATTGATGGATGTCCTGCAGGTTTAGAGATCTCGGAGGAAGAGATCAATCAAGAACTTGCAAAAAGAAGGCCGGGCCAAAATAGCTACACATCTCCTAGAAAAGAAAAAGACCTGGCAGAAATTTTATCAGGGGTTTTTGAAGGCAAGACAACAGGTGCTCCCATAGCCATTTTGATTCGAAATGTCGATGCCGATAGTTCCCAATATGCAGCTGTAAAAGATTTGTATCGTCCCGGTCATGCCAATTTTACTTATTTAAAAAAGTATGGGATTTTTGATTATCGAGGCGGTGGTCGGGCGTCAGCAAGAGAGACTGCTGCACGAGTTGCAGCAGGAGCTGTCGCTAAAAAGCTCATCAAAATTTTTAACATGGAATGCTTTGCCAATGTCGAAAATGAGGCCGAATTGATCGAAAAGATCCAAGAAGTTCAAGCAGAAGGAGACTCTATTGGAGGGGTAGTTGCCTGCGAGGCAAAGGTTAATTCCGGACTCGGAGATCCGGTGTATCGAAAATTAGAAGCCTTGCTCGCATCGGCCATGCTCTCACTTCCTGCGACCAAAGGATTTGAAATTGGCTCCGGTTTTCAAGCAGCTCTCATGCGAGGCTCCGAGTATAATGATCCCTTTGAGATTGAAAATGATGAAATCATTACAAAAGCCTCTACTTTAGGCGGCATTTCAACCGGATCTACACTAAAGTTTAGGGTAGCTTTCAAACCGACATCCAGCATTAAAATTGCCCAAAAAACGGTAAGCCTAAAAGGGGAAATAACTACCTTGGAACTACCTCAAACGGCCCGCCATGATCCTTGTGTTGCCATCCGAGCAGCTCCCGTCGTAGAAGCGATGACAGCTCTCGTCCTTGCCGACTTGGCATTAATGAACCGATCTGCCAGATTATAATTTCTCAAGTGTTTTCATCCACCCAGAAAGGACATTGATGTGTGCCGGATCAAGGCCAAGAGTTAAGCGGATTGTTGTTACCTTTTCATCGAAGATCATAGTGAAATTGGGATGATAGAATCCCAAGCTGGGACGGCTGAAAATTGGATAGCCTCCTTCCATAGAACTCAAATAAAGACTTCCTGCAACAAGAGCGCACCCTTTCATTCTATGCAAGGGACCTGTCACTTTGATGTCAATAAAAGGAGGATCCACACCTTCTTGCATTGGAATGACTCGATAGCGGGCAGTAGGGGATAGGAGCTTTTCAGGAATATCATCCAGAAATGCTCTGGTATTTTCAAAAATGAGTCTTTGATAGAGCTGAAGCTCTTTTGCTGCATATTTGTAGGCAAGGCAAAACCAGTTCATACTCAGCCTGTCGCATTGTAAAATGGGATCGGTAAAAAGAGCTTGAAAAGAGGCCCAATGAACATCTTGATTATTCACCATGAAAAAAGGGGCGCCGTAATAATTGTCCATTCCAAAAAGATCGTATTTATTGCCGCTTCGAAAACAAATAATATTTAAACTTCCCCTTCGGATCTCTTTTTCAAATTCTTGAATAAGCCCATTGACTATTTGAGATTGAATGGCATCGAAAGTGCTATCTAAAATGACCGTAAAAGGAGATCCGTTTTTTATCCTTAAGCATTTATTTATTATTCCATGAACATCTTCTCTCTTATATTCTTTGATATTTGGATCCGTTCTTAATGACGGGTTGAATTGCAAAGCAAGTAAATCCACATTTTTGATTTCCTGGGTACTTGCCTCATCAAACAGTTTGGAAGAGGCTGCAAATTTTTGCATGACTTTGATACATTCATAATAGGTGTTTTCTCCATAGAGGATATTGGGTTTTTTGGGGCCTGCATTGATGATTCCCGTAAAACAGCTCATGCCGGAGGCTAGGATCCCAAAAGATGCTTCTTTATACGGCAAAAGGCTCTGATAAATATCTTTAAAATCGCTCTTCTCAAACGGAGAAAAAATCTCGAGTAGAGCAGATATTTGGGCATGAATTTGTTCTAAATGGTGGTAGGGATTCACTGATACTTCCCAAAGCTCTTTTTCTATGCATCAAAGAGACCTCTCTACAATGGAGAAGACGAGGGGAGATCTCATTTTTTCTAACCATTTCGCATCGGAAATAGATGCAAAAAGGCCATCCAATACTTTCAATGTTCCTTGCACCATGAAATTTTGAGAGGGTAAATGATAAACTCTCTTATCCATTTGGCGCTCGCAATTTATAGGCTCTACGAGATCAAAAGTTGAAGGGGCAGGCCACCTATCC
>CAZXLK010000007.1:0-32184 GCA_964641775.1 uncultured bacterium | reverse complement strand
GAAGCCCCTTTCTCTCAAAGAACTCTCACAGAACCTCAACCTTCACGAATCGACTCTATCGCGAGCCATTGCAAACAAATATGTAGAAACTCCGAGAGGAACACTTCCCCTCCGCTCCTTTCTTTCCAATGAATCTGCAAATGTAAAGCGCGCTTTACATGCCCTTCTTCAACATGAAACCAAGCCCCTCACAGACAAAGAACTTGTCCTCGAACTAAAAAAACGTGGAATCCAAATTGCCCGCCGAACCGTTGCCAAATACCGAAAGTCCTGCAACATCGCCCCTTCCTCCCACCGCAAATTCCTATAACAAGCGCCCGTGCCCGTGCCCGTGCCCGTGCCCGTGCCTGTGCCTGTGCCTATCCGGCGAAGGCGGGGTCGAGGAGGTTTTTTCCGGACAATCTTTCCAAAATCCTGAGGGGAGATTTTTCCGGGAAAAGTAAAGCCGGTACGGGGATCAAAATGGTTTGCTCCAATGCATACTGTCCTGATAGAGCAGCATGGGAGACTTGATCGGTAAAAACGGCCCAGGAGCTCATGGGGGGAAATTCCCAGTGATCTTTTTTGCAATTTTCCTGAAAATCGCCATTTTCTTTTAAAAAATTGTGCAGCTTCATCATGAAGACATCGTAAGGAGAGCGAAGCGCTAGCTTTACACCCTTTTCTTTCAGCCACATTTTGGCCTTTCTCTCCAACCTGTCAAAGAGCGAATAGCTAACAGTTTTTGGAAAAGAGACCTCATTTCCCCCGAACTGGGCAACCAGTTTTTCAAAAGGCTCTGATGTGATCCAGTTTCGACTCTCTAGTGGATTGATGTTGGTAAAAAATCTTAAAATCCGATTCCCATGCAATGGCCTTGTTGGAAATGCATCGACATGCAAAAGATCATTTCTTGCCCGAAGCCTGAGATTTCTCCCTTTTTCTTGAAACGGACGAAAGCTCGTAAAATCCAATTTCCAGTGCTTTGCGTAAGGCTCCAAAAGAGAAGCTAGATAAACAGTAACTCTTTCAGAATAATTTCTAAGCACTTCCCTCAACCTGTCAGCATCTGTTGCTTCATGATTGGTGAGCAAATCCATTTGGGGCTTGTAGGCGATATTTTTTCTCCCTTTGGCGCTACTTTGTTTTTGCTCTAATAAAAAATCCAATTCATCTTGAGGAAAAGAAAAAGGAACCTTTGGAAAAAAAAGAATATTTCCCTTTTCAAGCTCTCTGCAATATTGGTAAGGATCTTTCCTTTCAGCTACGACAATTTTCTCTACCATCTTTTTCTCCTAAATAAGCTAAACGGATGAGTCTGAAACGAAGGCAAGTTTGGTTTTTTGCATACTCGAACACATCCGCACCCTTTGAAAATAGCTCAATTTCTTTGTCTGTTAAACGAAATAAAACCGCCCTTGCCTTTTTTGGATCTCCCACCGCTTGCAATAACTTCCTACCCGCAAACCGCATTCTTCTATGACAAAGAAGGAGCCGCCAAAAACCGATGCCTACACAAATTGCAGCTAAAATGCCTGACCAGAATGAAAGGATGAGTGTTATCCCAAAAGCCCATACTTCCCATGGCCTTTGGACAATGGGTCCAAACATTTTTCTCCACCATTTCTCCGACACAAAAAAAGCAAAAAATTCTTCCGACCGCGGCTCATCAAATGCCGATCTGGCAGCATGCACTGCTTCATGAGCCAAAATTTCATCTCGGCTATACCCTAAAAAAGAGCCCTTTCGAAATGCCTCTTTCAATTGCACGGTAGGCACCCCATCTTCAATCCACGTTGCGGCCCCTTGCCAAAGACTTAACCCTTTGTTCGAATAAAATGCCGGCAGACACTCAGGAGAAAATCCAAAAATTTCATGCAAATGAACCCTCACCCAATCCCAATGGGCTCTTGGGATTTGGCTCTCTTTTTCCTTAATTATTGCCACTCTTTGCAAAAAGATTTCTTCAGTTTCAAGCGGTCCGGGAATAAATCCGGATGCATTCAATTGGAGAAGTTCCGTATCATTTAACATCCAAAATAGCATACCATCCTTGCGCTTTGTTGAAAAATCGGCTAATATCGACCCCTTATGAGGATAAAAAATGAGCAAAGCCCTTGTAATTGTTGAGTCTCCGGCTAAAATTAAAACCCTAAAAAAATTTTTAGGCCCCGAGTATTCTTTCGAATCTTCCGTCGGCCATATCCGCGATTTGCCGCAGAAAGAATTTGGGATCGATACCGAACATGATTTTGAGCCCAAGTACATCACCCTTCCCGATAAAAAAGAAGTGATCGCCAAGCTCCAAGCGGCAGCAAAGAAAGCCGACATTGTCTACCTATCTCCCGATCCTGACCGCGAAGGGGAAGCAATTGCCTGGCATATTGCCTCGATCCTCCCAAAAGGGACAAAACTCAAACGAACAGCCTTCCAATCGATTACAAAAGATGCTGTCCAAGCCGCAATTGACAATCCTCGCGATATCGACATGGATCTTGTCGATGCCCAGCAAGCAAGACGGCTTCTTGACCGCATTGTTGGTTATAAAATTTCCCCAATTCTCACTCGCCGTGTCAAACGGGGCCGAAGCGGCACATCGGCCGGCCGGGTTCAATCGGTTGCCTTAAAACTTGTTGTCGACCGGGAAAAAGAAATTGACGCATTCCATTCTGTTGAATACTGGAATATTGGCACTGTTTTAGAAGGGGAGCGGATCGAAAAGCCCTTCCTCGCCTCTCTACACACAGTAGGCGGACTAAAGGTCGAAAAAGAGAAGACCGAAAAACCCTGTTTTCTCATCCCCAACGCCGAAACTGCCAATGCAATCGTAGAAAAACTCAAAAATGCCAATTACCTCATTGCAAGTGTCGAGAAAAAAGAGAGAAGGCGCAATCCCGTCCCCCCCTTTATTACTTCCACTTTGCAGCAAGAGGCAAGCCGCCATTATGGATTTTCCGTTTCTAGAACCATGAGCATCGCCCAAGGACTCTACGAAGGGATTGACACGGGCAAGGAAGGGTCTGAAGGTCTCATCACGTATATGAGAACCGACTCGGTCAATATTGCGCCGGAGGCAATCTCAAATGCTAGAAAATTTATTTTAAAAACGTTTGGTAAAGAATACCTGCCTAATGAGCCGCGCTTTTATGCCTCCAAAAAATCGGCCCAAGAAGCGCATGAAGGGATCCGCCCGACAAATCTTGCCCGCGACCCCGAAAAAATCCGCCAATATCTCTCCATTGACCAATATAAACTCTATCTTCTCATTTGGCGCCGTTTCATTGCATCGCAGATGAATCCGGCCATCTACGATACCGTTTCTGCCGATGTGCAAACCGATCAAGACATTGTCCTTCGGGCAACCGGCTCTACGATCAAATTCAATGGATTTTTAGCCGTTTACGAAGAGAAAAAAGACCGCGGCTACATGGACGATGAGGAAGAGATCAAACAGCTTCCCCATCTCGAACCCAATATGCCACTTTCTCTTGTCGATGTGATGTCGGATCAATCCTTCACTAAACCCCCTCCTCGCTTTACAGAGGCCTCTTTAGTGAAAGAACTCGAGCGCCTTGGTATCGGCCGCCCATCTACGTATGCAGCGATCATGAACAAGATCCAAAGTAGAGATTATACGATCAAAGAAAATCAGGCTTTAAAACCCACAGAGCTAGGCAAAGTGATTTGCCAAATGCTCGAAGAAAATTTCCGCCCCATCATGGATGTGACTTTCACTGCCCAAATGGAAGACCAGTTGGAAATGATCGCAGAGCATAAAAAAAAATGGAAAGAGCTAATCCGAGAATTTTGGCGCGACTTCATTCCCCTTGTGGAAAAAGCGGAAAAAGAGGCGGTCGTTCCCAAACTCCTCACAGAGATCGATTGCCCAAAATGCAAAAAACATAAACTGCAAAAAATCTGGTCCCGCAATAAATATTTTTATGGCTGCTCGAACTACCCCGACTGTGATTTCACAAGCCCGATTGAAGCCCTAACTTTTAATAAAGCCGATTACGATCCCAATTTCAATTGGGAGCAGTCTTGTTCCAAATGCGGCTCTCCAATGACTCTTCGTCATGGCCGTTTTGGCCCATTTTTAGGCTGCTCCAAATACCCCGATTGCAAAGGGATCGTCAACATTCCAAAAAAAGGGGAAAAAACCTACAAGCCCGAAGATCTTCCCGCATGTCCTGCCATTGGCTGCGATGGCCACCTAACAGCTCGAAAGTCCCGCTTTGGCAAAACCTTTTTCTCCTGCACCAACTACCCTGATTGCGACGTGATCGTGAATACTCTGGATCAGCTCCCCACAAAATACCCAAATCACCCCAAAACCCCGTACGTTAAAAAAACCCGCCGCGGCGCCAAAAAAATGAAAAAGGGGCCCCTGCCAAAAAGAAAACTTCTACACGAGCGCAACCCCTCTATTCCTTATCCCCTGAACTTGCCACCGTTCTCGGTCAAAAAGAGCTTTCGCGGGGCGAAGTGACCAAACAAATCTGGACCTACATCAAATCCCACAACTTGCAAGATCCCTCTGACAAGCGGCTCATCCGCCCAGATACCGCCCTTGCTAAAGTTTTCGGATCAGACAAGCCGGTCCATATGATGAAACTGGCTGCCATCTTGAGTAAGCATTTAAAGAAATAAATGCTCTAAAATCTTTTTGATCGATTCTTGGATGGAAGTAATTTCAGGATATTCCTTGAGAAGCTTTGTGACATCTAACTCGTTATTGGACCTTTTTGCCTTGAGAACTTGATTTTGATCGTCAATCGTAAAATTCCCCCAAGAAAAATTGGGATCTACATACTTTTTGTATAGCTGCAGAATCTCATTGTGAGTAATCGCTCCGGGATTACAGAAATTATAATTTCCAACCCGCTGTTTCAAAGACATATCGACAGCTATCGGCAAAAGGTCTGATAATACAGACATCGAATTTGGAATATTGATCACTTTTTTGTAGCTAGTGATTTTGGTAATCAAGCTTCTTGCATGCAAATCTTCAGATATTGGCATTCTAAGGCGTAAGTTTAAAAGATTGGGATAACATTGCATGAGAGGATCAAGCATGCCTTTAGATTTTGAATAAAAAGAGCCTGCAAAATTGGGGGGATCTTCTTCTGTAAATCCAACTCCTATAGGATGATTTTCATCATATTCGTAAATACATCCCGTACCGAAATTTGTAACATGGATCCCTTTTAGATAAGCCACATCGATTAAATTTAAAGCACCTATAATATTGGCTCGAATTGTCTCTATCTTGTGATCTTCACACCAATCAACATTAGGCCTTCCGGTAACTCCTGCTGCATTGATGATCCGATCAGGTTTCACTCTCTCAATTTCCAGCAAAATTTCTTCTCGATTCTCTAACCTGGATTCGGCTCCGATTACGGTATGATTCTTCTCTTTCAATAATGTGACCATCTTTTGCCCAATCCAACCGGTATTTCCCCCAAAAACAAGAAAAACCTCTCCATAAGCCATCCATTGCAAAGCAAGAAAAATGATGATATTTTTCATTACATGAAACCTACCAAAATCTATCCTATTCCGTATAGAAAAACATGATTAGGTTGTTTCTTTTTTTATTCCCTCTGATTATGGCAGCAGACCCTTTTCCCATTCAGTTTTCAATTCCTGAATGCAAGGTTGTAAAAATACGGCCCAACAAGGATCGAGATTTTGCTTATATTGTCCCGGGAGAGCCTAGTACGTACATTTACGACACCGAAGATACCTATTATGAAGACTATCAACGCTCTTTTTATGCTATAACATGTGCAAAATCCGGCTGGGATTGTTTAAGACATTATGAAATTTTAGCTAATGGTTGTATCCCTTATTTTTTAAACCTGGACAGGTGCAGCTCTCAAACCATGACCTTTTTGCCAAAAGATTTAATCAAAGAAGCGATGCAACTACCTGGGGTAACAGAGGGAAAAATCGATCATACAAAATTTGACAGAAAAAAATATGACGAAATCCAAAAAAAAATATTCGCCCACCTGCATCAACATTTAACCACCAAGAAAATGGCTGAATATCTTTTAAAAACGCTGAAATACTCAGGCAATGGCAAAATATTGTTTCTTTCCAAGGACATCTACCCTGACTATTTACGCTGTTTAACGCTGATCGGCTCGAAGGAACTTTTGGGTGATAGGATCATCGACGTCCCAAAAGTTGATCATCTCTATAAAAGCTATCCGGCAGCAGCCGAAAATTTATATGGAAAAGGGTTTACCTACACAAAAATCATCGATGATTTGCCAATCGATAGAGATAACATTGAAGAGAGGATCACACATCATGAGTTCGATCTTGTGGTTTACGGCTCTATCCATCGAGGCACGCCTTATCTTAAGCTTGTGAGCAGATCTTATGCGCCTCAAGAGATTGCTTATATCTGCGGAGAAGATGCTCACCAATGCAAGTATTTTCACTTGCACAATCTCTTTTTGCGTGAATACTAAAATCTTGCGTAATATCAAACAAAATTTTATGATGTCCCCCTATGAATTTTTTGTTATTGCTTTTTGTTTTCATCGCCTCTCTTCAAGGAGAGCCAATAGATGAGCTCCCGGAGCCATATTCTAGTATTGAATGTGTTTTTCCTTTTGATTCGGGAGGATGGTACGCCAATGCTGATAGAATCGAACAGTTGATTAAAGCGGGGAATGTGAAAACGGTTGTTGAAGTAGGCTGTTGGCTTGGACTGTCGACGAGACATATGGCAACTCTACTGCCTCCGAATGGAAAGGTTTATGCTGTTGATCACTGGAAAGGATCTGTAGAGCATCAAGTAGGAGCCTCTTTTCATTCGCCAGTGCTATTTCGGCTTTATGAGCAGTTTCTATCCAATGTAATTCACGCAAATTTAACAGATAAAATTGTCCCTATTCGGATGGATAGCTTGGAGGCAGCTAAAATGTATGCCGAGATGAGTCTTCCCCTTCCCGATCTCATTTATATTGACGCCTCACATGATTATGATTCGGTATATGCGGATATTCAGGCGTGGTATCCTTTTGTTCAAGGACATGGGATTATTTGCGGAGATGATTGGCACCATTTCCCCATTGTGAAAGCAGTGCATACATTTGCCAAGGAACATCGCTTAAGAATCGAAGTCGGAAATAACTGCTGGAGTCTTCATGAGCTTCAGTAAAAGGATTTTATGAGAATTGTCTTTTTTATTTTGATTTGCATTGCAAATTTACAAATTGGCAATTGCTGCATTGCGGATGCAAATGGGCTTGAGAGGCAATATCGGATCCATTCCACTAGGGAATCTGACATCTATGAGCATTTGCCCACTCTCAGAGAACTTGCCCGTGAATGCAGCTCCGCAATTGAAATTGGAGTACGCGATATTGTTTCTACGTGGGGAATTTTGCAAGGCTTATCGGAAACCCAAGAAAAAACCCGCTCTTATTTGGGAATTGATCTCGCATTTCCTCCGGCAAGCAAACTAAGTCTTGCAAAAAGGCTCTCTCAAGGCAATGAGATTCAATTTGAATTTTGGCCGGCAAACGATATGGAAATCGACATTCCCGAAACGGATTTGCTTTTCATTGACTCTTTGCACACCTATTGCCATATGACCTATGAATTGGAAAAATTTTCACACAAAGTCACAAAAATCATCTGCATGCATGACACCAGCGATCCATGGGGCAATGCAGATGACAGTTCTTACAATGGAGATTACTCCGAATATCCTCCATATATTGACCGGACGAAAAAAGGGCTCTGGCCCGCAGTTGTTGATTTTTTATCTCGCCATCCGGAATGGACTTTGCAAGAGAGAAAAACCAACAACCACGGTTTTACCATACTGCGAAGGGCATCTTCTTAAGAGGCTGTTCGCAACCTCTAAACAAATATTGCTTTTCTTTTCAAAGTTTCTTCCAAATCTGTCTGCATCATCATTTGGACGAGCTCTTTGAGAGAGGTTTTAGCAGTCCAGCCGAGCTCTTTTTTTGCCTTGGATGGGTCGCCAATGAGAAGATCAACTTCGGTAGGGCGGAAAAATTCAGGAGAAATTTCGACAAGTATTTTCCCGGTTGCCGAATCAATCCCTTTTTCCTCAAACCCTTTGCCTTGCCACTCCAAAGTAATTCCTGCCTCTCCAAATGCAAGTTCAACGAATTTACGAACCGTTGTGGTTTGCCCGGTTGCTAAGATATAATCTGCCGGCTTTTCTTTTTGGAGCATGAGCCATACGCCTTCCACATAATCTTTTGCATATCCCCAATCTCTTTGACTCTCCAAGTTTCCAAGCAAAAGTCTATCTTGCAGCCCGTGAGCGATCCTTGCAGCTCCTTGTGTGATTTTACGAGTGACAAAGGAATCGCCCCTTCTGGGACTTTCGTGATTGAAAAGGATTCCGTTGCAAGCATAAAGATCATAGGCTTCTCTATAGTTTACTACGATCCAGTATGCATACAATTTAGCAACGCCATAAGGAGAGCGGGGATAAAAAGGAGTTTTTTCTGTTTGAGGAATCTCATGTACTTTTCCATATAATTCAGAAGTCGAGGCCTGATAAAAACGGATTTTATTGTTATATCCCCGTATAAGATCAAGGATCCTCAAAACGCCAAGCCCATTCACATCAGCCGTATATTCAGGAGTTGCAATAGATACCTGGACATGGCTCATTCCCCCCATATTGTAAATCTCGTCAGGGTCTACTTTTTCGATCATGTTCTTGATGCTCGAAAAATCCCCCAAATCTCCCTGATGGAGAAACAATCTTTTCTCCAAAGCTCTATCTTCGCATAGCTCTTGAATCCTCGATAGATTTGGCGACGACGATCTTCGAACAAGCCCATGCACTTCATACCCTTTATCCAGCAAAAATTCCGCAAGATAAGAACCATCCTGCCCAGTAATTCCAGTTATTATTGCTTTTTTCATATTACCTCGCATTTACTTAATAAAATATAATATCAAAAATTAACATGAGTTATAAATATATTACAAATTTTCACTTAAAACATGATTTGCATGATAAAATAGAAATATTTCTTCTTATTCCTATCATGCGTATCAGGCATATCCTAATTTATCATGTTCCCTTTTCCATCCTAGCTAGCTTGCTCTGATAGTTTTTGTGGATGATTTTGCCGCTGGTGATAGAGCCGGTGACTTTTCAGGGGCTCTTAGATTTACAAAAAAACAAGATGGGGAAGGATGTGCATGATTTGCATGATAAAATAGAAATATTTCTTCTTATTCCTATCATGCGTATCAGGCATATCCTAATTTATCATGTTCCCTTTTCCATCCTAGCTAGCTTGCTCTGATAGTTTTTGTGGATGATTTTGCCGCTGGTGATAGAGCCGGTGACTTTTCAGGGGCTCTTAGATTTACAAAAAAACAAGATGGGGAAGGATGTGCATGATTTGCATGATAAAATAGCAATATTTCTTCTTATTCCTGATTCCACATCTCATTCAGAATTGGATTTCATCATTTCGAGGCTTTGGTAGTAGCGCATGAGATCGCGAGCTCTGGCGGCATCTTCGAAGCGAAGCTCTTTGGCAGCAAGGCGCATCTCTTGTTCGCATTCTTTGATCTTGGCTTCGAGATTGGGGATATCGAGGGCATCTTTTTTCTTTTCGGGCTCGGGCGGAAGCTCGGGAAAGCCAAAAGTCTCTTCAAGAGAAGTTGCCTGCTCCCTTTTAACAGATTGTGGAATGATGCCATGTTTTTCATTGTAATCTTGTTGTAGAGCCCTTCTTGTTTGAGTAATTGCCACAGCGCTTTGGATTGCTTTTGTTTGTTTATCTGCGTAAAGAATCACTCTTCCTCGGACATTGCGGGCAGCTCTTCCGCAGGTTTGGATGAGGGCAGTCTCGGATCTAAGAAAGCCCTCTTTATCGGCATCGAGAATGACAACAAGAGCAACTTCCGGAAGATCGAGCCCTTCTCGTAAAAGATTGATCCCGACTAAAACATCAAATTCTCCGAGACGAAGCGCTTTGAGAATTTGCATCCTTTCCAAGGTATCGATATCAGAATGAAGATATTTGGCCTTCACTCCAATATCAGTAAGATATTTGGAGAGATCTTCCGAGAGTTTTTTGGTAAGAGTCGTTACAAGAATGCGACCGCCAAGCTCTGATTCTTTCCGAATCTCTTCCAGGCAATCATCGACTTGTCCGGTTGCAGGTCTGATTTCAATCGAAGGATCGAGAAGCCCGGTGGGACGGATGATTTGCTGCACAACGTCCCCTTCTGCCTCTTCAATTTCCCACTGGCCGGGAGTTGCCGATACGTAAATGATCTGCCTGAATTTTTGATAGGTCTCTTCGAATTTTAGCGGGCGGTTGTCAAAGGCAGACGGGAGGCGGAAGCCAAATTCGACAAGAGATTGCTTTCGGGCCCGATCGCCATTATACATCGCGTGGAGCTGAGGCAGCGTTTGGTGCGACTCATCGATAAAGAAAAGAAAATCGTCAGGAAAATAATCGATCAAACACGGCGGCGCTTGGCCCGGCAGCCTTTTTGAAAAATGGCGGGAATAATTTTCAATCCCTTTGCAAAAGCCGATTTCTCGGATCATTTCTAAATCGTAGCGGGTCCTTTCTTTGATCCGTTGCGCCTCGACGAGGCGATTTTCGCTTTCAAAAAACCCAATTCTTCCTTCAAGTTCACTCCGAATGGTTTGGATCGCATCAAAACGGACGGACTCCGGCGTTACAAAGTGAGATCCCGGAAAAATACTGATCGCCTCAAGACGCTGCCTCACTTTTCCTGTTAGCGGATCGATTCTCGAGATCCTTTCGATAACGTCGCCAAAAAATTCAACCCGGTAAGCAAGATCATCTTCGTATGCGGGGACGATTTCTAAAACATCGCCCCTAGCTCGAAAAGTTCCCCGAGTAAGGTCATAGTCGCCACGTTTATAATGCATTTCAACAAGATGAAGAAGCACATCGTCTCGGCGGCTTTCCTGTTTAACCGCAAGCTTTAATTGCATTTGGCTGTAATATTCGGGCGTTCCCAAGCCATAAATACAAGAGACCGATGCCACGATGATGACATCGGGTCTTTCGATGAGAGAGCGAGTAGCGCTAAGCCGCATTTTGTCGATCCGATCATTAATCGCCATATCCTTTTCAATGTAGGTGTCTGTTCTTGGAATGTAGGCTTCAGGTTGATAGTAGTCGTAATAAGAGACAAAATATTCGACGGCATTTTGAGGAAAAAATCCTTTAAACTCTTGGTAAAGCTGGGCTGCTAAAGTTTTATTATGCGCAAGGATTAGGGCGGGCTTGGAGGATTTTTGGATCACATTGGCCATGGTGTAGGTTTTGCCTGATCCTGTAATGCCAAGAAGAACTTGGGCTTTTTTGCCGGCAATCACTCCGGCAGTGAGCCTATCGATTGCTTCCGGCTGGTCGCCCGCCGGTTGAAAATCAGCTTTTAACTTGAACATGCAATCCCTATCCCGATGAGAGATACAAGTATAACAAAAAGAAGAAGGGCTCGCCTTGAAAAAGAGCGGTAGCGGGGAAGTTTCCAAGCCATCAGAGCCGGCAAGATGCAAAGGACAATAGCGACAAAGACTCCGGCGTATTGTAAAGCCAGAATAAATCCTTCAGGATAGGCATAGACAAAAAGAAGCGGCGGGATAAAGGTAAGAAGGCAGGCAAATTCCCGTCCCCAAGTAAATTTTCTCATATGAAGCCCATCGGCCAAAAAGTCAGAGAGGCTGAGTGAGACTCCTAAAAAAGAGGTGATGATAGCAAAAAAAGAAAAAATAGCCATATTCAAAGAAGCGGCCGGTTTCCAGGCAGTTTCTAATGCCGAAAGAGGAGTTGTGCCTAGAACTAAAAATTCCCAAATCACATAGAAAACAAATGCCGATAAACTCCCCAAAAAGATGACAAGCCGTAATTTTTTCTTATCGTGATGGAGGTAGGTCGTAAGTGTTGGGATAATGATATGAAATCCGAACGAGGTAAAAAGGACAGGAACTGCCATCCAAATGGCTGAAAAGTTGGAGCGTTGCAGAAGATCTGCATGAATTTGAGAGGGCAAAAATCGAATGAGAAGAATGTAAGAGATGACAAGCGCTCCCATAAAGAGGCGATTGACTCGGTCCACGATTCGGGTGCCGAGATAAACAAAAATCCCAAAAAGAATGAGAAGAAAAATGGGTCCTACAGCAGTTGGTAGATTCCAGCCTGTAATCGTTTGGATCCCATTTAAAAATATGGGCGCGCCTGAAGCAATATAGGCTGCAGTTAATGAATAGAGAAGGAGAAGATAGGTAATCCAACAAACGGCTTTTCCCCATTTTCCTAGTGACCTGCCTACCATGCTAATGAGATTTGGCTCACCAGGGCAGGCGAGATTGACATCAAGGATCAGCCATGCAGTCAGAAAGAAGAAAAGCCAGCAAAATAACAGAAGGCAAAGAGAAGGAAAAAAGCCGCCAAATGCGGTAACGACGGGAATTGCAAGCATCCCCGCTCCAATAGTAGTCCCGGCTACTAATAAAATCCCCCCAAGAAATCTATTCTTCATGTAAAGATTCTAACAAGCTCGCAAATTATAATAAAAATAGAAAAGCAAAATCCGATAATTAATGAGGGCTTGCCGCCTGATACATGATAATTTGAAGTAAAATTTTTAAAATAACGACCAATCCAAGCCATCGTTGTGGGAAGGATGCCAAAGAGAATCATAGCGAAAATTCCGCCTGCAAAATTTAAAGCTTTAAAGAAAATCTGCGGATAGGAAAGAGCCAAAATGAGTGGAGGTACTAATGCCAAAAGAACCATCCACCTGATGTTAAATTTTCCTTTAAAGCCATCAGAAAGAAAGTGGGTGAGGGTCAATCCTTGCGCAAGAAATGAGGTGACAACGGCAAAAAAGGCAAAGCCTCTTGCGAAATAGGTGACTTGATTTGACCCAAGGATTTTGTGAAGAGCAGAGGTGGCCTCTTCTCCTCTTTGGTAGCTATCTTGAAGATTTTCAAAAGGGACAATGCCAAGAACGAAAAAAGACCAGATTAGGTAAACTGCCAAAGTAATTAAACTTCCGCCGATGATTACAATCCGAACTCTTTGAAGATCTCCTCTCATGTAGGATGCAAGACTTGGAACCAAATTGTTAAAACCAAAGGAAATCACTAGAACCGGCAGCGAGGTAAAAAGATATTTTGGACTAAAGTGAAGCAGTAATTTTGGATCAATTTTAGAAAGACCGAGTGCAATCATCCCTAAATAGGCAACGATCAGTCCCCCCATTAGATAGCGGTTGATGAGATCGACAGGACGAGTCCCGAGATAGATGATCCAGCCAGAAATCAGGGTAAAGAAAACCGATGCTGCCCATTCTGCAATATGGACGTGAAAAATCCCTTCGAAAATGGCTGAAAAAATGGAGCCGCTTGCAGAAATGTAGGCAACGAGGAGCGAATAAAAAAGAAATAAATAGGAGATCCAAGCTGCCATACGACCGGAAATGCCAAGAGATTCTTGAGCCATGGTAAGAAGATTTGTCTCGTGGAAAAACCAGCCGGTGATCTCCACAAGAAGAAGACCGGTAAACGTCATGAAGGCCCAGCCAAGAATCATAACAGTAAGAGAAGGAAAAAAACCGGCAAGACCGGTTAGGACCGGAAGAGCAAGCATTCCGGCGCCAATACAGCAGCCTGCGACAAGAAGCATGCCACCAATAAGGCTTCCGGGAGTAGGTTTGGAGTTCATATTCGCGCTTTTAGCTTTTCTTCTTGCCTAATTTCGGCGCCCAATCTGCCGAGCTCGTAGCCATTGAAGTCGACAAATTTAAAAAACCTCTCGAACCCTGGCAAGGCATTACTGACTTGGTGGGCCATTTCTTGGGCGATCAAGCGATAGGTAGGGTGGCCTGCCGCTTGAGAGCGGAGCTCGCAAAGCCATTGAAGGGCTCTGAGATTTACATGAAAATACCAGTGGACATTGTAGCCCATGGGGACGACATATTGCGCCTCTTCGGGAAGCTCCTTGGCAATTGCATCAAAAGCCATTTTTCCCCGCTCCATCGCTTCCACATATTCTTTTTCCATGTCGGTTCCAACAATTTCCGGTGGAGTGTAAAAGCCATAATTGCAAGTGAGGCGCTGCCTTTCTTGGGTAAGCATTCGATGTCTATGCAAGTCGCGATAAACGCCAAAATCGGCCAAAATCTCAAATGTAAAGCTAGCATGCTCTAATGCCCTTGGCGACTTATGACGCCGGTTTTCTCTCGGAGATGATGCTGCATCTAGAAGAAGAGCAAGCTCTTCATCGGGAAGGGTGCGGCAATAATTTTGCAGCTCTTGCAGATTTCCTTCAGTGTGTTCAAAAAGCAAGCTCCCTGCAACTTTATAGATAGAGTCGGGATCAAAATGAGCAAGGCGCACTCCCGGCTGAAACATTTGAGTGACTTCTCTTGAATGTTTTTCTGCAAATTGCCGGATTTCGGAGCGCATGGTTTCAAAAAAGGCTGCAAAGTTTTGAAAATGTTTATGACTTGGCTCTGATCTTCGAATGAAGGATGGAATGACCTTTGATAATTCGGCGTAGCTTTTTTTCCCGATTTCTTGCATTTCGGCCAAGTTGTGGCAATGCAATTTTTGGATCAGATTTTCATAAAAACGGCCATTGCCATAAACACCCATATTGGTAAGGGCGCTTGCAGGAAGAAGCCCCCGAAGGCAATCGAGCACCTTGGCCCGCAAGGCGGCCGTATAGGCCCCTTTGGAAATCTCAGGATCTTTAGGAAAATCTTTTTCAATATGAGCTGTCAGCGGGGGGATCAACTTGCTATAGCTGTTAAAAAGAGAATTGCAAGTATCCAAATATAGCTCTCGATATGCTGATGTCATCAAGATTGGTTCTTGATAAAAGAGATACTGGCCATCGACTTTTTGATCGAAATAGATGTAGCGGGTCGATTTTTCTAAAGGAGAGGCGCCGATTCTGCAATCTTCAATCACTTTGGCAGCTAGCATCGAAATATTTTCGATCGCAAGGTGAGCGCCGCCAAGCTCTCCGATCGAATCATCGCCATAGCCATCCAAAATTCTATCATAAAAATTTTGCGCTTTTTGAATCGCGATCATTTGCTCATCGCCCGTTTCTCCAAATTTGCCTGCAATGGCATCAAAGGCCATTGTCTCATTCAAAATAAATTCTTTTAAAAGAAGTGCCCGAAGCCCCAGCGTTGATCTGGAATATCTGGAAAAAAGAGCCCCTTTAATGACCTCCGGTAAATTCCTAAGCACAAAAATATCGCTCGTCGTGTTCGTGACAAAATGCTCCAGAATCTTGATTTGACTTTCACTTAATTCACTTTGCAGCATGATCTTTTCCTAATGTTTACTCCTATGATATGCATTGATGCTATAGAATTGCAACGAGAGACTGTACACTGAGAAATCCGATAACATAAATCATCCTGCCTATCCTGCCGCCGTTTTGGCGATCTTGCAAATCCTGTCCATATTTTTGAAAACGAAAAACAGGATATGCACGATCATCGCTATAGCGATGGCAGGATAGGCAAGATAAAAAATTTTAATCTGTTATCTTGTTCTATATTGAAAGAGGTAGTTTATGATTATTGAGACAGATCGATTGGATTTGCCGATTCGGTTAAGAAGAAATCGGAGAAGCGAAGCTGTCCGTTCTTTAGTGAGAGAAACCCGATTAGATCCATCAGATCTCATAGCGCCCCTGTTTTTATTGGATGGAGAAAACAGAAGAACTTCCATTGTAAGTATGCCGGGAATAGAAAGATTGTCGATCGATTTGGCGATTTGTAAAGCCAGAGAATTTTATGACAATGGGATGCAGGCGGTCGCTTTGTTTCCTTTTGTTGATCGGATGTATAAAACAGAAGGAGCTGAGGAGGCTTGGAACCCAAATGGCTTACTTGGCAGAGCCATTCGGGAAATGAAAAAAAGGATCCCAAATCTTTGCATCATTGCAGATGTTGCCCTCGATCCTTTTACAACACATGGCCACGATGGGTTGGTTGATGAGAGAGGGCTGATTTTAAATGATGAGACGGTGGAATGTCTTGTGAAAATGGCTTTGATGCAGGCGGACTCAGGCGTCGATTTTGTAGCTCCCAGCGATATGATGGACGGAAGAGTCGGTGTGATTAGAAAGGCATTGGACGAAAAGAGTTTTGAAAATGTTGGAATTTTGGCCTATAGCGCAAAGTATGCATCTTCTCTTTACGGGCCATTTAGAGAAGCAGTGGAGAGCAGATTAAGCTTTGGAGATAAGAAAACCTATCAAATGGATTCTGCCAATTTAAGAGAAGCTCTTCTAGAGGCTAGCTTAGACGAAAAGGAAGGGGCAGATATTTTGATGGTAAAGCCGGCAAGTCTTTATCTCGATGTGATTGCAAGCTTAAGAAAACAGACTAACCGTCCCATTGCAGCCTATCATGTAAGCGGAGAATATTCGATGGTCATGGCAGCGCATCAAAATGGCTGGCTTGATGCCGGAAAAGTTTTTTATGAAACGCTTTTGAGCATCAAAAGAGCCGGCGCCGATATGATTTTTACCTACGCCATCGACCACGTTCTAGACCAAATGTAAATCCGCTTTACATTTGAATGTAAATCCGCTTTACATTTGATAGTTGTATCTTTCCCAAAACAGGGTGGGATATAGGGGTTTACCGGTTTGCGCGATGGCTCCGCAATCTCTTAACATGCCGGACATGGAGTAGGAAAGTCTTGATCTACTTGATTGGAACAGAAACATATCGAGAGGAAGGGAAATGGAAAAACCTTTGTCATAATAGCGCTCTCCATTGACAACATCATTGGCAGTGGTCAGTGTGTACCAAAGGCCGACCCTCAGCCCGCTTTGAAAAGTTCTTCCTCCTTCAATGCGAACTCCCTTATCCCGAGCTAAAAATTGTCCGGCTTGGATTTTGAAATCAAGACTCAAAGGCTTGTATTGATAGTAAAGGTCTAAAAAATATTGAAGCCCTTTGTAGGGGAAATGCTTGATTCCTTTGACGGTCCATTTTCGGATTTTCTTTTGAAATCCGATTCCATAATATTCCCTTTTTAAAACCCCTGCCCCTTCAAACCCAATGGCCCAACTGGAGTTCACAGGATAGTAGAGATTTTCTAAGGCAATTCCGGCATAAGCCGTTTCAAAATAGCCAACGGCAAGCCTGGAAAACCACCCTTTTCCCCAATTGAAACTTTTTTGCAAATAGGCAAGATCGAGATGAAAGGAACTTGATTGGTTATATTTGAGACTATCGGTTCTCACATTGATAATTCTCGATGGGTTTACATAATCAAATGTCTGGATATTTTGCTCGCTTGCAATTGCTGTATAGCTTGCCCAAAGAGAATAGTAAATCGAGTCAAAAAGATAGCCTTCCGGGCCACCGGATACTCCTAATTCATATTTGAATTTTCCTCTCGACGTTCCAAAAAAATTCCGAATCCATGGACGAAATGTGAAAAGCCAAATGGGTTTATGTCGTTGATAGAGCTTGGCAGCATCGTAAATACTAGGTGTGCTTGATGTTTCCCTCAAAGGTGCAATGATCTCAAATTCCGTCTCACCCAGTCTCTCTTCTCGGTAGCGCGCCAAATCTGAATAGCGAAACCGATATTCATGCTCCGCAACGCCATCTGCTTCGATGACAACCGTATAATCGGAAATATTTTGAGGCGCTAAATAGGCTAAAATATGCTCAATTCTTTTTCTTACCTCCTCTTCTTCTCGATAATGAACATTGACTACTTTCATCCAAAGCTGATCTCGGCCACCGGGGACTAAATAAAGATTGTAAAGATCAAAACCTTGGGTCTTAAAAGCCAAAGCGATCTCATGAGCCAGCTCTTCTTTAGTCCTTATTGTCCCAATCGGATCTACATCTTCAGGCTCTGTATAGGTACAAGTGTCAAAAATTTTTGGCAAAAATCCATCTGTATTTCCAAGGTCATAGTGAAAAGCAACGCTTCCGGTTAAATCGGTCCCTTTAAGAGTACTTGCCTCTAAATGGATCAAATCCCAAAGATCGAGCTGCACCCCTGCATTGATTCTGCTCCTTACTTGATTGTCTTTTCTACTCCAATGGTGCTTGTAATTTGTTGCATCATATTCTGCTACCAAACTAAGCCCTTTGAAAAAATTTTCCGTATGATGCAAAGGGCTCCAAGCAAGAGCGCCATATAAGCCATGTATCCTTCCTGAGCCAACCCCAAGAGAGGCTTCCAGGTTGTAATCGAGAAATTGCTGCGTCGCCACGGCATAAAAGGCCCCGAACCTTTCATTTAAAAAATCATCCACTCCCAAAGCAAGTTCGGGTAAATAGGGAAATCCATCTTCAAGTCTATGTAAAACCAGCTTTACATTGACTGCCCGCTTTGCATAATCGCCAAAGCCCTTGTGGCCCAACACCCCCTCTAAAAATCGCGTGTAAACCCAGTAATTTCCTGTCGTTTCCAGATGATCGAAAAAATTGAATGCCAAACTCCATATATTATAGGGAACTACATAGGCATAACCCAAACCAATGACCCCGGCATGAAATGTCCTTGCCGAAGGCATCATAAAATACCCACCTTGAAGCTGATAGTTGAGTAAAAGAGGAAGGGTATCGTGGATTTTTTTATCGACACATTCTACAGTCTTCAAATCCTCAAATAATTGGCAGGCAGCAGGATCTAGCCCCAAAGATTCCGCTGCAAGAAGGGAAGAGAATAAGAGAAAAAAGAAAGCCCATCTCATGTAGATCATAGAAAGGGTAGCTTTTTCCAATAAGGCTTTCAAACTAAAAATTTTTATATGATTTATTGAACCTTAAAGTCTTGGATTGAAGATAAACTCTTCTCCTCCTATACTCGCCTTGATGAGTTAGGAGAGAAATGGCATATCTAAAAGACTTTCGTGAACGAATTCAAAATAACGACTACCCGGGCTTTTTAAAAATCTGGGAAGAGTATTGCTATGGCGATCAGCCCGACGGCGCTGAAATGATCGCTGTTTTTGAAAGCATCAAGCCTACAGAGCTAGCAAAATCTTTTGGCATGCACGTTGAGAGAATCCTCCCTCTTTGGAGAGAGCTCAAAGATCCCGATCTCGCCCATCAAACCCTTCGCCTCATCTTGGATTTACAAGCAACAAACAGCGAAACGCTCGCCGATCTTGCAACCGAATATTTAAAAACGAAATATGATGGTGATCCTCTTCTGAATGAAAAACTTCGCCTCGTCGGACTTCGCAACCGCGAGCGGTTCCAATCCGCCATTCGCAATTTTGAGCTCCTCACTCATTTCAAAAAAGACAACTTTGTTTTCCACACTGCAGGATGGGGCACCGGAGAAATCCTCGATGTTTCCTTGGTCCGCGAAGAGGTGACTATTGAATTTGAATATGTGATTGGCCCGCAGGATTTTTCATTTGAAAAAGCCTTCAAAACCCTCATCCCCCTTACCAAAGATCATTTTTATTCCCGCCGTTTTGGCGCTCCGGATGAACTTGAAAATGAAGCAAGAGAAAATCCGGCCAACCTCATCCGAATGATTCTTCGCGATCTTGGCCCAAAAACAGCTGCTGAGCTCAAAGATGAAATCTCCGATCTCGTTATTCCATCAGCTGATTGGAACCGTTGGTGGCAGACGGCAAGGTCAAAGCTCAAAAAAGATACCAAGGTCGAATTTCCCAAAGACCTCAAAGAGCCTTTTGTTCTTCGGGAAGTTGATGTGCCGCATGAAGTGCTTTTTCACAAGGCCTTGGAAGCAAAACCTGAGGTCAATGCTGCCATTTTAATGACCTATACATTCTTAAGAGATTTTCCGGAAACGTTGAAAAACCAGGAATTTAAAGCATCTCTTGAGACCAGGCTACAAAATTTTTTGCAAGAGCCCCTGGGCGATACGCAAAAACTGCAAATCCTTTTTTTCCTCGATGATCTAGGAGCTAAGAAAAATTCTAAAGAAATTGCCGATCTGATCCTGCAGCTTCAAAACCCAACAGATACCATCCGCTCCATGGAAATCCTCCCTTTTCAAAAAAGAGCTCTCAATGAAATCCGCAAACTCAAAAAAGAATGGCCGGACATCTACCTCGACCTTCTGTTTTTTGTAGAGCAAAACCTCCTTCGCGATTATATCTTGGGCGAGCTCGACACACCGAATACAAAAGATGCCCTGAAACAAAAATTGAACTCACTTCTCATCCATCCCTTATCTTTTCCCGAAGTTTTCATCTGGTATTTCCAAAAGATCATCGATAAAAAATCAGACCTTCCTTTTTCAGACAAAGAGGGTCAAAACAGATTTTTCGAAGGGATTTTGATTTTGCTTGATCATTTGGGCCAAAAGCCGCAACACCGCGACCTTGCAAAAAAGATCATTACCTTTCTTACGGCAAATCGATACAAGATTGTAAGGGATATTTTTCAACAATCGAGCTTAGAGGAAGCAAAAGAATATCTTCTTCTTGCAACCAAATGCGGTTCTTTGTCCGATCACGACATCAAAATTTTGCATTCTTTGGCAGCTGTTGTCCATCCATCGCTCTCCAGACTGAGAAAAGAAAAGGAATATGTAGGGGATGAAAATGTCATTTGGACAACCCAAGAAGGCTACCAAAAGGTTCAGCTTCGCATTCAACAAATCGCAACGGTTGAAACTGTCCATAATGCCAAAGAAATTCAAGCGGCAAGAGCTCTTGGCGATTTGCGTGAAAATGCCGAATTCAAAGCTGCTTTGGAAAGACGGGATCGGCTCCAATCGGAATTGAAACTCCTTTCCGATCAAATAGGGAGAGCTCGGATCTTGACTCCGGAAGATGTCCCAAATGATGAAGTAGGGATTGGCTCTGTTGTCCATTGCCGCGATTCCAAAGGGGAGCACCTTCGCTTTACTCTTCTTGGACCTTGGGATGCCGATCCCGAACAAAGAATCCTCTCTTTCCAATCCAAACTTGCACAAGCGATGAAAGGAAGAACCGTTGGAGAAAAGTTTGAGTTTCAAGGGGAAAAATTCGCAATTGCCGATATTGACAATTATTTTGATCAGAAAAAATAACAATATACGGTATCGTTGAAAATATTATGGTTCAAAAAAAGGTGCCCACGATCGAACTTGTCATAGCAAGCACCAATATCCACAAGATCCGTGAATTTCGGGCCATGCTAAAGCCCTATCCTCAGTTTGACATTTTATCTTTGCGCGATTTTCCTCAATATACTCCGCCTGAAGAAACAGGGAATAGTTTTGAGGAAAATGCCATTTTAAAAGCTGAGCATGCAGCCCAAGCGCTCAATCGTTTTGTTCTTGCAGATGATTCGGGCCTCATTGTCCCTGCATTGAAAGGGGCGCCCGGCATTTTATCTGCCCGCTATGCAGGCAACGAGGCAACTGATCTCGATAATCGAAAAAAACTTTTACAAGAGATGCAGCATCTTCTCGATGATGACAGAAATGCCTATTATGAGTGCTGCATTGCAATTGCTGCTCCTACAGGTCTTAAAAAGTCTGCCTGCGGGACTTGCGAAGGGATGCTTCTGACAAAAGAAAGGGGAGCTTCAGGCTTTGGCTACGATCCTCTTTTTATCAAAAACGGATATAGCAAATCTTTTGCAGAAATCCCCGAAACTACCAAAAATAAAATTTCCCATCGAAGAAAAGCCTTCGATAAGATCCTACTTTCCATCGATACGCTGTGTATCTCTTAGACGGCTACAATGTTCTTTTTTCATTGACCCTCTCTGATCGTCCTTTAAAAGTCCAAAGACATCATATCATTCACTTTTTACAAAAGAGGTTTGCGGCTTTACATCTAAAAGGGATTCTTATCTTTGATGCAAAAGTTAGACTCACTGAAGAAAGCGGAAGAGCCTACCAAAGTCCTTTGGAGATCATTTATACGCCAAAGGGACAAACCGCAGATAGTTACATTGAAGAAACAATTGCCTTTGCAAAAAACCCTCGCCAAATGATCGTTGTAACTAACGACCGAGCCCTTATCGCTAATGTAAAATCTCTTGGCGCTCAAACGTTAAAAAACGAAGAATTTTTAAAACGGCTTGCTGCTAAAAAGTCCCAAGCCCCTGAAAAAGAAATCACCGATACCAAACAAAATATTACACGGCTGCTTAAGATTTTTGAAAAAAAACTACTTGACGACAAATGATGAGTAAATCTTGCCACATTTTTCTAGCTTTACATGAAAACTTTCAATTTTTGCAGCCCCTGAATTGTTTCGGATTTCTTGAAAAAACTTTTCAATTGCTCCAGGATCGCCTTGAGCGCAAATTTCCACCTTGCCATCCGGCAAATTCCGAACAAAACCATTGATCCCATGCAGCCTTGCATGCCGGATAATTTGAGAGCGAAACCCAACTCCTTGAACAAGCCCGGAAATCAGAACATGCTTTTCTTCCATGAGAACAAGATTTAAAGATGAATTTGAATTGTTTTCAATATCTTCAATCTATCCTGTAAATCATGACGCCTTGGCGATCTTGCAAATCCTGTTATTTTAATTGGAACAGGATATGCAGGATCACACTTCCACCCCAAAAATGATGCATTTTTGGGGGCCCCGGGTGGCATGATAAGCAAGATGATTTTTTGTTATTGCTGCTTAAGCCATTTCAAGTTGGGTATTTAAAGAAAGAGTATTCCAATCGAAGCTTTCCATCAATGAAAAGGCTTGAAGGGTGGATTTGGACTCGTTGAGTTGCATGCGAAGAGATTTAGCGCCAATGCACCTTTTAAGATACCAACATCCGACACGTCGAAAATCAAGAAGCGCTTGCCTCTCCGGCGCATAGCGGATAATGGCTTCAAAATGTTCTAGGAGAATGGAACGGATGAAAGGTATATCTCGAGGAATTGGAGATTCATCATTTAAATAGCGCTGAATGTCTTCATGAATCCACGGCTGGCCCAATGTGCCGCGAGAGATCAAAATCCCATCGCAATTTGTCTTATCGAAAATCCTCGCTGCTGCCCCAGCGTCAAAAATATCTCCGTTTCCGATGACTAAAATCTCTTTTGCTGCGGCTTTACATGCGCGGATATATTCCCAATTGGCGGGCCCTTTGTAGCCTTGCTCGCGGGTTCTTCCATGAACTGCGATCGCTTTTGCTCCCGCTTTTTCTGCAATTTGGACAATTTCAGGGCCATTTATGCTATTTTCATCCCAGCCTGCCCGGATTTTGACAGTTACGGGAATACTGACTGCTGCAGTGACATTTGCGATCACTTCGCCGATCAGATCCGGATTTTTAAGCATGCCTGAGCCGCTTCCGTCTTTTGTGACTTTATCAACAGGACAGCCGCAGTTGAAATCAATCACATCAAAGCCAAGATCTTCAATGATTCTTGCGGCATCGGCCGCCATTTTAGCTTTGCTGCCGCAAATTTGAGCGCCGATGGGATGCATATTTGGCTCATAGTCGAGAAGGCGATAGGTATGAGGGTCATTGCGGACAAGGGCATCGATTTTTACCATTTCGCAATAGAGAAGGCCCGGCCTATAGCGACAAGATATCTTACGAAAGGGAAGATCAGAACATCCGGCAAGAGGGGCATAGAGAATCTTGCTTGCCAGCTTTACATTGCCGATCTTCATGAAAAAATGCCATGAAGGAGGCTTTCCACAATCCGAAGGGCAAAAAAGCCAAGGATTGGGCTAATGTCTAAAACCCCGCCTAGCGGAGGAAGGATTCTTCTGAAGATATTGAGATATGGGTCCGTGTAAAAGGCGAGAAATTGGACTAATTTATGCCTTTGCCATGCCGGAAACCAGGAGCTTGCGATCCTTAAAAAGATTAAAGCCGTGTAGCAAGTAAAAAATAGATGAATCACTGAATGAAGATACATTCCCATAGACATACATTTTATAGGAGAATTCCTTTTCTATAAAGGCCGGGCAAAATAAAATAACAGATGATGAAAATTTTAGGCCTTCAGATCGATCAGCCCTACCTCAAAGCAGCAGTTTGGCAAAAAGGGAAAGTCATTTCTTTAAAATCAGCCCTCCTTGCCAACCCCGGCAATGTAAAGCGGATTTACATTCCCAAATTTCGGGGGCGAATCGTAACCGGATTATCATCTAAAGATTTTATATTACGCTCCCTTGAGCTCAATATCGCCAAGAGTCGCCATTTGAAAAAAGCCTTGCAGTTTCAGTCCGAAGGAACGACTCATTTAGATCCGAATGAAACCATCTCCATCCCTTATTCCATCAAAAAATTGGTTGGCAAAGTCGAAGTGAACCTCATCGCAGCCCCAAAAACAACAATCCAAAAACAGCTTGAAGATCTCAAAAAGCTCCAAATCAATCCGGACTGCATGAGCGCAAATGCCCTTGCTCTGAAACACTTTGTTCTTTGGAAAAAACCGGCTTTACAAGATGTTTTTGTAGTCGATCTCGGATCTGATGTTTGTACTTGCATTTCGTTAGAAAAAGGAGAACTAAAAAAATCCCATGCCATTGCACTTGGAGCCCACTCTTCCAAAGATGGGGATGAGTTTTCCTCTCTGAGACAAGAGCTATCGAAGGTGATTTTCTCTTTTCAACGCCTTACCCCAAAAAAACCAATCATTTTTACCGGAAATGCATTGCCCCATTTAAAAACCTCCCTTTGCCAAGATGTGCAAGATGCGATTACGGAAGAAATTTCACTGGGGGCAGGCCCTGAAGAGCTCTCTTTTGCAATTCCCATTGGTCTTTGCATTCAACATGAAAAGGCCCCTTTACAGCTTCTTAGGAATGAATTTTTCCCTAGAAAAAATTATACCAAAGCAGGATCCTATGCAGCCTTTCTCCTTTTTCTCTCCATTTTCTTAAGTACCACCCTATTTTTTATTGGAAATCGGAGCATCCGCAAGAACCAAGAGAAAATGATGGAAGAGATCAGCCCAATCATGCAAATGTGGGGATCAAATTTAACTCTTTTGGAATGGAAAAAAGAAGTTGCAAAGAATAGCAAAGAATACCCCTACATTCTCGACGTCCCAAATGCAAGTTCTTTTCTTTCCTGGCTCCATCAGTTCACTATTTTAGCAGATGATCCGTTGCAGCTTCTGGATATACAATATACATTAGAGTCGCAAGATCCATACGTTGCAAAAGTGGAGTTGCAATTCCAAATGAACAGCCCTTTGCAGGCAAGGAAATTCCATGTTGCACTACTTGAAGATAATGAGATGATAGACAACACAAAAGAAATTTCCTGGGAAGATAAAGAGGGAAGCTATTTAACTAGGTTTTACTTAAAAAAGATAAAGAGTCCTTATGTACCTTGAGTCTCTTGGCAAACTATTTTTTTCGAAGAGGGGTTTGACTTGTTTTTATCTTGCTCTTTATTTGCCTATCATTTTTGCAGGTTCATTTCTTCTCATCAGCAACTCAGCGCAAAAAGAGTTAGAAAATGAATATTTCGAAACTGCAAGAAAGGCAAAAAGTGCCCTTGGAAAAAAGCTAAGAAAAGAAAGATTTTTAAGCCGTTATGGCACAGCTGATCCATATTTTCTCGAAGAAAAGATTGAATCGATCCCTCTTTTAGATATGGAAAGAGATTTTCAACTCTCGCGATTGGATCATCCTGCTCTAGCAAAAAAAGATGAAATCAAACAAAGACTGCATTTTTTGGAAAAAACCAACCGGATCTCTTTTCTCGAGGAAAATATCCGGACATCGAAAAGAATCAAAGAAACAGATGAAAACATGCGCCATCCTGTCCAAGTGAATGCAATAGATCTACAAAAAATTCTTTCTCGTATTGAAGATGTCACGATAGGATCATTTGAACCCATACCGAATATGCCCCAGCTTGTGGTCCGCAATATGAAATTGAAAAAAAAGGGTGAACTTTTTGAACTCGAACTTCAGCTTATCAAAAGGGAATGGAGCTATGAATAAATATTTGGCTGTTTTAGTAATACTTGCCGCGGGCTGTTCCCATTATCAAACAGATGGTGGCAATGTCTTAACAGCAATCCAAATCCAGGATCGAAATGGCTTTACAGAGACCATTAGTTCTCCGGATCGGCTTGTGGTCTATCAAAACATGGACTTTTTGGAATCCCAACCTTACAAAAAGGTCCTCCGCATTTTTAAAAATCAGGGGAAAAATTGCTCCATCATTACTGCGTATCATCCCAATGGAACGATTGCCCAATATCTGGAGACCAAAGAGATGCGGGCAAATGGTTCTTATAGGGAGTGGTTTCCCAGCGGGCAAATCAAAATTGATTCCTTTGTGATTGGAGGAACCGCCGACATTATCCAAGGAGCACAAAGAGATTGGCTTTTTGATGGGATGAGCCAAGTTTGGGATGAAGATGGGCATATTGTTGCCCAAATTCCTTATGAAAAGGGGGATTTGCAAGGGACAAGCATTTATTTTTATCCGGATGGGACGCAACGATGCCTCATTCCCTACATAAAAAATATGGAAGAAGGAGAGCGGACCGATTTTTTCCCAAACGGAGATATAAAAGCAAAGGTTCAGTTTGAAAAAGGGCGCCAGGAAGGAAGATCGATGGGCTATTTCTCAAATCAAAAACTTGCATGGCAAGAAGAGTACCGAGAAGGACTTCTTGTAAATGGGCTCTATTACAACAACCATTCTGAGCAGATAGCTGAAGTAGTCGATGGTCGGGGTATCCAAGCCAGATACGATGGGGATTCCATCTCCTTTCTTCTGGAAGTCAGGCAAGGAACTCCTGAAGGATTTGTGAAAAAAGTCAACAAATTCGGAGAACTGATCGCTCAGTATTCTTTGAAAAATGGGAAAAAACATGGGGAAGAAGTCGCCTATTTTCGCACAGAAAATAGAAAAGAAAAGCCGCTGCAAAAATTATCAATCCATTGGGATCAGGGGACGATTCATGGGATTGTAAAAACCTGGTATCCCAATGGTCAGCTCCAAAGCCAAAGAGAATATGCCCGCAATCAAAAATTGGGCCCTAGCTGCGCATGGTATAATAATGGATCGCTCATGCTCGTAGAAGAATATGAAGAGGGGACTCTCATGAAAGGGGCCTACTATAAGAAAAATCAAGACCGTCCTATCTCTACCGTTACAAATGGCACTGGGATTGCCTACATGTATGATGAAGACGGGATCTTTTTAAAAAAAATTCATTATGAAAAAGGAAAGCCAGCAGATCCTCAAGAATGAGAAGAGAAAGCACTTTCTTATTTTGCGAGGGCTAATCTCCAAAGAAAGGAAAGAAAAAGCTGCCGCAAAGCTCATGGAAATGCTCGCCACAAAGGGGCGCATTCTTACATTTTATTCCATTGGATCAGAAATTGATCTTTTCCCTCTCAATTCCTTACTAGCTTCTCAAAAAAGGGTGATGGCCAATCGGCTAGAAGATGGGATGCTTGTTCCTTATCATGTAGAGAGCGTTAATGATCTTTTGATTTCCGATTTAGGCATTCTGGAGCCCGATCCGAAAAAATCGCGCAAAGCAATTTTGGCTGACATCGATCTCATCCTTGTCCCCGCCCTTGCTTTTGATAAAGATGGATACCGCCTCGGATACGGAAAAGGACATTACGATCGTTTTTTACAGATTACAAAGGATATTCCAACAGCAGGAGTTGGCTTTACAGAACAGCTCACCTTAGAGCCTCTCCCCAGAGATCCTTGGGATCTTCCGGTAAAAGAACTGATTTTAGTTTAATCGATCCGTGAACGCTTGCGCTTTCACCCCAAAGACGCATCGTCTTTGGGGTGGTATCGGTCACGGTCACGGTATCGGGATCGGTCACGGTATTAGACCCCTAACTTACTTCGCCTTCTTCAATGTGGAGGCTGGGGCTTGTTTTTTGGATTCGGGTTTTGGAGAACAGAAGTGGCTTCCGGGGCAATCGTTGGCTTTACATAGGCTTCCGGGAGAGACTCTTTGGCACATGGAATAATGGCTCTCTGAGGGACATTGCCAAATGACTGTATAAGGGGTGAGGGAGACTGCAGGTGTTCCGGGATGGACATAACCTGTCGGATTTAAATTGGTAGTGAAGTTTTTTTGCTGGCCCGGTTGAATGGTAAATTGCCCTAAAAATGTTCCATCTGATGCTTGCACGGTCGCAGTTAAGATGAAGGAGGAATCGTTCATTAAAAGGACAGACCCGGAATTTGTCCCTGCAAAGGACAAAATGGGTAATAGAGCCCACAAAATCTTTTTCATTCTTTCACCTCATCAAAATAGGCATTTCTTAAATCAAGAACTCCAATAGGAGGCAAATTCACACCTAATAGATTGGGATTTTTTACATAGTTCAATGCAAAATGAAAGATAGGGATGATCGGCATCTCTTCCATCAAAATCTCTTCGGCCTTGCCTAAAAGCTCTTTTCTCTCTTGATCACTTCTACATACAGAAGATCGGTTTAAAAGATCAATGTAGCTCTTATTTTCCCACTCGGTGTTATTTGTGCTTGCATCCTTATATTTAAAAACCTCTAAGAAATTGATCGGGTCATTGAAATCGGCAGTCCATGAGCCCATGGCAATTTGATATTCTCTTTTCGACACCCTTTGAAAAAAAACTTTCGGCTCCACAGCTTCCAATTGGACAGTCAGTCCCAAATTCTTTTTCCATTGATTTTGCACTGCCTGGGCAATTAATGCATTTCTTTCGGAGTTACAATAACTGATTGTGATAGGCTCATTGATTTGCACATTTTCTAGCTTTACATTTAGATTCTTTGCAAGCCCCATTTCCGGAGGAACAAGACCCCAAGCTGATTTTGCACCTCCCGGAAGAACATGCTTGACAATCTGCTCTCGATCCAAGCTCAATGAAAGAGCCCTTCGTACTTTAAGATCTTTGATTCGATCGGTGTTGATCCGATAAAAGGCAGTTCCCAAAAAAGGGCTAATGTAAAGCCGCTTTACACTTGGAATCGCATCTGCGGGAATGGTGGAAAGAGGAGAGCCTGCCCAATCGATCTTTCCTTCTTCAAACATCTGTAAAGCCGTATCGGGCGTAGCAATATAAAAATAGACTCCCGCGAGCTTTACATGATCCGCCTCCCAATAATTTGGATTCTTTTTCAGCTTTACAACATCCGAATGTTTCCAGTCCTTTAACACAAAGGGACCATTATATAAAGACTCTTTTGCCGGAAAAAAGGCGGGCATTGTGACGAGTTCTAAAAAATAGGGGATTGGATGCTCCAACTCCACAACTAAAGTTTCCCCATCTAATGCCTTCACTCCAATTTCCTCTTTCTCGCCAAGCTTGACCTTTCTTGCATTCTTAATTCCATAAAGCTGGTAGGCAATATCCGATGCAAAGTTAGGATCCAAAATGGTTTTCCAGCTCTTTTCAAAATCATAGGCTGTGACGAAATCTCCATTAGACCATTTCGATTTTCGCAAATGAAACACATACCTTATCCCAACTTCATCCACATCCACCTTCTCAGCAAGGGCAAGCTCGGCCTCCCCGGTACTCGATGTCCTTGTCAAACCTTCGAATAGCATATGGATTAAAGTAATGCTATTCAGATCCCTTGCTTTTTGCGGATCGAGAGTTGTCGGATCGGCTGTCAAACTAAACCTAGCAATTTGACCGCCTCCAAATTCGTTTTTTCCACAAGAGCTAAAAAGAACTAAGAACAAAAGACATAAGATGCGCCCCATAAATAAAACCTCTTTTTTTCTTAATAATGGTTGCATAAAAGCAAATAATTATTCATTAGGGGATTGAAGGGGAGGATATATGATCAAGGAACACCCTGAATACTACCTATCTCAGCCTGCCATTTATTTTGGCATGCATGAATTAGCGGATGAAGAAACCGATGAAATGCAGATTGGTTTGACCTTTTCCTTTTTTGATGCCCCTATTCAGCTACCTACAGGGATGTACATTGACTGGTGACACGATGAAATATTTAGCTTTATGTCTTTTTGCAACCACCTCCATTTTCGGGCAAATGGAAACCGAAACTACCCAAGACACCGAACAGACCGAAAAAAAAGAAGCTATTGCCCAGCCACAAAAAAGTGAAGCCCATGAATGCGCTCCTTGCAATCCTTGCCAACCTCCAGCTGTCTGTAAACCGGTACCTCAACCCAGATGCGGAACTCTTCAAGAGCCTCAACCTCCCATTGTTTGCGCCTACAATGCGCCTGCTGAAATCTACATCGGCATGGACGAAGACTGCGACTTTTTCGGAATAGCTAGCTTCATTTACTGGCAGCCATTACAAGATCATATGGCAATCGGCCTTACAGACAACTTAACTTTGTTAGGGGTAGGACCTGAAGCCAACTCGATTCAAGGATCTTTCATTGAGATGGATTTCGATTTCAAACCCGGCTTCCAAATTGGATTGGGGATGAATCTTGCATGGGATGATTGGGATGGATTTCTTGAGTACACCAGAGTCCATGGATCTCATTTCGCCCGTTCAAATGGACCCTTGAGTTCTCCCAGCATCTTTGCAACATGGGGCCATCCTTTTCTCATGAACGGTGCCATTGATTCCTTAGGTGGTGTTACCGGAATAGGCGGCCAAGTTTTTAACACAGCCAAAGGCCATTATCGAAACCACCTTGATTTTTTAGATATTGATCTGGGCCGCAAATACTATGTAGGAAAAAAGCTCGTCTTCCGATCAGCTTTTGGAGCAAGAGCAGCGTGGATTTTGCAAAGCATGCATGCAAAATATGTCAACAACGCAACTACTTTTAGATTCGATCCAAGCGGCGATATTTTTTCTTTACCTAGTACGTTAGAGGTATATCAAAGATCTCATTCGTGGGCAATTGGCCCGAGAGCCGGATTGACAATGGACTGGAATATTTGCTGGGACTTTCGATTTATTGGAAGTGTATATGGCGATATCCTTTATACCAAATATAAAATCCAAGACAAAAGCGTGCTGACGCCTTTTACTACGGAATTCCATACAGCAGCCGGAATTCCGGTATTTGTGATCACAAAAGATATTTTAAGGGTATTGAGAAGCCATTTGGATTTTGAAATGGGAATCGGATGGGGAGCTTATGTTGGTACAAATGATTGGCATCTTGATGTAATAGCAACTTACGGTTTTCAGGTATTCTTTGATCAAAACATGTTTCATCATTTTACCTCTCCAACATTTGTTGGAAGCTATGAATTACCCGAAGGCAACTTGTATGTGCAAGGTTTAACACTGATGGCAAGGATCGATTTTTAAAAAATGTGGAAAAATGAATTTTTCCTCGAGAAAGTAGGTGCAGAAAGGATGTGCTAAAAAGATTTTTTTCGAATTTTTCTTGATAAAATTTTTCGTTTGCCTTAAAAAATAAAGTAATAACCTAAAATGCCATCAAGCTGCGTTGAAAAACGAAAAGTGAAGAGTGGCATCGGGAAAAGAAAAAAGTTAGCGAAAGCTAAATAACCTTCTTCCAAAATGGAGAGCAAAAAAATGAACTTGAATCTAAAAACAATGCCAATGATGGTAGTTTCGCTTCTAGCGGCCAGCTCCATTTTTGGCCAAATGAAAGAACAGGAGTGCAAACCTTGCAATCCTTGTCAACCCCCACCAGTTTGCAAACCCGTACCGCCCCCAAAATGCGGTCCGCTGCAAGCTCCTCAGCCGCCCATTGTTTGCGCATACAATGCGCCAGCAGAAATCTTCATTGGGATGGAGTGCGATCTTGATATCATTGTAACAGCCAGCTTCCTTTACTGGCAGCCAACAATGGACAATATGTCTATAGGCTTTGGTAATGAAAACGACCTTTTCATACCAGGCGGAGTTATTGAACCGACCATTGAAGGTGATTACATAAACATGGACTTTGATTTCAAACCCGGCTTCCAAGTTGGGCTTGGAATGAATCTGGTCTATGATGATTGGGTAGCCTACATGGAATATACAAGAGTCCATGGAAAACACCACGCATCATCTAAAGGACCAAACTCCTCTGCTCCTAGCGTTTTTGCAACATGGGGAGCTCCATGGCTCATGGCAGATGATGATGATCTCACTGCTGGACAAGTCTTCGATAATGTATCTGCAAGTTACAAAAATCACCTAGATATTGGCGACATCGAGATGTCTCGAGTTTACTATGTAGGGAAAAGACTGATATTCCATTCGGCTTTTGGTGCAAGAGCTGCCTGGATTTTACAATGTCTAAAAGTGAAATATGAGAATGAAGGTACTCACGTACCAAGCACAGATCCTG